>CAYMHJ010000406.1:0-5376 GCA_964390165.1 uncultured Prosthecobacter sp. | reverse complement strand
ACTTCCCCAAACACCTCGGCCTTCAAAAAGCCAACTCCGTCCGCGATACCATCAAAGCCATCGAGGCCAGCACGGAGACACCTGCCTTGATCAAACTGCGGTAACAAGAAAAATGTGACCACTGCCACCCCTTATGGAATAACCCAATGGAGATGGCTTCTTTCGCAACCGACCCCTCACGATTCATCGCAGCACTTACGCGGCATCAGCCGGCGTTGGAGGCGTTTTGTCATGCCCAGCTCGGCCATCGGCAGGATGCTCAGGAGGTGCTGCAGGCGACTTGTGTGAAGCTCTGGGAAAAGTCTGCCGACTGGGACCCGGACACCGAGTTTCTCCCCTGGGCCTTTGCTGTGACTCGGTTCACCGTTTTGTCCCACATCCGCGATAAGATGCGCGACCGACTCATCTTTGATGAAGATGTGGTGTTGGCCATGGCCGAGGAGACCGAGACGTTGGCAGAGCAGTTTGAGGATCGCCGCGAGGCCCTGGGTGAATGCCTTCAGAAAGTGAAGCCAGAGCAGCGTGATCTGCTTCAGCAACACTACATCGCTGGCCGCAGTGTGTGCGAACTCTCCGAAGCTACGGGCCGCAGCGAGAGTGCGGTGAAGATGATTCTGCTGCGTCTTCGTGAGCAGCTCAGTGCCTGCATCGAACGTCAACTCCGCCTCGCCTCATGAATGCTGGCCCAAACTCGTTAGATCATCAGTTGCTCGCCTTGCTTCAAGCGGTGCGCAATACCCAAGACGCCTCTTCGCGTGCTGTTTTGAACGACCTGTTGCGAATGAACTCTGCGGCTCGTGCAGCCATGGCGCGACTCATGGTGGACGAGCAGGCGCTGATTACTCGCTTGCGTGATGACAGCATCGTCTCGTTGTTGGACTCAAAGCCTTCCGGCGTGCAGCCCAAGATGAATCGCACGCCGCGCTGGTATGCCTGGCGACCACTCACCGCGGCGGCGGCGGGGATTGTTTTTGGGATGCTCTGCACGTCGGTGGTCTTTGGTTTTGTGAATCAGCGGGCGGCGGTGAAGAAAGTGCCGCTGTTGGCTTTCGATGCCGGTTTGGAGGATGTGACTCAAACACTCAAAGATGGGCTGCCAGATCATGTGGGGCAGTGGGGCATGGATGAAGCCATCATCGTTGCTGCCGAGGAAAACGTGCTGCCTTTGCAGGGTGAACGCATGCTGCGTCTGGAGCCGATTCCGCCGCAGAAGCCGGTGAAGAACCACACATCGCGTGCCTATCAGGTGCTCGATCTACGCTCGCAGCCTGTGGCCATGATGAATGGTGAGGCGGAAGCGGAGGTCACCGCTTCGTTCTGCGCCACGAACAGCGATCTGAGCTCGCGTTACCTCATCCGTGCCATCGCGTTGGATGAGGGGCCGGAGACGGCCACGAAGAACTTCTGGTCGAAGGTGGAGAGCGATGGCGTGGTGTCGGAATCGCAGCGTTTTGACACGCTGCCCGGTAAATCGGGCTGGCACACCTTTTCCATGAAGCTGCGCCTGCCGCCGGGATCGAAGACGCTGGTGCTGATCTTCGGTGCCGTGCCGCCGGAGGACACTTCGCGGCCCGTTTTGGTTCACTATCTCGATGATGTGCAAGTCTCGCTGCTCACCCTCCAACACCTTCCATAACCATGCAAAAATCACCCCTCGCCACCTCCAACCGCCGTTTCTTCCTCCGCGCCACCGGCATCAGCATGGCTCTGCCACTGCCGACTTCTTCAAGACGAACGAGTTCGTGGGAGACCTGATCTTCCGGTAAAGAAGCAGCGGTCGGTCAACCTCCATCATCCAGCCAGTCGCCACATCTCATGAAACACAACAAACCCAACGGACTCGACCGTTTCGCCGATACTGTGCGCCCGCAGAGAACGAGGCGCGCCACGCTAGTCATTTCGTTTCTCACCTTCTTGGCCGCGTTGAACCTCGCGTATGGAGAAACCGTCGTATCCATCCAAGGCGGGGACTTCCACATCAACGGCAAACCGACCTACGCGGGACGCGAGTGGCGCGGACACCGCGTCGAAGGCCTGCTCATGAACTCGCGGATGGTTCAGGCGACCTTCGACGACTTGAACCCAGAGACGGCAGGGCGCTGGAAATATCCCGACACCGGAAAGTGGGATGCCGAACGCAACGTGCGCGAGTTCATCGGCATGATGCCTGAGTGGCGCAAGCACGGGCTTCTGTCGTTTACCGTGAACTTCCAGGGAGGTTCGCCAGAGGGCTATTCACGCTTGCAGCCATGGGAGAACAACGCCTTCAACCCTGACGGCTCGATGCGCCCGGCATTTCTGGACCGCATGAAGCGCGTGCTCGACGAGGCCGACCGGCTCGGGATGGTGCCCATCGTCGGCTATTTTTACTTTGGCCAGTCACCACGTTTCCGCGATGAGGATGCCGTTCGCACGGCAACCGACAATGCGACTCAATGGCTGCTCGCTGGCGGCTGGCGGAATCTGCTGATCGAGGTCAACAACGAGGCGAACAAGGGCTACCGGCCCGAGATTCTCCGCATCCATCGTGTTCACGAACTCATCGCACGGGTGCGTGATACGAAGGCTGCCGACGGGTGGCGATTACTGGTGGGAACATCCTTTGCTGGAAACGTCATTCCGACAGCGGAGGTTATCAAGGTGTCAGACTTCGCGCTGATTCATGGCAACGGCGTCAAGGACCCCAAACGCATCGTCGAGATGGTCAAGCTCACCCAGGCGTTGCCGACGTGGCGGACGATGCCGGTGCTCTTCAATGAGGACGACCACTTCGATTTCGATCAGCCGATGAACAACTTCATCGCCGCCGTCAGCGAACACGCGTCATGGGGCTATTTCGACTACCGCATGAAAGGTGAGGGATTTGATGAGGGCTACCAATCCATGCCGGTCAACTGGACGACTAGCTCGGAGCGCAAGCGCGGCTTCTTCAAGCTCTGCGCGGAGATCACCGGCTCAAAGCCTTAATGGATGACACGGAGACTCAGGCTGATGCCAATTTAATCACCACCATTTCATGCGATTTGCTAGCATTCTGACCTTCGCCTTTGTCTCGTTCAACGCTTCCGCCGCGACCCTCAGTTTTGACGCCAGCCTACCTCAGGCGGCCTTCGCCGCCGCTGAGATTCAGGCTGCACTTCCGGCCTCCGGCCAGACGAACGCCATCTCCCTCAAGCTCGACCCATCACTCGCTCCTCAGGCCTACGCCCTCTCACGCGATGCTTCCAGCGGAGCCATCACCGTCCGCGGTGGCGATCCTCGCGGCATCCTTTACGGAGGTCTCGAACTCGCCGAGCAGCTTCGCCTTGCTTCCGGTGACGCCTCACGCATCCAAAACGCCACTGGCATACCCCACGTGGCTCGCCGTGGCCTGAAGTTCAACATTCCGCTCGATATCCGCAACCCGTCGTATCAGGACGCTGGCGATGCCGCCCAGGCCAACATCGCCGAGATGTGGAATTTCGAGTTCTGGCGCGAGTTCCTCGACAGCATGGCCCGGCACCGCTACAACTCCCTCGGCCTCTGGAACCCGCATCCGTTCCCCTCGATGGTGAAACTCGCCGACTACCCCGATGCCGCGCTGCGCGACGTCTGCGGCACCGCTTTCCCGCTCGACACCGACCACACCGAAGAGTCCGCCGCAAAATTCATCGCCGGCAGCGGCGTCTCCCAACAGGTGCTCGACAACCTCATCGTCCTCAAGTCGATGACCATCGATGAAAAGATCGACTTCTGGCGGCGCGTCATGCGCCACGCCAAGGACCGCAGCATCGAAGTCCATTTCGTCACCTGGAACATCTGGATGAACAGCCTCGCTCCGGCCGGCTGGTATCGCCAACAGCAGAACCTCAAAGGCGACGCGGGCCTCTACGGCGTCAACAACGACCAGACCAACCCCCGCACCATTGCCTACCTCCGTGCTTGTGTGCGCGAGTTCATCCTCACCTATCCTGATCTCGCGGGTATCGGCTTCACTCCCGGCGAAAACATGGAGGATCGCGACGATGAATTTGGTCGCGAAAAGTGGCTCTGGGCCACCTACGGCGAAGGCATCCTTGATGCGAAAAAACTCCAGCCTGGTAGGTCCATCGAAGTTTACCACCGAGTCTGGGAGGCTGGCATAGACCGGATCATCGATAGCTTTGTCCGCCGATATCCCGGCCCAATCAGCCTCAGCTACAAATACACCCGCGCTCGCCTTCACTCCACGCCCACCCCGCATTGGGCGGAAGAGGAAATCATTCCCGACTTAAAGAAACATGGCATCAAGAGCTGGTGGAATCTCCGCAACGACGACCTCTTTCACTTCCGCTGGGCTGACCCCGCTTACGTCAGCGCCTTCATGAAGAATCTACCCGGTCCCGACCTTACCGCCGGATACGACATGGGTTCGGACAGCTACACCTGGGGACGCGAATTCATCAGCACCCGCCCCAATCACCCGCGCGACCTCGAGATCCGCAAACACTGGTTCAACTTCCTGCTCTGGGGCCGCCTCGGCTACGACCCGGACCTGCCGCCAGCTCGGCTCACCGCCATCGTGCAGAATCACTTTCCCGATGTGCCCGCCCAGCCACTGCTCGACGCGTGGACCTCCGCCTCCCGCACCATCGCTCTCGTCAACCAATTCCACTGGATCGACTGGGACTTCAAGTGGGCCGTCGAAGGCTGCCTCGAATTGCGCAAGGGCTTCAAATCGGTAGATGATTTCATCTCTACAAAGACCATGCCCGGCTCCGGCCTCCTCAGTATTCCCGAGTATGTCGCGGCCCGCCTCGGTAATCCGAAGAAAGGCCTGACGCCTCCCACGGCCGTCGCCAATCGACTCGAGGCCGACGCCTCTGCCTCCCTCGCCTATGTCCGCTCCATCCGCGCAGCTCGACGCCCCATCGCGAAAGAGCTCAGCGAACTCCTCTACGACATCGAATCATTCGCCCACCTCGCCAACTACTATGCCTCGAAAATCCGTGGCGCCACCCACCTGCATGAGTTTCGCACCACCGGAGTTCCGTCCGAACAAGCTGCCGCCATCTCCGTCCTCGAGTCCGCGCTCGCGCATTGGAAAGCCTACGCCGCTTCCGCCACCGCCAATTACCACCCGCAATTCCTCTCCAAGACGCGCACCATTGATTGGGTCCGCCTGACCGACGACGCCCGCCGCGACATCGACATCGCCCGCGCCGCCACGGCCAAATAATGCAACTGCAATTGCAACTCCCCATGCACCTGCGCCAAATCCTCCACACCATCATCCCGTTTCTTATAGCTACACCATGAAGATACCAAATGCCTTGCTCTGTGGGCTGCTCTGCGCGCTATCCACTTCGGCTTTTGCTGAGCGAACCCTCATGCTCTCCCTCGCCGCAGCTGCGGGTA
>CAYMHJ010000405.1:0-5425 GCA_964390165.1 uncultured Prosthecobacter sp. | reverse complement strand
CCACCCGCATCATGGCGGAACTCGGCGCGAACGTGGTGAAGTGCTACTACACGGACACTGAATTCGATACCGTGACGAGCTGCTGCCCTGTGCCGATCGTGATCGCTGGTGGCAAGAAGCTCCCCGAACTCGACGCGCTGACGATGTGCTACAACGCCATCCAGCAGGGCGCGAATGGAGTCGATATGGGCCGCAACATCTTCCAGAGCGATGCGCCGATCAGCATGATGCAGGCCGTTCGCGGCGTGGTGCATGAAGGCCTGACGCCTGAGCAGGGCTTCCAGATGTACAACGATCTCAAGGCTGCTGGAACCAAGTAATCCCCCTTCACCAATTCCGAGGCCGCCGTGGTTCATCACCCGGCGGCCTTTTTCGTGCCGACATGAATGCAGCATTCAAGGATTGAGAAGAATGGGTCGAATCTCGACATGCCCCGAAAGGATCGGTGTTTGCGAGAGCTTCCCCGCTGGTGAAAATGGATTGAGGGGAAGCAGGAAAAATCCACGACCACTGCCATTACCGGAAATGTTCACGATCATGCCCTGATAGTTAACCGTGCGTTCAGGAAAGCCACCAGTGCCTGGGATGGAAAACTTACCGGTGAAAAGCCCATTGCTGCTAGTGAGGCTGATCGTCACCTTGCCGTTGTTAAGACCAGAAGCTGGACCTGGAACGATGGCGACATTCTTCGTTCCCGTGGTCGTCGGATTGCTCACAGTCACGCTCACATCGGGCGCGGAGCCTTCAGCATGTTCGAGACTTCCTCCGGTGAATACCAGTTCGGCATTGCCTGATCCCGGCGCGAGATTCATCAGCAGGCCTCCCGGAGTTGGCTGTACATACCTGCCGCCGAGCACCTGCATGGGCACGGCATTAAAGCCGTCTCTATAGATGCGATCCACAATCTTGGTCGGTGTCAGCCCCTTCGACCACATAGGCACAAGCTCGCCGGGGAAGGACTCGATTCCGCCCGCATTGATGGTGATGACTCCGCCAAAGGAACCGCGATTTTGATACAGAGCCGAATACAACAATAACTGTCCACCCTGGCCAACAAAAGATGAGGTAGTGAAGCCGCTGCCATCAGACAATTTACCCGCCACCTTCACCACACCATTGTCAGGCACTGTGAAGGAGCCGTAGCCTTCACCTTCTGGCAGCACACCAGGGTCAAAACCCGTCTGCGCAATGCTGAAGGTGTGGTAACCCTTGAGAGCGGAGGCTTTGTTCGAAATCGTCCAGCCATTCCGCCAGCCCTGAACGACTGCCGAAGCTCCGCCAAACTCCGTGAGCTTGCCAGAAAGGGTGTTATTTGCGCGATCCAGGGTGACGTCGAGCACGATGGGAGTGCTTTTCGGGCGGGGAATGCTCACCGTGAAGCCGGGGTGATCCGTGTCGAGGGCATCGGCGTCGAGCTGTCCTTTGAAAGCCAGGGATGCAGTGCCACTGATAATTTTCCCAGACACCCCACCGCTCTTCGTGGTGGAAAGTTCGAGACGTGAACCCAGCCCTCCATTTACAAACGACTGCCGGGTGATGAAGCCGTGGTAGCTGCCAATGAGTGCCGGGTCCAGAGCCGTGACGTTGAAGCTGAAAAGCAGGGTATCTGCGGCTTTGCCTGCGGCATTCGAGGCAGAGACAGAGAAATCAAAAATGCCAGGGACGGAAGGCTTGCCGGAGATGATGCCGGTGGTCTGGTCCAGCTTCAGACCGGGTGGGAACTTGCCCTTGATGGTATAGACAGCCGGTGGATTCAGCGTCGGAATGGTCATTGTAAAAAGTCCACTGACTGTAAGTGGCGGCACGCTAGCCGGAGCAGAAATAACCGGAGCGATGGCGGCAGCCTGTGCAAGCACATGCACTGCCGTGCCGATCTTAATGTTGCCGCCGCGGATGGCTTTAGTATTGTTAGGCTGCACGTTGACGTTGACCCTTCCCGGCCCGACACCGGAGGTGGGCGAGACCGTCACAAAGGGCATGGAATCCGTAACCTTCCATGCACCGGCAAGATTAATGTCGATCTGGTAAACGCCACCGGCAGCCGTCAGAGACTTCGAAGCTGGCTCCAACGCCGATGCCTGAGCTCCCGCCTCTGTGAGTTTGAAGGCACGCAATGCAGCGACGTGTCCGGCGAAGCGCCCGGCGAAACCATAAATGCGGATTTGCACAGCGCTGGTCACGCTTTCAAAAGCAGCGGTGTCCGGCAGCCGGAAGACAAACTCCTGCTCTCCCAGATCCTCCATTCGTGGAGAGATGAATACCGCATTCGCCGCACTGAAGCCGCCCAGGCTGGTCATCAGGGCGAAAGTTCGCGGCGCATGGAAGGTCTGCCTCAACATGGAGAAGCGCACTTCCGCGCGGCGCAGCTTCAGCGGTGTGGCAGCGGAACCCGTTAGCGTCAGTGTCCAGAATTCATTGCCCGCGATAGCCTGTGCCAGGGTTGATGCCGCCTCGTCGGCCGGCATCTCCTGGGAGAAAAAGAGCCCGTCGTCGCCACTCTCCGCCGTGAGGCCATTCCCCTTATCCCAGCCGCTGCTGGTGATGCCGGACTTCTGCGCATAGCTTGCCGCCGCAGGCAGATTCAGCGCGGGATTTACGCCTTCAAGATTGCTTTCCACAATGATGTCCGGCCCGCCGACTGTTTTAAAGAAGAAGATGCGCCAGGCTGGATCACCATCGGTGTCCTTCACACGCAGGAAGAGAAAGTTGTCACCCGCACTTGTCGGCGTACGGCTAAGGGTGAGGCTGCCACCACTTGTGCTGGCCGTGAGTCCATCCGAAATTACCGAGCCGATCAGCTCCACCGTGCGCTCGCCTTCGCCTCCGGTGGTCGTGATCGTCGTGAAGTAGGACGTGCCAAAGATGGCCGTGGGCAGCTTCGCGGCTGTCACAAAGCTTGGTCGCGTGCCCTGAAGATCGTCGATGTGCCGGAGCGTTCCAACCTCGCTCTGCCAGTCGATCAGAAATTTCCACTTCGGCGAGCTTTCTGTCGGCTGGCGGATGCTTTCCAGATGCCCCCACTGACCGAACTTTCCCCAGCCGCCCGACTCCACATACGGAGAGTGCGTGCGCAGCCCCTTCGACCACGCCAAATTAAGGTGGATGCGATACACCTCCGCCATCTCAGGCTGGCGGTTCACCACTTCCATGAAGGTCGTCAGACCGTCATCACGATCATCACCGCCATCGAAGGCATCGATGAAAAGCGATGGGCCGCCCTCGTAGGTCACCAACGGCTTGCGCGTGCTGAATTTAGTCAGCGCCATGACACGCAGCCCGTCGCTGAATCCCCCGCCCACGCCGGTGGCATCCGGCCCGCTGCCCGTCTGGGACGAGCCTGACAGCATGCGCCGAGTCCATTCGCGGAAGACCTCATCCAGGTGGGCATTGATTCTCGAACCCGCCCAGTAGGGGCTCGTCGGAGGGGCGGACACCGGACGCAGCTCTATTCCCGCGGTCGGATCATTGTCAAAGTTCGCCGTCGTGAGAAACCACGGATCATCGGTCCCCTTCTGCTCCTGCGCGCGTTGAAAGGCGAAACCCTGGATGTCATTTCCGAAATAGGTCGTGGGAGCGATCATGTCCGGCTCCTGAGCCGGGGATAGCGAGGCACCGAAGCTTTTGATCTCATCAAGATACTCCTCCGTGTAGGTGTCATTACCGGTGAAGACCGCCGCCACTTTGATTAGCCGAGGCTGCGGGTTTCCACCTGTGGTCTGTTCATTTCCGAACACCTGCTCAAAAGTCCGCCACACCTCGCAGAAGCGGCGTGCATTGAACTGCGCGCGTGAGATGCCCTGCTGGGCGGCACGCTCCTCAGCCCAGTTCCCCTGCGGGAAGCTGAAGCCACTGCTCCAGATCTCGTTCGAGTACTCCACATACACCCGCAGGCTGGGTTTCAGCGGTGGAAAGGCGGGATCCACCTGTGGACTGCTGAAGGGTTCCACCCCATCACTGCCGAAGCGGATCAGCTTCGCCAGCTTGGTGACAAAGTTGTCCTGTCCGGCGGGCGCATCCTCCACCGCCAGATGCGGGATGGTGATCCAGAGGTCCTTGTTCGTTTGATTGCAGAGCGCCACCATGTGCTCGAAAGCCACTCCCGTCTCACGCTCTCCAGCACTGATGTCGAAGGGCTCCGTCGGATCACGCTCGCTCAGCACACCCGTTTGAAACACGTGGCCAGGCAGGCGGCGGTCACTCCAGCTCTTTTGTGGGCTGGCGTTCGTCTTCACCCAGTCCATCGGCCTCAGAAAGCCCAGCCCATCCCCCAGCTCAGCGATGCGGGAAAGAAACGTAGGATGGAAAAGCTGCCCTTCGAGCGTGCTCGTGTTCGGATTCTCAGGATCGGGCAGCCATGCCTTGATCTCCGTCACCGGAGTCACGATATCCTCCACCGTCAGCGTGTTGTTCCCCTGCGGCGTCGTTTGCAGATACACACGGCGTCCATTGTTGATGCTGCCCGTCTCTGCACCATTAGATTCACCCTGAAGAAAAGTCGCCCCACTCAGACGGATGTCCGCATTGCCCTTCCAGGTCACCACCACCTTCCCTTTCGCCAACTCCCCGTCCCGCAGAGGCCAGGATGCAGGGCGGAAGCTGCCATACTCCGTGTCCAGCCCATAAAGGATCAGCCGCAGCCTCTTCCCTGGTTTGAGAAATTTTGGGCAACCATTCTCATCAAACTGCTCTTCGCCAAAATGGCGGATGCGCGTTCCGAATCCGAGTCCTTCAAACTCCAGCCATTCGCCGCCCTGAGCCACCGCATTAGCGAAGTAGGGCGTGAAGAAGAAATTCACATCCCCCACATTCATCCCGAGGGGCTTCAGCGTGGATTCATCCAGGGCAGCCCGAAGAAGACCACTCTGAAGTGTGACCATGAGTGAAAGGAGCGTGAGTGAGCGTGTGAAGAATAGTTTCATGAGTCAAAAAGTGGGAAGCAGATCAAGGGCCCGCATTCATCTTGCAGATGCAAGATCGGTGGAATCTTGCTAAAAATGTTCAATTTTCTCCAGCGGTCATTTCTTCTCTACTGCGTCCGATTCAAACCAATCCTTGTCCGATGGCAGGCAGGTCTGATAGCGTTTCAGTCCTCCAACCATGAAAAGCATCCTTTTCGCCCTCCTCGCGGCTTCCAGCCTTCACGCCGCCACGCAGATCACCTGGAAGCGCCAGCAGCTGCACGGTGACTTTTACTCCGAGGGCGCCGCGATCGGTGACATCAACGGCGACGGAAAACCCGACGTCGTCGCGGGGCCGTTTTGGTGGGAAGGACCGGCGTTTGAAAAGAAGCACGCCTACTACGAGCCGAAGATTTTCAGCATCAATGGCTACTCGGACAACTTCTTCGCCTACGTCCACGATTTCGACGCGGACAAGAAGAACGACATCCTCATCCTCGGCTTCCCCGGCAAAGAAGCGCGGCTTT
>CAYMHJ010000404.1:0-5426 GCA_964390165.1 uncultured Prosthecobacter sp. | reverse complement strand
TTCTTTGCAAAGGGCGACCATGAAGGCTTTCGGGAAGGCGGCGAGTTTGGGCATGATGATGAAATGACGAATGAAGAGACAAGCGGCAATCGCAGATGCCACGTCAAAGTGTGTGTGATGTGCGACACGAGGCTGGCGGCGTGTGTGCTCATGATGAAGGCGTCGCCACTCAGCGGCAAAACCTCATTTCACTTTTTGCCCTCTCTCTTCGATGAGGGAACCCGTGATGAAGAGGAACCTCGAAACGCCCTCGGAAGGCTGGGAGCCCAAAACAACGGTCTGACCGTCCCAAATGGTGACGGCGGTGGAAATGCCGCTGGCGGGGTTTTGATCCTGCGAGGGCGTGCGAATGATGAGCTCGATGCTGTTTCCGTCGGGGCCGATCATGGGATCGACTTTCATCTCCTGACCTCCCATGGCGGCGGGGAGGACATACATTTGTGAATTCGGATTGGGCTTCAGCTTTTCCAGCTTGGCATCGGAGACGGCAAATCTCTTCATCAGCTTTTCGAATTGAGGCTGCGTGAAGATGCCGCTCATGGTGAACTGCCGCAGCACGGTGGGTGGCGGCGGCTCGGTAGTTGCAGGTGTTTGGGTGGCGTTCACCTTTTCGGTCGAAGGTAGCAGCCAGTCATGCAGTTGCTTAACAGCGTCGCCTTTCGTCTCGGCGACTAGCACGGTAAGGTGCACGCTCTTTTTGACCTCGCGTTGAATTAGGGCATCGAGCCAAACCTCGATCAGTTCTAAATTCGCCTTGGTGTTCCGCACGATGAGTTTTTCATCCTTGAGCGACGCATCCGCGCCTTTTGGGAAGGCGATGCCAGCGGATTTGAGAAGTTCGACAGGCGTTTTGTCCTGCGGAAAACTTTTGGGCAGCTTGTAAGCACGCACAGCCCAATCGCTGACAACCTTGTCAGGCATATCGATGCCAGTGCTGGAGGGCTGCATGGTGGCGGTGGATTCAAAGCTAATGGCTTTCTGACCGGATGGATTCAGCGCCTCGGCTGTGATCAGCACGGTGACATGCTTTTTGGCACCAGGCAGATGCAGGACCAGCGTTTCGCCGCTCGCGAGAATGGCCTTGGAGGAGACGCTGAGGGTTTGCACACGGGTCCAGTCCGGCTGTGCGTCCTTATTTGGCAGCCACGTACGTTCGGCATCAGGATCGATGCCGAGATCGACTTTGACCTCGATGCTCGCTTTTCCATCCGCCGCCGGATTGGCAACGAGTTTGATGCTAGGGCCGATGAACTTGGCTTCGATTACGATGCCTTTCGACTCGGACTTCTCGGGGAGAACCTCGCGCGCGACCTCGACGGTGGCTCCCTGGCCCATCTTGCTGGTGACACGCGGAGCACTCAGCAGAACGACGCCTTTTCTCTGAGCATTCTCCTTCCACAGCTTTTCGGCTTCGTCGGGCTTCAGAACGCTTTCATGACTGCCGATGTGCTGGTCGGCCTGAATGAGTTTGCACTGAAAGAGCACCTGCGGGAGACGGTGCTGCAGACGGTCGATGATGGCCTCGATTTGATCGAGCGCCGCTGGGTGATGGCGGACGATGAGCGAGGATGTGGCTGGCTGAAACAATGCACTGGCTCCTTCTGGAAAGGTGATGCCTTGCTTTTCGAGCTTGGATAGGGCGGTGTCCGCACCGTCGAGAAAATCGGGAGCCACGCGATAGAGCCGGGTGAGCATCGCCGGGGCTTTATCCGACGATTCGGCGGGCTGCGCTGATACCGTCGCAATGCCAAAAGAGGCCGCGACGAATGGCGCGAGCACGGCGAAGGCCAAGCAGCCGAGCACAAACAACGCGCCGACCTTTTTTCGCACGCCCCGAGCTTCCATCAGTGCCACGAGACGATCCTGGAGCCGACGAACCGGACGCGAGCGAGCAATCGACATCGCAAAACGCGAGGGGGATGGCTTGGCCGCCCAGGTGAGCAGGAAGTCGATGTAGGATGACTGATCTGGATCTTCCTCGACTGCGGCCGCGTCACAGGCCTCCTCGCGTGCGCGGGAAAATTCCTCGATGAGGGCATGGACGAAGGGATTCCACCACAGGAAGGCGAGGGCGATGTTTTGCAGCAGCACCGCCACGGTGTCGTTCGTCCGCAGGTGCTCGCTCTCATGCCGAATGAGCCACCGCCATTGCGGCGGTGTGAGTTCTTTAAAAGCCTGAGCGGGCACCGCGATGACGGGAAAGAACCAGCCAGCGGCGCAGGGGGTGCATTCGCCGTCAAAAACACGGATGCGGTCCGGCTTCACATCGGCAGGCAGCTTGTCGTATTCAGAGGCAGCCGGGTATCGCAGACTCCAGGCCCAGCGCTGTAGGCGAAAACTTTGAACCAGCAAGCGAAGGAGCAATAGGGCGGTGACGAGCCAGGAAAGGCGGTGCAGCCATTTGACGCTGTCGCTCAGATTCCATGGTGGCGTGGTAGGGACGGACACGGGCCGGGGCATCACCTTTTGGGGCTCCACCTTCACCCGCCAGTCGTGCTCGAAGGTCTCGCGAATCGGTGTGAGGACAGGGACGTGCTGCTGAGGTGGAAAAAGATCCCGCATCGAGATGTCGAACGGGCTGTAGAGGCACATCAGCACCGCGAGATTGGCGAGGATGCAGCGGCGCAGGGCATCGCGAATGACGAAACGGACCAGCAGCCACGCTGCCGCGCCGATGACGAAGCTGTGTACCAGAAAATTGATGAAGGTGATGGTTTCCGTGCTCATGACTCGGCTCCGCCTTTCCTGCCTCGGACGAGCTTGCGCAGTTCTGCCAGTTCCTCTTCGTTGATCTCTCCGCTCTCGACGAGGCAGCGCACGAGGGCGAGGCCGCTGCCGCCAAAGAGTCGCTGCTTCAGCTCGGTGAGCACGCTGGTACGGCCGCGCTGCTCCGGCACAGCCGGTTCGTAGGCGTGGCTGCGGCTGGAGTCATCGCGCACGATCCAGCCTTTGGCTTCGAGCCGGGTGAGCTGAGTTTGGAGTGTGTTGCGGGTCACCGGCTCGTCACGACATTGATTGACGGCCTCCAGCAGTTCCAAAACGGACGCGGGATGGTTTTTCCAAAGGATGTCCATGAGCGCCTGCTCGGCGGCGGAGAGAGGTGGGAGGGCTTTTTTCGCCATAATTCATGAGTTTGCCGACAAGTGTCGGATTTGTCGAGCAAAATGTCCGACAGGTGTCGGATAACGCAGCTCGCTGGAAGACGGCTGATATTGGGAGTGGCCCGCTTCAACGGTTCACTCCTGTTTCGTCGGAATCATGCTCGCATCCTTCGGTGGGTTGCGGCCGATGAACGTGTGCTGCTCCAAATCGAAGGCTAGCCGCTGATGGGGCCGCATTCCTCGGCGAGGAGCCAGGCGGCACGGATGAGGAGACAAGGCACCACGCGTTTGATCTCGAGCATGCGCGGAACCATTTGGCTTCGGTGTCGTGAATGTTGCCGAGGTCGACTTGCGCGACGTTGTTCACCAAGACCTCGAGTTTGCCAAAAGTGCTCACGGCCTTCTCGATGAGCAATTGCGGTGCATCTTCCTCCGCGGGCGTTTCCTGGCCCAAATCGACCTCCAGGCCGTGGACGAGAACTTTCGCACCTTCGGCGACGCAGCGCTTCGCGATGGCTTTGTCGATGCCGGTGACACTGCCAGTGATGAGGATGACTTGGTTGTCGAGTCGGTTTATGGAGGTGCGGAGCCTAACGAGCCCCGTGCTCATTTCACCACGACGAATTGTATTTGATTCGCGACTCCAGCCAGAACAGCTCTCGCGCCCGTTTTGTGTACACCTCCACCGCAAAGCCCGCCAAACCGAGAATAACTGTCGCAGTCTGAGAAATGCGCGGCTACTGGGCTGCATGAAAGTTGAACGACTCAAATACGTCATCTGGGCAGCCGACATGGGCCGCGCAGTTCAGTTCTACGCCAAAGTCTTTGGCGGCACCGTGCTGAAGCAAAACGATGTCATCAGCGAGGTCTCCATCTGTGAAGGCATCATTGGCATCCATGGCGGCGGTGAGGGCAAGCGCACCTGGACTGGACTGAGCTTCCAGGTTCCCGATGTCATCGCGGGCGCGCAAGAGATCGTCGCCGCAGGTGGCCGTCTCACCCGCGAACCGCAGCCCGAAAATGACGAGCCGCCCCACCTGGCCATGTGCATGGACACCGAGGGCAACGAGATCATGCTCATCCGCAAGCGCCACTGAGATGCGGTCGCCGGACTGTGCCCATGAGATGGACGACATATTCATCATGACGATGCTGAAGAAATGGTGCCGCAGTCTCATGGGTGTCAGAAGTTCTGATGTTCACCGCTGATGGCGGATGGGGCGCATTTTTGAAATCTGAAATTTTCTCATCTTTTGGCCTCCATGTCCCCTCATCAAGATCAGGATGCCTTTCGGAAGTTTCGCTGAGGGTTTTGTCCTCAGCCTGTCGTACTCTGTCTCATGCAAACCTGCCGCATGTCATCAGGAGGGAGATCATGATAACCGCGCGAAGCTTTCTTTTCACGGCCATCTTTGGGTGTGTAACTCTGCGTGGCGAGGTCATGCCCCCGCAGTCCGCGCCATCGGACGATGATTATGCGATCCCCCGGTCAGTGGATGCGGAGGACTTCGAGACATTGTTCACGAACTCACCCTTCACGCGTTCTCTGGGCGTTTCGGACTCCATCATTCTCACCGGGGTCGCACACATTCAGGGTGATGTCTTCGCCACTCTGCTGAATACCGAAACTATGGAGTCACAGGTCGTTTCCAAGACGGCCAACCTTCAGGGCTGGCAGTTGGTCGGAGTCTCGGGCAATGCCACAGAATCCCGGACGTGGACAGCCAGAATCCAAATCGCAGGAGGTCAGATCATCTCCGTGCGCTACCAGAAACCACCCGCCAGGCGTGCCAAACCAACTTCTAGCAGCGGCAGTTCAAGCAGTGGTTCTGGGGGAAGTCTCCCGCCTCTGAGTTCATCCCAACTCGCCGAGGCAAAAAAAGCTGCGGTGAACTACCAGGAAGGATTTTCATCCGACGGCTACCCCCAAAAACCACCGCCGGAGATGGTTCAAAAACTCTCCCGCCTGAGCGTCTCACAGCGTGAGGACATCAATAAACAAATGCTCGGCCTGCGGAACAAGGGCCTCGGCCTGGACGAACGACGCAAGATCTACGAAAACCTTGTTGATCGCTCCACCCAGAACAGGCGTTGATTGGGGCGAGACAAAACCGAGCAGGAAGAATCTCATGACCAACCTGCGGAGTTGGATGGTAAAAGGATGTTCTGAAGGATTTCAGTTTCCCAATCATTTTACCCCTCATCATTCTACCCATCAGATGACCGTTTCCCGCACCGAAGATCCCACGCCACAGAGTCGCTGCCGTTTTGCGTTGAAGTGGTGCGACATCACCCCGCCGGCGGACATCTACCACCGCATGTGGG
>CAYMHJ010000403.1:0-5449 GCA_964390165.1 uncultured Prosthecobacter sp. | reverse complement strand
GCATCGGCACCAACGGCCAAACCCAAACCAAAACCTTCCCCGACGAAGCCCGCACTACCCGCGAGGTGCAAAAGCTCATCGCCGAAAAGGTGAAGAAGGGATATACGGAAGTCTGATTCATGAAAATCGCCGACCTCGAGACTCATCTACGAAGGCTCTTGAAGGAGCCGCTCTCGGATGCGGCTTTGCGCACAGCCCTTGAGGCTTTGGCGTCGGTGGAGAGCTGCTTTGGCGGCCTGACTTGGCTATGGGGCCCGGCGCTGTATGAACGTGATCGCATTCTTTTCAAACCGCTCATCATGGGGCGCTTTGCCACCTCTTACATCGATCACAAAAAGCGATGGCAGAATGTGCCTTGGAAAGGGGAGGCTGCAAAGGCGCTCGAAGCATGGCTGCAAAAGGCTGATGCGCTGGATGACGTGCGATTGGTGCGGAAGCTCATCGACTGGAAAACGCAGGGCGGATTCTGGCGAGGGCGGGATCAAAAAGCGTTCCTGGCGGAGTTGCGTCGCCGATTGAACACAGCAGCCACACCTGCGGCAAAGGCGGTGGAGCTGGACAAGATGAATCTGTGGTTCCAACTGGACGAAGACACTGCCCTTGAGGTTTACCGGGCCGAACCGACGGCGGGGAAGCCATTCATCCTGTCACACCTTCCAGGCAACTTCTGGACGGATGCCAATAAGCGCGAACGGTGGCTGCGTCTCGCTGAGGAGGCGAAGCAAAACGGCGATTCGGCCTTTGCGCGTGAGCTTTACCGTCGTCAGGTGCCGCTGAAAGAATGGCAGAAAAATGTGCAGGCGCTGTGTGATGATGTGGCTGATCCCACGCGGCTGTGCGAGGAGCTGGAGCGACTGCACCCACGAGGCTTGAACCGGCATCTGGCGGATGTGTTTGCCGATGTGATCGACAAACGCGGCCGCGATGCGCAGAGCTACTTGATGGGGCATCTGCGCGAGGTTTGGACCTTCTGGGGCGGCATCGGCGCGCTGACGCGGATGATTGATGTCTGCGCGCGGCATGAGTGGTGGGAAATGTGGGCGGCGCTGGTGCGCATCAGCCGCGACTCGCGCTTCAATGACGAGGTCACGAAGCTGGTGAAGAACACACTGCTGCCGGACGATGCGGTGCGTGAGCGGCTGCTGCTGCTCGCCGGGGTTTCGCGGGAGATGAGCTTCCCGGGCATGGGTCTCGCGCAGGTGGTGCCGTTGAAGTTTGAGGCGGTGAAGGCTCTGCATGGCCGCTGTCCTGACCTGCTGCGCACGGCCTTCCGCGTGCATTTGCAGATCAATGCCTGGCAGGCCTCCTCCGAACTGGTGGACCTCTTTGCCCGGCATCAAGAAGACGATTTGCTCGACTTCATCACCAGCCGGGTGATGGGCTGGCATCTCGGCTGGCATCTCGGCTGGCAGCCGAAGGCAGACGCGGTGCGTTGCGTGGACAAGCTGACCGCGATCTATGATCCCCTGCGTCATGAGCAGCCTGCGGAATTCACTCGGCGTGCGGCAAACGTGCTGGGACTGATCCCGGCCTACGGCATCTGGTGGGGAAAGGGGTTGGTGACATCAAACAAGCTGGCGCGGCTCATTCTGGAGCGTGCGGTGAAGTCCTACCTCGATGATGAGCACGCTCTCGCCGACCTGATCGAGGCACCGAACATCCATGCGCAGCTCATTGCGTATCGAGCGCTCGGCTCGGACGACCCGCGGGCTCCCGCTCAGGCGGCTAAACATCTCACTCTGTTGCTTGGCACGCTTCTGAGGCCCATTCAACGAGCGACGCGCATGGCGGCCTTTTCCGCGCTGGGCAATGCCGCTGCGCATGATCGAGATTCAGCAAAGCGCATTCTCGTTCGCGCCAAGGAGGCGATGCTGCTGCCGGACATGAAGTATCCCAAAGAGGCGCTGCTCGGCCTGATCGGGCGTGTGATGCACCACTGGCCGGAACTCGCTGGCACACGCGAGAAGCCGGTCATTTATGGTTTGGACAAACTGCCTGGAAAGGAGGCGGTGGCATGATCTTCGACTTCAGCTATGCCACGCCGAGCGTGTTTGAGTCTGACCGCGAGCGGGCGCTGATCGGCATCGCGGCGGATGGGCGTAGGCCGGTGCGGCTGCATGGTCGTGTGACGCGGGAGATCTTCACTCTGCGCACGGCTCTGCGGGCGCTCGGCGAAGCGATCTGGTCGCAGGATCAATGGATGGGACGCGAGGAGCATCTTTCCAGCGTGCTCGATCCCATCATCACCGTGCATCCTGACCGCGTGATGTTCGAGGCCTTCACCGCCGACCAGGGCGCTTATGTGGCGCTGCATGTGGAGCGTGATTTATTTGAGACTGAAGGCGAGGTCGTCACCGGCACGACGAACGTGGACTTCACCGCCTGGCTGTGGGCCGCGCTGGCGGACATGCGCAGCAGCCGAGAGACGTGGCTGCGCATCGGCACGGAGGGCTTTGAAGTGCGCACGCCAAGAGCGGGCGGACGTTTTGAAAAGAAGGTGGACGTACCCGAGCCGTGGGTGCGTGGCTTTCTCCAAACGCAGGGCGCGATGGCGATGAGCGGCACGCATCTGAAAGTTAGGCCGGTCGATCTGCTCTCCGCCATCCGCTGGTTGCGCTACACAAAGGCCAAGGTCTCCCCCCGCGCGATGCGTTACGTCATGGAGCCGGGGCAGGACGCACGGCTCATCCTCGAGCCATGGGAGCACGGCGTGCCGCTGAAAGGCGCGACGCATCACTACACCGAGCCGCGCACGATCCGCGTGTGGGGCCGGCGGAAGCTGAAGCTCATCGAGCCGCTGCTGCCCTTTGCCGAACAAGTGGATGTGTATCTGAAAGGCCGCTCCATGCCGAGCTTCTACGCCGTGAAGCTGCCCGGAATGACCTTCGTGCTCGGCATCGGCGGCGCGGCGGAAGGCTTCCGCGACACGGCGAGTTTCGAGCTGCTGGGAAGCACGCGAAAGGTGGAAGCTGCTGAGATGAGTCAAGTGTCCGCCGTGCTCGCGAAGAAGATCGCGGTCACGCCGAAATACATCGCCGAGGCCTGTGGCGTGAGTTTGGAGACAGCGCAGGCAGCCTTGGAAAAGCTCTGCCGTCTGGGCAGGGCCATGTTTGACGTGGAAGCGCGGCAGTTCAGGCACCGCGAACTGTTTGAGAAGCCCCTCGACGAAGCGCGCCTCTACCCGCCGGATGCCCGTGTGGAGAAGGCGGAAGCCATGCTCGCGGCGGGTGGAGTGAGCATCGCCGCCTGTGCTCCCGAGGAGACCCGCAAGGTCAAAACGCTCAAGACACTCGAAGGCAAGATCGAACGCGAGATCGTGTATCGCGACTGGCGCGTCATCGGCACCGCCGGAGATCAAAAGGAGGTCGAACTCGTCGTGAATGACAACGGCAGGCTCATCTTTGGCCGCTGCGGCTGTGCTTTCTTCAAACAGCATTTGCTCGCGAGAGGTCCGTGCGAGCACCTGCTGGCCTTGTTTCGCTTCAGCGACGCCGCACGGCAGGATCTGCCGACCTCCGCCGCCGCCACAACAACCACTCAACCACAGGAGGACGACATTGACGATGAAGACGACGATGCGTAACCTCACACCACTTTCCCAGTCCGGGCGCAGTCTGACCGGCCATCAATGCCACGGTGTTTCGCCGTGGCGGAACATTGCCCTCATCACAACGCCAAGGTCCCCAATGCGTGAAACGTCACTGGGGAGCCCTGAGTCCAGAGCCTCGCAAGCGGCAGACTCGCCCGGCTGGGATCGCTTTTTCGCCAGAAAGGAGGCACGGGTATGTTTGGCTTCCTGAAACGGCTTTTCATGCCGAAGCGCAACGTCTCGCGTCTAGGTGTGGAAGGCGATGCGGTCGAGATCACCGAGGAGGTGATCGACACCAGTGGCAAGCCTTTGAAGGAAGGTCATCTGCGCCGTGCCTGGCGCGACAAACGCCTGCTGCCAAAGTCCCGGCTGTGGAAGCGCAAGCAGGTGATGAGCAAGGAAGAGGCCGCACGGCTCTTCTCCGGAACCATGCGCACGAGGAACCGCAAACGGCGTGATCTTCTGCCCGACGAGGAGCAGCTCAAACGCCACGGACTGCCGCTGTGGAAGACGGAGGCCGATGTGGCAGCCGCGCTCGGCATCAGCGTGAAGGAGCTGTATTTCTACGCCATCCACCGTGAGCGAGACCGCTTCTTCAATTACATCCGCTTTGCCATACCGAAGCGCGGAGGTGGTCACCGCGTCATCATGGCACCGAAACGTCGGCTCAAGGCCCTGCAACGTCGTCTCCTCGAACTCCTGGTCAACAAACTGCCTGTCAGCGAGCACGCGCATGGCTTCCGCGCTGGTCGCGGCACCCGCAGCAACGCTGAGCCGCATGTGGGACAGAAGATGGTGATCCGTGTCGATTTGAAGAACTTCTTTCCCTCGGTGACTTTCGGCCGCGTGCGCGGTTACCTCATCGCTTTGGGATATGGATTCCCCGTCGCCACCTCGCTCGCCTGTCTCATGACGGAGGCAGAGCGCCAGCCGGTGGAACTCGACGACGGAACACTCGTGCATGTGCCGGTGACGAATCGCCACTGCGTGCAGGGTGCCCCGACCAGCCCCGCGCTTTGCAATGCGCTGGTGATGAAACTGGACCGCCGTATCGCCGGACTCGCACGAAAGTTCGGCGTGAACTACACCCGTTACGCCGATGATCTCACGTTCAGCGGACCGCTCGATCACAAGCAAGCCTTCGGCCTCACTCAGGCCGTGCGTCGAATCGTCGAGGCCGAAGGGTTCATCGTGAATGCAGACAAAACGCTGCTGCTGAGCCACGCACGGCGGCAAACCGTTACCGGAGCCGTGGTGAATCAAACACTCGGCCTCTCCCGCCAGGAGCGCCGTCGTTTGCGGACCATGTTACATCATGAATCCCAAGGCAAACCGCTTCACGACGCCGAGAAGCATCCCGCCACCAGCGCCCAACTCCAAGGCAAACTGGCCTACCTGAAGATGCTGAGCGCGGAGCAGTGGGAGAAACTCACTTCATCCTGAACACCTCGCTCAAAACCACCTCGCGGATGATCGAGCGGAGGCCCGTGGCTTTGTCTGCGATGTCATCGAGTGCGGCTTCATCACTAAAGCGCGGGGGAGCGCCGGTGGCGTAGGTGAGGAAGTGGGTGGCGAAACCTCGGGCGAGGTGGGCGGGGCGCTGGGTGTAGATTTGCTGCCAGGTGGCGAGGTCGGTGAAGGTTTCGCCATCGGGGGTGGTGCCGGTGGGATCGACTTTGACACCACTCCCTTCTTTCCCGTAGGCGCTGCGCCAGATGCCGACGGGGTCGTAGTTTTCGAGGGCGAAGCCGGGCGGGTCGATGGTTTGATGGCAACTGGCGCAGCTTTCGCTGTTGCGGTGCTTGTCGAGCTGGTCGCGGATGCTGGTGGCTCCGCGGATGTCGGGCTCGATGGCGGGCA
>CAYMHJ010000402.1:1573-5479 GCA_964390165.1 uncultured Prosthecobacter sp. | reverse complement strand
GACGGAGCTTGGAGGTTCGGAAACGGAGCATATTTTGCGGCGATTGCGGGTGACTATTTATTAGTTCGCGGCTGCTCTAGGGGAGAAACGGTGCAAACTCGGGTCTACGAACGTGTTCAGTAGATCAACCTTCTGTTGAGCCCAACCCGGCAAAGCCGGAACCAAAAAGGAGTGACTGGTGCGATAGTGGGGTATGCAAGCACTCGCCCCACTCACAGAATGATTTAGCAAGGACATCAAAGGCGTGATCGAATGCTTTGATCGGGTCGTGCTCTTTGGCACCTACAAGGGCATTGGCAGCCGGGCGCAATTTGACCTGCTGTCTCCCGCTGGGCGAACTTGCCGTTTGCCCAGGCGCAGAATTGGCGCACGAAATGAGATTGCACCACCGGCATGAAGCTCAAGAATGCTCTGACCACAACGTGGTGCCATTCGTTTTCCTGCCATGATCCAATTGAATTCCGATTACAGAGAGGAGGACCTCGACTTCGGCCCGACGATGCGGGGCTTGCGCGAGGGGCTGAAGATGTTTGAGCGTTACACGCTGGTGCGGATGCTCGGGCGAGGCGGCATGGGCGTGGTCTGGCAGGCCCATGATGAGAAGCTCGATCTCGACATCGCCTTGAAGTTCCTCCACGAGAACCTCGTGGGTGACGATGCCGCGCTCGACGACCTGCGGCGTGAGACGCGGCGCTGCATGAAGCTGCACCACACCAACATCGTGCAGGTCTATGACCTGGTGGATGACCCCGGCTCGGCCGCCATCGCCATGGAGTTCATCGACGGCAGACCGTTCTCCGCCCTGCGCATGGACAAGCCCTCGCGGGTGCTCGACACGGAGGACCTGCTGCCGCTGCTGGAGCAGGTGTGCGCGGCCCTGAGCTACGCGCATGAGACTGCCAAGATCGTGCATCATGACCTCAAGCCCGGGAACCTGATGCTGACCCGGGACGGCATTGTCAAGGTGATGGACTTCGGCATTGCCAGCAGTCTGAGCGACAGCATGAGCCGCAACAGCCGGGTGGGGCAGCAGAGCAGCAGTGGCAGCGGCACCCTGCCCTACATGAGCCCGCAGCAGCTCATGGGCTTCCCGCCGAGCGTGGCAGACGATGTCTACAGTCTGGGTGCCACCCTTTACGAACTGCTGAGCAGCAAGCCGCCGTTCTTCCGGGGCGAGCTGACACGGCAGATCGAGAGCATCAGCCCACCGACGATCCGCGAGCGGCGGGTGGAGCTGGAAATCGAAGGCGCCGCCCCGGTGCCGGAAGTGTGGGAGCAGACGATTGCAGCCTGCCTGGAGAAGGAGGCGGAGAAGCGGCCCCAGAGTGTCCGTGAACTGATGGCGCGTTTGACGGGCCAGGAGCTGACCACGGGACCGGCGGCGGTGCACATTCCCACGCAGAGGGTGGCGGCAAATCCAGTCACAACGGGCCCGGCGGCAATCTGCCCCTCCCGGCCCAATCGAAAGCCGCTGCTCATCTCCCTTGCCGCCGTGCTATGCCTCGGTGGAGCACTGGGCTGGTGGTTCGGCATGGAAGCGCCGAAGCGGGCCGAAGCTGCACGCGTTGCGCATGAGCTGCGGCAGCAGGAGGCCGCCCGCAAGGCGCAAGAGGTGGCAGATGCCGCCGTGGCGGCGCGCCTAGCACGGGAGAAGGACGAAACGGCACGCATCGCCATGGAGAAGGCGGACGCGGAGGAGAAACAAAGGGCGATGACCGCGCAGCTCAAACGGCAGCGGCTACAGAGGGAGGAGGAGATGAAGAAGCTGGCAGGAACGAACGACTTCAACACCGCCCAGATTGGCGACACCCGTCTGGTCGATCTCGGCAGCGGGGTGAAGATGATACTGTGCTATGTGCCAGCGGGAAGTTTCACGATGGGCAGTCCGGCCGGTGAGGCAGACCGTTCAGACGATGAGGACCAGGTGCAGGTGCGGATCACCCAAGGCTACTGGCTGGCCAAGACGGAGTGCACGCAAGCGCAGTGGCGTGCGGTGATGGGAAGCGAGCCAAGTCATTTCAAGGGTGATGACATGCCGCTGGAGAAGGTCAGCTGGGGGGAGGCGCAGGACTTCATGGCGAAACTCAACGGGAAGAAGGTGCTGCCCGTGGGGTGGAAATGGAGCCTGCCGACGGAGGCGCAGTGGGAGTATGCGTGCCGTGCTGGCACCACCACACCCTATGCGGGAGAGCTGGAGCGGATGGCTTGGTATAGCGACAACTCTGGGAGCAAAACGCATCCGGTCGGAACGAAGGCGGCGAATGCCTGGGGGCTTTATGACATGCATGGAAATGTCTATGAATGGTGCAGCGACTGGTATGACGCGAAGCTGCCCGGGGGAACCGACCCTACGGGGGCATCCTCTGGCTCCGACCGCGTGGGTCGCGGCGGCTCCTGGGTCAACGGCGGGCAGGGCTGCCGCAGTGCCTTCCGCGGCAGGAGTGGTCCCGGCTTTCACAACTACGGCATCTTCGGTTTCCGGGCGGCCTCAGTTCCAGCCGAAACGGAGTCAAGACAAGCGGACAAAGAGTGAAGCAAGTGACAACCGTAGAGCACCACACATGAGCACCCTCGAAATCACCCGCCTCATCGGTCACGGCTCACGTCCGTCACAAACTTATACGCAATCACCCGTGACGCTGGGCACCGCCCCAGACAGCACGCTTAAATTTGACTCCGGATGGGACAAGGGAGTGGCCGAACACCATGCGGTGATCGAACTGACCCCACGCGGGTGGATGCTGCGTGACCTGGCTCGAACCACTGTATGCAATGGCAAACTTGCCCATGACCCCTTGCTCATCGAGGGGACCCTGGATGTGGAACTCAGCGCCGGGGGCGTGCGTCTACGCGTGAAGGAGGAGACGTTGGCGGCTTCCGGAGGGACCTTAACCGAGAACCCTGCTCATGCCCCTGCGATCACGCTTGATGCCTCAGTCGTTGAACCTCACGAGAACTTCCGTCCTCTTCAGCAACCCGAACCCAAGTCCCGAGTTTCCCCACCGACTCTGGTGCTTGCCCTGACCACCACGGGACTCATCGCAGGTGCAATCTGGTGGATGAGCCGAAGTGAGGCAGTAGAGTCGAAAGACAAGGCTCCGGCTGAGGACCAAACGGTTGCAGCCAGCAAGGATCCGATCTCGCCGAATGACAAGTACACTCAATCCGAACCGCCTCCAGCAAAGCCACCAGACGCACCCGCAAAGAAGCCAGAGGCCCCTGCCAAAACACCAGCAGTTCGCGATCCGGAAGAAGTCATCCTAAAGTCGAGCACGGTCCTAAAAGATAAGGCGGACCTTGTCGGCCTGGTGACTTTGACCGCCGATTCGGTGGTCGTCGCGACCACGGAAAACCTCCATGTTGTGAGTTCGAGTGGTGCGGTGAAGAACACCCTGAAAATGGAAGGCAAAGTCTGGGGCATCAGTAGGCTCAAGAGCGGTCTCGTGTTCGTGAATGCCGGGACAAAAGTTCATTTTTTGAACCAGACAGGGGCGATCACATCGACCGCTGAACTGCCCGAGAGGCAATCAGGCATTATTTATTCGCCGACAGAAATGGACGACGGCACTGTCGTCGCCAATGCGGCTATGAACTGGACGCATTTCTTCACCTCAAGTGGCAAGCTCATCAAGTCTGCCAATTACAACACTTATGCAGAGACATCGCCCGTAGCCTATGATGCAAATAGCGTCATCACGGGGGTAGCCGGGGAGAATGAAGGAGCGTTTTTATTGATCACCAAAGAAGGGCAGGTCAGCGATTACGCCAAGACCCCCAGACTCCTGAAAGCAGGCGGGCAACTACTCATCCTTCCCGACAAGACGATTGTGACGCCAACATCTGCCAAGGGCCTGTTGTTCTTGAAGTCTGGTGGTCAGATAGTTTCGTCTAACACGGATGGACAGC
>CAYMHJ010000402.1:0-1563 GCA_964390165.1 uncultured Prosthecobacter sp. | reverse complement strand
TATTTGGAACACCGGTGCTTCTCAAAGATGGAACCATTGCGGTGATGGGCGAAAACGGCACGCTTCACTGGTTTGACCAATCTGGGCACCATCTCAAAAGTTTGTCTCTGGATGGGAATACGGACTGCACAGCAAACATTGAATCCATGGCAGATGGCACGCTGATCATACAGACTAGCGGCAGATTTAGCTTTGTGTCCCAAGACAAGAGCATTCGGAGGACCTTCCGTCTGATGAATGACTACTCCGCATCCTTTTACACGATCGGTGCCAGAGTCGTTTCGAACGACTGCGTGTGTGGCGTTCTTGGTTATTTGCACCTGACCGATGAAGGCGGATATCCAAGAATCGTATTCCTCGAAAACACACCTTAAAATGCAACAAGTCTGCCAAGAATAAAGCTACGCTGAAATAGCAATTTTGAAGCAATGAAAACGAAAGTTAAAAGAGCCTATCGAACTGAAATAAAGTATATTGGCCCAGCATGAAGACACTAAATATTTCTATGAGCCATTCTTTATTTACGAATATACTCGTCATGATGTTGACTGGTGCAGTCTGTTTGCTGCTAACCCAGTGCGCGGTGACTGATCCGGTCTATGAATCACTCGCAGCTAAGGCTGAGGCAAGTCCGGCAAATGATGCGATAGTGGGCATGTGGCATAGGAAGGGGGACAACTATTTGAACAAGGATGGCTCGCGAACTAGCTACCTCATTAAAGGGGACGGAACGGGGATTTTCCGGAAAAAGATCTATGACCTTTGGGAAGAGTTTGAGCATCAGGCGGATTTTCGATGGCAATATCTTGGCGGGGGTCTGTGGCACCTAACATTCAGCCCACGCGGATTCGCTGATGTAAGAATGTCTGGGGAACTGCTCCTCCTTAGTGGTTCCGGATGTAAATTGGTTTATGAACGAGTCCGGTGAACTTCAAAAATTCCGCCTGCTCTATGTGTTTACCATTCCTGCTAAGCCCCGCCAGCCAAGAATATGCAACTATTGATACGCACCTGTTCCACCGCAGTAATCCTGGGCGGAACCTCAGACGAAAGCATGACGGAATTGAAGATGCAAATTCACAATATAGCAAAAGCAGCCTCATTAAGTGCAAACCAAACACGGAAGATGGGGGTCGAGGGTTGTAAGGACCTGCTAGCCAAGCTTGGAGCCATGAAATCCAGCCAAACTATACCGTCAGCAACTTGGAAGCACTTACACCCCACGCCCGCTCTGCACCGTGGGCCTCCTAACGCTCGCGGAACCAAGTCCTTTGCATCGGTGACTACTCTCGGTCCTCTTTGTTGTCTGGTGCTTTTGCTACTTTCCTCATGCAGCCATTATACCACCGATCCAGACGGGGCACTCACAGATCCTCGCTATCATGTCCTGGAAGCGCTGGCTGATTCGAATCCTGCCCGGGATGCCATTGTCGGGATGTGGAATTTGCAGAAGAAGGAGAACTTGTTAGTTAGTGAGCATGGTTCCCAAAGCATTCTTTTCAGAAGCGATGGTAACGGCATGGTCCGCAGTTGGTGGAAAGAGTATTCCGAACTGGACTTGTC
>CAYMHJ010000401.1:0-5488 GCA_964390165.1 uncultured Prosthecobacter sp. | reverse complement strand
GAAGAACAAGGCCGGCCCCGACTGATCCGCTGGCGGCCTGCCACCTTCCGCATAGTCCGGGGCCAGACGTTCCTTGGCATACGCCCAAGTCCGCGTCCCATCGGGCAATGCCGCCTTGATGACCGGTGGCAGCCCGGCACCCAGCCTCGTTTCACGCAGCCGCGATTCCACCTCCGCAGGCATCGCCAAAACGAGACGCGCATGACGCACCGGCCAGTAGGCACCCCAGATCTCCAACGTGGAAAAATGCCCCGGGATGCGTGCCTCCCTCTCCTCTGAGACGAGGATCACCTCCCGCACCACGCCTGGCTTCATCGCGGAGAAAATGACCCGGATCTGCCCGCGATCTCCATACAGACTGTCCCCCGCATCACTCTGCGGCGACTCCATGATCACCGCCCGATCCTCCACCGGTAGCCGCCTGCCATCCGGCAAAATGGAATGTGCCGTCACCAGATGTACTCGCTGGTCCTCCGTGCGGAACTCACGGGTGTACTCGCCGAGGAGCTGAGTGCCTGATTCATTGGCGCCCTCCTCGATCAGATGCGTGGCCCAGACACGGCGGCCCGTGGCATCGGTGTACATCACCGTCTCATCCAAAAGGATGATCCCGTCCTTGCCTTGCGCCTCATAGTCGCCCCGCCGGTCCAGCACCACTTTTAACGGTGTCAGCAGGGGTTTGATCAGCTTCTCATACTCCGCCGGGGGCTTGCGCGAGAGCGTCAGTGCGCCGGACGAGGGCATTTTCCCAGCCTCGGCCTCCGGTTTCGCCTGCCCCCAGGCAGAGACAGCGGTCAAAAGAAGCCCGAAGCAGGCAGGCAAAGTGAGGAATTTTCGCGAGGACATGCGCAGCTATGGAATCGGAAGCCCCGAAAAGACGCAAGCCGATCTTCGAGCCACGCCCATTTTTTCGACATACGGCGAATCAGATTGTTTCACCTGGAACTCAGTACCTGCCATGACGCTGGCATGAAGCGGTTGCTCGCAACGGCACGGTCAGCACGCGGCAGCGAGCCCCAGGATGCCTGAGTTCAGCCGCAGGCAGATGAGGCTGTGGCCGTTCACACGGAACTTCTCGCCACCGTGGATGGGGATGATGTCTGCGGCGAAGGATGGAATCGTCGAGGTGTCGAAGACGAGGCTCCAGGTGCAGGCTTTGGTGCCGGGTAGCACGAAGTCCGTGGCGAGTTCTCCTCGGTTGAAAAGAAGAACCATGGGCGGCTTTCCTGAAATCAGAGCGCCGAAGGTTGTGCGGGAGGAGTCGTGCCACTCGTCGTGGCAGAGCAGGCTGCCATTGCCCTCCAGCCAGGCGACATCGGGCAGGCCAGTGACGGGGCTCCATTGACCATCAAAGAAATCGGTGCGGCGGAACTCGGGATGCTCGCGGCGCAGGGCTAGGATGCTGCGCGTGAAGTTGAGCATCTCGGTGTCGCAGGTGCTCCAGTCCATCCAACTGAGTTCGTTGTCCTGGCAGTAGGCGTTGTTATTGCCTTTCTGGGTGCGGCCTCGCTCGTCGCCAGCAGTGATGAATGGCACGCCGATGGAGGTGACGAGTGTGCCGATGAGGCTGCGGCGGAGCCGGGCGCGGAGCTTGTTCACGCGGGCATCGCTGGTTGGGCCTTCGACGCCGCAACTGATGCTGTGATTCTGATTGTCGCCATCGCGGTTGTCCTCGCCGTTGGCTTCGTTGTGCTTGCTCGCATAGCTGACGAGGTCCAGCAGCGTGAAGCCATCGTGGCTGGTGATGAAATTGACGCTGCTCAAAGCCGGGCGCTGGGCTCCGCCGTAGATGTCCTGGCTGCCGCAGAAGCGCTTGGCGAACTCGGCGGTGCTGCCTTCATCGCCCGCCCAGAAGCGGCGGATGGTGTCGCGATACTTGCCATTCAGTTCGCGCCAGGGCTCGGGGAATCCACCGACCTGATAGCTGTCGAAACGCATGATGTCCCAGGGCTCGGCGATGAGTTTGACCTGAGAGAGGACGGGGTCCTGGGAGACTGCCGCGAGGAACTGACACTGCGCGTTGAACTGGTCATGCTCATCACGCGCGACGGTGACGGCGAGGTCGAAGCGGAAGCCATCCACATGCATCTCGGTGACCCAGTAGCGGAGGCTGTCGAGGATGAGGCGGAGCGCGGGCGGGCTGGCGGAGTCCACGGCATTGCCGCAGCCGGTCATGTTGATGTAGTTCGCGCCATGCTCGTCGAAGTCGTGGCGGTAGTAGAGGCGGTCATCGAGACCTCGGAAGGAGACCGTGGCCCCGCGTTCATCGCCTTCGCAGCTGTGGTTGTACACGACATCGAGGATGACCTCCAGTCCGGCGGCGTGGAGTGCTTTGACCATGTCCTTGAACTCACGGATCTGCGCCTCGGGATCGTGGGCGGCGGCGAATTCGTTGTGCGGGGCAAAGAAGCCGACGGTGTTGTAGCCCCAGTAGTTCGTGAGGCCGCGTTCGAGCAGGAATTGATCGTCGAGATGCTGGTGCACAGGCAGCAGTTGCAGCGCGGTGATGCCGAGATCTTTGAGGTAGGCGATCACGCTCGGATGCGCGAGTCCGGCATAGGTGCCACGCAGCTTCTTCGGCACATCCGGGTGTGTCTGCGTGAAGCCTTTGACGTGCAGTTCATAGAGCACGGTGTCGCGCCAGGCGGTGTGCGGAGGCTTGTCACCGCTCCAGTCGTAGCTGCCATCGATGACGGCGGCCTTCAGGGCTTCGGGGCCGTTGTCATGCGCGCCGGGGAAGAAGCCGGGGCCCTGCGGGCCGAGCATGGAGGCGCGGCCTTCGGGCTTGCCGACGATGGCGCGGGCATAGGGGTCGAGGAGGAGCTTGTTAGCATTGTAGCGCAGCGCGCTCTTCGGCATCCAGGGGCCGTGGGCGCGGTAGCCGTAGAGGGCGCCTTTTTTCAGGCCCGGGACAAAGACGTGCCAGAGGTCGCGCTCGCCACGCGTCAGGCGGGCACGGGCGGTTTCATGAGTCGGCTGGGCGGGGTCGTAGAGGCAGAGGTCCAGCGCCGTCGCGTGCCGTGAGAACACGGTGAAATGTACACCTCCGGGCGTGAGGTGGGCGCCTGGCGTGGAGGCAAAGCTGGCTGGATCGGGAGACATGCGGCCCTTTTCCATGAAGCAGGAGGCACGCCGATGCACGAACGAATTCAGAATCGCGCATCGGGCCGGCTGATTCTCACATCTTAGGCCGCCACGGGCGCTTCAAACCAGCGTCCGTGTTCTTTGATCAGATCGACGAGGCGCTCGACGGCTTCCTCCTCGGGGATGTTGAACTTCACGGCGGTCTTGCCGACGTAGAGATTGATCTTGCTCGGGGCTCCGCCGACGTAGCCGAAGTCGGCGTCGGCCATCTCGCCGGGGCCGTTGACGATGCAGCCCATGACGGCGATGCGGACGCCTTTCAGATGGCCGGTGGCTTCGCGGATCTTTTGCGTGGTGTTTTGCAGGTTGAAGAGCGTGCGGCCACAGCTCGGGCAGGCGACGTAGTCGGTCTTGAAGATGCGGACGCCGGCGGCTTGCAGGATGTTGTAGCTGACACGCAGGCTCTGGCCGGGGGCAGACTCGCCCTGGACGATCACCGCATCGCCGATGCCATCGCAGAGCAGGGAGCCGATGTTCGTGGCGGCGCGGAGCAGGTTGTTGAGGAAGTCCTCACTGCCTGTCGAATCGAAGGTGTCTTTGAGCAGGATGGGATGCTTGGGATCAAGCTTCGCCGCGAGCAGACGATAGGCGTGGATAGGATGCAGCGCGGTGCCATCGGCGATGGTGACGAGCTTCGCTTCGGCGGAAGCATTCACGGCTTGCACGGCGGCATCGTCGCGCGGGTCGAGGGCGATGATCGGTGTGTCTTCGATGACGATCTCGGGTTTGTAGTCGCCGAGCTTGTCCATCTTATGCGCGACGGCATCCCACTTCGCCCGAGAGGTGAAGACCGGAACGGTGGCACCTTGACCGCAGTCGATGCCATTGATGACAAGTCTGTCGGTAGCGCGGCGGCTGTAGCTGAAGGGATCGTAGCTGATCGGCGGTGGCTGGCTGATCACAGACGCCTGATCAATCGAGACTTCGCTTTGCACGGAAGCCACGAGCGCCCTCGCCACGGGGATCTCATGGATCGCATCCTCTGTCAAAGAAACGCGGATCGTGTCGCCGATGCCATCGGCGAGCAGGGAACCGATGCCGATGGCGCTCTTGATGCGGCCATCTTCGCCATCGCCAGCTTCGGTGACGCCGAGGTGGATCGGGTAGTTCCAGTCGCTACCGAGCGCATTCAGGTGGGCAACGAGCAACCGATAGGCTTCGATCATGACCTTGGGATTGCTGGCCTTCATCGAGAAGAGGAAGTTATGGAAGTCATGCGCACGGGCGATGCGGGCAAACTCCAGGGCGCTCTCCACCATGCCGTGCGGCGTGTCGCCATGACGGTTCATGATGCGGTCGCTGAGGGAGCCGTGATTCGTGCCGATGCGCATGGCGCGTTTCAGTGCTTTGCACTGCTGCACGAGGGGCACGAACTGCTCCTCCATGTAGGCCACTTCCTCGGCGTATTCGGCGTCGGTGTATTCTTTGACGGCGAACTTCTTTTTGTCGGCATAGTTGCCGGGGTTCACGCGGACTTTCTCCACCCACTTCACGGCTTCCAGAGCAGCGTCGGGCTTGAAATGGATGTCGGCGACGAGTGGGACATCACACCCGGCGGCGCGGATGCCATCGCGGATGTGCTGGAGGTTCTCCGCAATGACACGGGTCTGCGCCGTGACGCGGACGATCTCACAACCGACCGCAGCGAGTTCCAGCGCCTCCTTCACACAGGCCTCGGCATCGCGAGTATCGCTCGTGAGCATGGACTGCACACGGATGGGATTGCTCCCACCAATGCCGACATTCCCGACCATGCAGACCCGCGTCTCGCGGCGCTGGTAATGATAGAGGTCGGGGCAGTAACGGAGGGCTTGGGTGGAGGTCATCGGAGGGCGCTATGAAACCCGAATGCAGGCCGGGCGCAACCGGGGCTTGTGCCTGAACGTGGGTGATTCTGAATGGCAAAGGCGGCAGGGAATGCCCGAGTCAATGCACCGAGGCTCCACGGGGGCTGATCATCTCTCGCGCCTGATCTACAGGCACATGACGCGGTGTGTTTGCCGCCACGCCCTGCGGCTGTGCCCAGCGGATGCCATTGGCGATCACCCGCAGCACGTCCGGGTGATGGTAGATCGGATACACCTCATGGCCGGGACTGAAATAAAAGACGCGCCCGCTGCCACGCGTCCAGGTGGCTCCACTGCGGAAGATCTCTCCTCCCTGAAACCAGGACACAAAGATCAGCTCGTCCGGTGTCGGGATGCCGAAAGGCTCACCATACATTTCTGACTGCTCGATTTCGATGCAGTCCCCCAGCCCATCCGCGATGGGATGCCCGGGATTTACCACCCACACGCGCTCCCTTTCTCCCGCCTCACGCCAGCACAGCGCACAGCTCGTGCCC
>CAYMHJ010000400.1:0-5491 GCA_964390165.1 uncultured Prosthecobacter sp. | reverse complement strand
TCGGTCACGCCTACGGCTGAAAGAACTTCAAGCTTAAGTTCGGCCAACGCGGCGGCAATCAGCCGGTCAAAGACCTCCGCAGTGGAAAGGTCAGCATCACCAGCCAGAACCACGGCTTCGCCATCGACCCCGCAAGCCTCCCCTCGAACGTCGAAGTCACCCACATCAACCTCCCCGACGGCACCGTCGAAGGCATGAGACATCGTGAGGCCCCCATCCTCAGCGTACAGTATCATCCCGAGGCCGCCCCCGGCCCGAATGATGCGAAGTACTTCTTCGCCGAGTTCTCGAAGCTCATCGAGACCGCCGGTTGAGCCGGACCCCTCGGGGTTAAATCCCATAGGTCAGGCTCCCGGTCCGCCCCTGAAGCCGTCTTGACTCCCTCCGTGCGCTCGCTTTGGGTGCCCGCCCTCTACCGCCCACTCATGGAACTGAATGCCATCGTCGAATCTCTCCTCTTCGCCACCCAGGAACCGCTGCCACTCACACAGATGGCCACGGCGGTGAAGGAGACGGCGAAAGAGATCCACGAAGCCGCCAGCGAAGTCCGCGAAGGTTCGGATCAGCCCGCCGAGATTCCCGAATATCTCGCCCCCCTTCTCGCGGTGGATGAAATCTCCATCCGGGGTGCCATCGACACCCTCATCGCCCATTACGAGGCGGATAAGCGCGCCTTCACCATCGTCGAGCGTCCTCATGGATGGCGACTCTGTGCCAAAGCCGACTACGCGGAGTGGTGCCGTGCGCTTTATCCCGGCAAGAAAGTCCAGCGCCTCAGCCAGCCTGCGTTGGAGACCTTGGCGATCATCGCCTACCGCCAGCCCATCACCAAGGCCGGCATCGAGGCCGTCCGCGGTGTCAGTGTGGATGCCATGGTCCAGACCCTCGTCGAGCGCGGACTCATTCGCATCGAAGGCCGTGCCGAGCTCCCTGGCAAACCTCTTTTATATGGCACCACTGATGCCTTCCTAGACCACTTCGCCGTCAAGAACCTCGACGAACTGCCCAACGCCCAGGAACTCCGCCGCGTGAAACTTCCCAGCGCCCCCGAGGAGCAGCCAAATGACACTCCTTCCGAGACCCAGCTTTCCTTGGAGCCGGTAAAGCTCGACGAAGCTCCCGCTGCCCAGGAAGCCGAATCCGTCGCCGAGTAATTTCAACTCCCCATGCCTGATCCGTCACCAGCCGCCGCCGCCGATCAGGCTTCCCAGGGCCTCGGCCAAATCCGCATCCAGATTGATTCCATCGATGAGCAGCTCATCCGCCTTCTCAACCAGCGCGCCGATCTCGTGCTCGAAGTCGCCGAGGTGAAAAAGAAAGCCGGACTCGACATCTATGTCCCCGGTCGTGAGGAGGCCCTCCTGAGGAAACTCTGCCAGATCAATACCGCCCAGCACGGCAAGCTCACCGAAAAAGCCATCCGCTCCATCTTTCGCGAGATCATGAGCGCCGCCCTTGCCCTGGAGGACAGCCTCAAGATCGCCTACCTCGGCCCCGCAGGCTCCTGGACTCATCAGGTCGCCGTCCACAAGTTCGGCAACAGCGTCGAATACATCGCCGAAGCCGCCATTGAAGGTGCCTTTGCCCGCGTCGCCTCACGTCAGGTCGATTACGCCGTACTTCCCATCGAGCACAGCACCGAGGGGGCCGTCCACCACACGCTCGATCACCTCGTCGATGCACAGCTCCAGATTTATGCCGAGATCCTTTGGAAGGTGGAAACCATCGTCATGGCGCAGGACGACGACTCCCCGCCCTCCGCCATCTACGGCCATCCGCAGATGCTCGCCCCCTGCCGCACCTGGCTGGCGCAAAAGTTCCCCGGCGTGAAGCTCATCGAGTGCGCCTCCTCCAGCCTCGCCGCCAGCCATGCCGAGACAGAGCCCGGCGTCGCCGCCCTCGGCACCCCACTCGGCGCCGAGCTGCACGAGCTCAAAGTCATCGCCGCCAGCCCCAGCGAGGTCTCCAGCCGCGCCCGCTTCATCATCCTCGGACGTCGCAGTGGCGACCCCAGCGGCAATGACAACACCATGCTCGTCGTCCACGCCAAAGACCGCGTCGGAGCTCTGCTGGAGGTTCTCAAAGTCTTTGCCACCCGCAACGTCAACGTCCGCCAGATCGAAAACCGCCCCGTGCTCGATGACAGCACCGGCACCCAGGCCCGCTTCTTCCTCGAAATCAGCGGCCATCACGAGGATGCCACCATGAAGGAAGTCATTCAGGAGCTCACCCAGCTCGGCTCCACCGTCAAAGTTCTTGGCAGCTACCCCGCCCCCCGCTGGATCGAGGAGCGCTGACCCAGGGGGGTGAAATCAGGGATTGCATTCGACGCGCAGTTGCCCAAAACTGCCCCGTCCCCTGAGACATTGTTAAATGATTCAAGCCTACTGGAAACAATGCCCCGCCCCTTCCTTCTTCTCCTTTGCGGCCTGACCGCCCTCTCCCTGGCCTCCTGCGCCAGCTCCTCCTCAGGCCGAAAAGTCGTCAGTCGAAAGAGCACCCGCATCACCGGCGTCCGCACCACCGCCTACACCCACAGCGAGTCAGACCACATCATCTACGGCGCACGCAGCGCCGTCGGCAGCCAGCTCAAATACGGCACTGTCCGCAGCGCCGCCGCAGACTGGTCCGTCTTCCCCGTCGGCACCATCTTCCAGATCGAAGGCTCCCCTTATATCTACCAAGTGGACGATTACGGCTCCGCCCTCGTCGGCACAAACACCATCGACATCTACCAGCCCACCAAGGCCCACATGAATGCCTGGGGCGTGCGCAATGTGAACATCCGCGTCCTCAAATGGGGCTCCTTCTCCAAGAGCGTCGCCATCCTCAAAGATCGTCAAGCCTACGGTCACGTCCGCCGCATGGTCAGCCGCATCTCCCGCAGCTAAGCCACCGTGACCAAGGCCGAGCGCGCAGACCACGTCCTCCGCCGACTCGGAGAGCTTTACCCAGATCCGCCCATCCCGCTGGATCACACGGACGCCTTCACCCTCCTCATCGCCGTCCTGCTTTCGGCGCAATGCACCGACATCCGGGTGAATCAAATCACCCCAAGGCTCTTCGGCGAACTCGGCCGCACCCCACAGGCCTTGGCAAAGCAGCCCGTCCCCGCCATCGAAGCCATCGTCAAACCCTGCGGCCTCGGCCCCCAGAAGGCGAAGGCCATCCAGAAGCTCTCCCAGATCCTCCTCGATGAGCATAACGGCCAGGTCCCCGCTGACCTCGAAGCCCTCGAGCGACTCCCCGGCGTCGGCCACAAGACCGCCCAGGTCGTCATGGCACAGTCCTTCGGCGTCCCCAGCTTCCCCGTCGATACCCACATCCACCGTCTCGCCCAGCGCTGGAAGCTCACCGACGGCAAAAACGTCCTCCAGACCGAGCGCGACCTCAAACGCCTCTTCCCCGAGACCGCCTGGAACAAGCTCCACCTCCAGATCATCTTCTACGGCCGCGAGCACTGCACCGCCCGCGGCTGCGACGGCACCACCTGCGAGATCTGCACCACCCTCTTCCCCGAACGGAAGCGTGCCCTCAGGACAAAGAAGGCCTAGCTCATGGTGAGGGGCATCTGATTCGAGACCTTAGTTACAGGATTCACAAGATGAGCAGGATGGACAGGATGATTCAGACCTGTGAATCCTGCCCATCTTGTGAATCCTGTAGCATTAGCCCCTTCTTGTTGATAGGCCTGACATCACAGAAGGCCCAGCCTTCCCCCTTGCCTTTCCCGCCCACCTGACCAACGAGAATCGTAACTCCAGTTCCCTCCCAATCTCCTGTTCACAAATCCCCCCATGCCCACCGAGTCCGACATCCGCGCCGCCCTGGCCACCGTCCGTTACCCCGGCTTCAGCCGTGACATCATCTCCTTCGGCCTTGTCAAAAGCATCGCCGTCGAGGGCGGAAAGGTCACCGTCGAGATAAGCATCGCCACGCGCGACCCCAATATCCCCCGCCTCATCCACGAGCAGGCCATCGACGTCCTCAACAAGATCCCCGGCGTCACCGAGCCGCGCCTGAACTTCGACATCAAAGAGCCGCCGAATGCCGCCACCGGCAGTGCGGATAAGCTCCCCAAGTCCAGCATCCCCGGCGTGAAGAAGATCATCGCCATCGCCTCCGGCAAAGGCGGCGTCGGCAAGAGCACCGTCGCCAGCAACCTCGCCATCGCCTTGAGCAAAACCGGAGCTAAAGTCGGCCTCTGCGACTGCGACCTCTACGGCCCCAGCATCGCCCACATGTTCGGCAGCAACGAGCGCCCCTACCAGAACGAAGAGCAGCAGATCGTCCCCATCGAGCGCTACGGCCTCCAGCTCGTCAGCATGGGCTTCCTCCTCGAGGACGACAGCCCCGTCATCGTCCGCGGCCCCGTCGCCACACGCTACACCCAGCAGTTCCTCCGTCAGGTCGCCTGGGACGACCTCGACTACCTCATCCTCGACCTCCCCCCCGGCACCGGCGACATCCAGCTCACCATCGTCCAAACCGTCGCCCTGGATGGCACCCTCATCGTCACCACCCCGCAGGAAGTCGCCCTCATCGACGCGCGTAAAGCCGTCTCCATGTTCCAAAAGGTGAATGTCCCCATCCTCGGCATCATCGAGAATATGAGCCACTTCCTCTGCCCCAGCGACGGGCAGGTGTATCACATCTTCGGCAAAGGCGGCGGCGAGCACGAAGCCAAGCGCCTCGGCGTCCCCCTCCTCGGCCAAATCCCCATCGAAATGAGCGTCAGAGAAGCCGGCGACGAAGGCCACCCCATCGCCCTCGAAGACACCGCCAAGTCCGTGTCATCCAAAGTCTTCCACGACATCGCCACCAAGCTCCGGGCCGCCGTGCCGGTGGGGTGAGCTCCGGCCCCCTCGCCCCGGCAGTGCATCTCGAAATCATCCACGATCTCCTTCCGGGGAGAGGGCTGGGGTGAGGGGCCGACGCCGTGACGTAGAGTCTAGCCCTTGGCGTAGCTGACTTTACCGTCGGGTGAGATGGAGAAAAACTTCTGCTTCTGGAGAGTCGCGAGTAGTTTATCGATCTCGGGCATACCGATGCCGCCACCAAATTGAAACATCGACTCAATCGAACGGATGACCCCATCCTTCTTCTTGGGATTCAGCTTCTGCAAGCGTTCCGCCACATAGGCAGCCATCTCTGAATGATTCATCTGAGGCACGACCTCCACCTCTTTCGTGTCCTTGGGCGCAGGTGTAGCAGCGCCGACACCTTGAAGCTGCTGCAGCGCCCTATATTCAAGTGGAGTCATTTCTACAATGACACTCCCTGCACCAGTTGTTCCGATCTTCTTCATATGTTTTAGTTTGATATGCCACTGACTCTGTCCACACGCGCAGAGATCCGCCACTCTATGCCACAACCCCGCAGATCCTGGCAAGAACGAAGCCATCGGAGAGAAAACTCCTCGGCAGTCCCCCAAGCCCAAGGGGCTTGCGTCATGCAGCCCTGGGGTGCCGAGCCTTGGGCGAGTGCTCCC
>CAYMHJ010000399.1:0-5527 GCA_964390165.1 uncultured Prosthecobacter sp. | reverse complement strand
AAGCCGGGGAAGTTTGCCGCCAACGACCCTCTCATCGCCGAAGAACTCCGAGTGCGTAATGGACTGCCCAATCTTTTTGCGAAACTCAAATCAGGCGGCCCCGTGCGCATCGCCTACCTCGGTGGCAGCATCACAGCCGCATACGGCTGGCGCGTGAAGACCACCGCTTGGTTCAAGGCGCAGTATCCAAAGGCCGAGATCATCGAGATCAACGCCGCCATCTCGGGCACGGGTTCCGACTTCGGTGCCTGCCGCATCGTCGGCGATGTATTAGAAAAAGAACCCGACCTCGTTTTCATGGAACATCGCGTCAATGGCGGTGGCGGCTTCGAGGCGAAGTCGGTGGAAGGCATCGTGCGCCAGATCCGCAAGGCCAATCCACAAACCGACATCTGCCTGATCTACACGATCAATCAGGGCATGCTCAAGGACCTTCAGGCTGGCAAGCCCCCGCACTTTGGCAGCATCATGGAGACCATCGCCAACACCTATGGCATCGCCTCCATCGACCTCGGCGTCGAAATCGCCCGACGCGAAAAAGCGAAAACATTGATCTTCAAAGCCAAGGGTGGGCAAAATGGCAACCTTGTCTTTTCCGAGGATGGCGCCCATCCGACCGAAGCTGGCCACGCTATCTATGGCGATACCGTCGTGCGCTCGATGTTCCAGATGATGCCGGACGATCAAGCCAAGGCCCATCCCCTGCCGCAGCCACTGGAGCCTCAGTGCTGGGAAAACGCCACCACCGCCCCCATCCGGAAGGCCACCCTCAGCGCCGGATGGAAACCGATCGATCCCGCAACGGATCCCATCTACCGCAGCGACTTCACCCGCACCCATCAGATGCTGCGCGGCGGCGTGAAGTGCGATCAAGCAGGCGAAACCATCACCGTCCGATGGAACGGGACCACCCTCGGCCTCAGCGACATCCCCCAGGGCGATGGCATGGAGCTGGAAGTCACCATCGACCAACAGCCCCCCATCACCCTCAAGCGGCCGCAAACCGAAAAACAACAACTCTACTCCCGCTTCCTCTACCTCCCCGAACAAGCCCCCGGCGAACACACCGCCGTCATTAAGATCAAAAGCTTGCCCAAAGGCACCTCCTACTACGCCGGGCAGCTCCTGGTCGTCGGTAAAGTCATGCCATAGGCATCTAGCAAAAAACTTCTATATGAGGCCCGCTAACGTTTGTGATGCGCCAACAGGTGTGCGAAGGCACCGAGAGTGTCCCCGACCCCGTGCGCTGCGGCTCCTACACGATGGATTCGCACAACGTTCGCCGCTACATGGACGAACACGGCCACGTGCGCAACGAGGGCACGCTCGGCCTGCCCGTGAAGAAGCCCTACGGCATCAGCTACCGCTCGCTCACCCCGAAAGGTGGGCAGTGCACCAACCTGCTCGTCCCGGTCTGCATCTCGGCGAGCTACATGGTCTATGGTTCCATGCGCATGGAGCCGGTCTTCATGGTGCTCAGCCGGTCCGGCACCACAGCCGCTCGAAGAAGGAATGAATCCAGATCCCTCTCATCGAAGATGCTCACCGCAACCTCACCAGATTCCAACACCATGAAATTCCCGTTTTTTACCGCCAATCTTTTACCGGCCCTTCTTTTTGCCGGTCTGGCCTCTGCAGCGCCCCTCCAACTCACCAACGACCCGAGCACCGGCGGACCCGGTAAGTTTGCAGTCGCTGAGATCGAACGTGAAGCCAAAGCCAAAGGCACTGCCGCAACTATCACCCTCACCGTCGAAAAGAAGCCCAAAGTCGTCCCTCAGAGTTACCGCATCGAACGCGAGGGCGATCAAATCCGCGTCATCGGTGCCGATGAAGCAGGCACCATGTATGGCGGCCTCGACATCGCGGAGGCCATTCGCATTGGCACGTTCGATTCCCTCAAAAGCACCGAAAACAAGCCGCACATCGAGAAACGCGGCATTAAGTTTAATATCCCGCTCGATCTGCGCACGCCGAGCTATTCCGACAACAGCACCTCGGCTCAGGCAAACATTCCCGAGATGTGGAGCCTTGATTTTTGGCATGAGTTTCTCGACCGCATGGCGCGGGATCGCTTCAACGTGCTTACGCTTTGGAATCTGCATCCGTTTCCATCCATCGTGAAGGTGCCGGAGTATCCCAAGATCGCGCTGGATGATGTGTGGCGCACGACGGCGGACTTGGTGGAGCCGTTTGAATCCTTTTCCCCGCGTGGCGTTGGCATGGTGAAGCCATGGATGCTGGAGAAAAAGGAGATCGTGAAGCGCATCACCATCGACGAAAAGATCGCGTTTTGGCGCGCTGTGATGGACTACGCGCATGATCGCGGCATCGAGGTGTATTGGTTCACCTGGAATGTCTTCACCTATGGCACGGGCGGGCAATACGGCATCACAGACGAACTCGAGAACAAAGCCACCATCGACTACTTTCGCAAAAGTGTCCGCGAGACCGTGCTGACGTATCCGCGTCTCGCCGGCATGGGCATAACCTCGGGCGAGAACATGGACCACGATGATGGCTCGAAGGGAAAAGAGGAGTGGCTTTGGGCTGCGTATGGCGAGGGCATCAGCGATGCGCTGAAGCTTCAACCCGAGCGTAAGTTCCGGCTCATCCACCGTCTGCACGAAACCGGACTGGGACCTCTCTTGAAGCAATGGGAGCACTATCCGGGGCCGTTCGAGGTCAGCTACAAATACGCCGTCGCCCACATGTATGCCTCCCGAGCACCGACCTTCATCCAGAAGCTGCTGCCTGAAATCACACCCGAGCACCGCACCTGGCTGACGGTCCGCAACGACGACCTCTACAGCTTTCGCTGGGGTGATCCCGACTTCGCGCGTGCCTTCATCACGAACATGCCAGGCCCGGACAAGCTCGCGGGTTTCTACATGGGGCCGGACGGCTATAACTGGGGTCGCGACTTTTTGAGCCGCGATGCCGTGGATGCCAGCGGTCGCCGTCAGTTGGTCTGGGATCGGCAGTGGTTCAGCTTTCATCTCTGGGGCCGCTTGAGCTATGAACCCACGCTGTCCGACGCGCACTTTCAGCGGCTGTTCGGGGCGCGGCATCCATCCGTCCCGGCAGAGAAGCTCTTTGCTGCTTCACAGGCATCCTCGCGCATCATCCCTCAGGTCACTCGCTTCAACTGGGGCGGCATCGATCTGCATTGGTATCCCGAGGCAAATCTCAGCCACCCGAAGCAATACAAGGGCTTCTACACCGTGCGGCATTTCATGGAAGGCAAAACCATGCCCGGTGAAGACGTGCTCAGCATCTCCGAGTGGCGCAAGAAACTCGGCGACAAGAAAACCATCACCGCGCAGACACCGCCAGAGGTCGCCACAGCGCTCGAGCGTGACGCCGACAAGACCTTGCAGCTCGTTACCGAACTGCGGCAGCAAGCCGACACTGCCGACAAAGAACTGACGCAAACGCTCGGTGACTACGAGGCCCAAGCCTGGCTAGGCCGATACTTCGCCGCCAAGATCCACGGCGCGATGGATCTCGCCGAGTTCAACGCCAGTGGTAGTGCAGCTGCGCAAGCCTCAGCAATGAAGCATCTCGATACCGCACTCACTCACTGGAAGCAATACGCTGCCATTTATGATCGCCAATACTTGCCTCAACTGCTCAACCGAGTCGGCACCGCAGACATCCCAGCGCTGACTGCCAAAGCGGCGGAAGACATTGAGATTGTCCGCTCCTGGAAACCCGGCACTCCTCCTTCGCCAAACAAGAAGTAACCCCTTAATCTCCGCCCAAATGCAAAACGCGACCAACGCCTCACCGAACCGCCGCTTCTTCCTCCGTGCCACCGGCATCAGCATGGCCCTGCCACTGCTGGAGTCGCTCGGTGGACGTATCTTTGCCCAAAATGCCGCTGTCGGTTCTCTCGCAGGCAAAGCGGTGAACGCCGGGCGTCCGATGCGCATGGTGTGCATCGGTAACTTGCTCGGCTTCTATCCACCGGCCTTTTTTCCGACGAAAACGGGCGCGGACTACGAGCTGCCGGAGTCCATCGAAGCGCTGAAACCGCACCAAAAAGATTTCACGCTCTACTCAGGCCTCGATCACGGCATCAAAGGCGGCCACTTTGCCATGAGCTCTTTTCTCAGCGGTGTGAAGACCTCCGACGCAAAAGGCATGCCGGAGGGCAACATCACCGTCGATCAACGTGCGGCCGAGACACTGGGCGGTGCCACGCGATTCCCTTCGCTCACGCTGGGCTCGGAGAGCGGTATTCACGGCGGCTGTCTGATGTCGTGGACCCGCAGCGGCACACGCGTGCCACCGATCAGCACGCCGCGAGAGTTGTTCCAGAAGCTGTTCATCAATGAGGATGCCAAGAGTCTCGCGGCGTCGATGGACCGGCTCGATGAAAAAGGCTCTATCCTTGATGCGGTGAACGGCGATGCAAAGTCGCTCCAGCGTCACCTCGGCCAGCGTGACAAGGATAAGCTCGACGAGTATTTCACCTCCGTCCGCGATGTGGAGAAGCAGATCGAGCTGCATCGCAAATGGGCCAGCGTTCCGAAGCCTGATCCGAAGATGAAGGAGCCGAAGAACACCGACTTCGTCTCCGATCTGCCGTTGATGTATGACCTCATTGCGCTCGCCTTGCAGACGGACTCCACCCGCATCGCCACGCTGGAGATCGGCGGTGACTTTGAAGCCTCCGCCTTCGGATTGAGCGGCGGCTATCACGGCCTCTCGCACCACGGACAGCGGCCTGACGCCATCAAAGGCCTCATCAAAATGGAACGCTATCAGACGGAGCAGTTCGCCAGGTTCCTCGCCAAGCTCAAATCCATTGAGGACGGCTCGGGCACGCTGCTGGATCACTCCATGGTGCTCTTTGGCAGTGGCATGGGGAATGCGAACTCTCACCAGAACACCAACCTGCCGCTCATCCTCGCTGGTGGCGGCTTCAAGCATGGCGAGCACAAGGCTTTACCCGCCAAAGGCCCAGGCCGCCAAATGCTCTGCAATCTCTACCTCTCCATGCTGCATCGCTTCGGCGCGGAGGTGGATGCCTTCGGCACCAGCACAGGGACGCTCACCGGCCTCGCGTGAGAGCCATCTGACTTCACTCATTCAATACCGAGTCACATGTATCGCTCCACGTTTTCTCTCGCGATCGCTTTGCTCACGGTCTCAAACCTGCCGCTGAATGCCGCAGGAGATGCTGAGCCAGTCCACCACTTCCTGTCCACCTACTGCAACGACTGCCACGGAGCCCAAAAGCAGAAAGGCGACCGCCGTTTCGACCAACTCGTGCTCCCGGTCGCCAAAACGGACACGTTGATCGAACTCAAGGACATCCTCGACCAAATCAATCTCGGTGAAATGCCGCCGAAGAAATCAAAACAGCCGTCATCCGATGAACAAAAAGCCTTCATCGAGCAAATCACCCAGGAGCTTACCAAAGGCCGTGAAGCACTCGCCAGCACCGGTGGCAGCACGGTTCTTCGCCGGCTGAATCGCCGCGAATACCTCAACACCGTCGGTGATCTGTTCGAGTTGA
>CAYMHJ010000398.1:0-5558 GCA_964390165.1 uncultured Prosthecobacter sp. | reverse complement strand
AGTGGTCGGGGCGGCGAGATTCGAACTCACGACTTCTTGCTCCCAAAGCAAGCGCTCTACCAGGCTGAGCTACGTCCCGAAAACGGGGCTTCCTGTTCGGAAGCGGGCCGGATAGTGGGGCGCAAAAAGCATCGTGCAAGGAGAAAGGCATCTTTGTGATGATTCTCTTCGGAGATTTGACGTTTTCCCCCGCCTCGCTACGGGCTCGGATGCTCAGAACATCAGACAGCCGCATCCTCGTCACCGGCGGAGCCGGATTCATTGGCAGCGCCCTCGTGTGGGAACTCAACCGCCGTGGTTGTGAGAACATCGTGGTCAGCGACCGCCTCTGCACGGATGAAAAATGGCGCAACCTCGTGCCGCTCAAGTTTCACGACTACATTGATGGTGGTGATCTGGAGCAGCGCGTGCGCACCAACCCGGAGTCGCTGGGCAAATTTGATGTCATCCTGCATCTCGGCGCCTGTTCCGCCACGACGGAGAAGGACGCCGACTACCTGATGCGGAACAATTACGAGTTCACCAAAGTGCTCGCCGAGTGGTCGCTGAGCCAAGCCAGCCGCTTTGTCTATGCCTCATCCGCCGCCACGTATGGTGATGGCTCCCTGGGCATGGATGACACGATGTCGGACCTGAATCGCCTGCGTCCGCTGAACATGTATGGCTACTCGAAGCACCTCTTTGACCTGCACGCGAAGCGCACGGGCATGGCGCAGCGCATCGTTGGCATGAAGTATTTCAACGTCTATGGCCCGAACGAAGACCACAAGGCAGACATGCGTAGCGTGGTCCACAAGGCCTACGGTCAGATCCTGCAAACCGGCAAGGTTCAGCTCTTCAAGTCTGACCGCCCCGACTACAAGGACGGCGAACAGATGCGCGACTTCCTTTACGTGAAGGACGCCATCAAAATGACCCTCCATCTCGCCTCCGATCCACAGGTCGGCGGTTTGTACAACCTCGGCTCCGGCGAGGCCAATACATGGGTGCAGCTCGTCACCGCCATTTTTGCCGCGCTTGGCAAGGAGCCGAACATCGAGTTCGTGCCGATGCCCGAGCATTTGAAGGCGAAGTATCAATACTACACCTGTGCGGACATCGCCCGGCTGCGCCAGTCCGGCTATGAGGAGCCTCTTTTCAGCCTGAACGACGCCGTTCGCGACTATGTGCAGGGCTACCTCACCGGCGACAAACGCCTCGGCGATGAAACCCTGTGATTTCTGCGGTGCGCCCGAGGCGACACTCTTGGCGGATCAGCACATCTGCGATGACTGCTACATCGCGCGCGGTTCCTGCTGCGCGGGTGAGTTTGAAGAAGAATCGAAGCTCTGCCCTCTGCCTGAAGCTGCGGAGTGATCAGTGCGAAAGGATGATGCAGTTCGCCAGCAGGCCTCTCAGGTAGGTGGCGATCTCTTCAAACGCAGTCTTGTAGGGAGATGGTGACAAGCAGACGAGATCTGCCACGGCATCATCGAGCATCGCCTGAGCGAATTTCACCGCGCGTTCGATGGCTCCTTCGTAATCGGCGATGCCGGCGAGAATGGAGGTGTCCATCGGTTCACCCTGAAGCAGCATTTTGTTCAGCTTTTGCTTCTGCGCGTCCGTGGCATCCATGAGGAGATATAGGATGGGCAGGGTCAACTTGCCTTTGATGAGGTCAGTGCGGAGAGTTTTGCCTACTTTCTTTTCATCACCGACGAGGTCGAGGCAGTCGTCGTAGATCTGATACACGGTGCCGAGCTTCATGCCGAAGCCATGAAGCGCGTCCTGCACGTTTTGAGGCACACCATTAAGGCGGGCGCCGAGTCCGGCGGCTGCTGCAAAGAGAGCCGCCGTTTTCATCTCGATCATCTTCAGGTAGTCCGGCACCGAGAGATTAAGGTCGAAGCGACGCTGCGTCTGGAGGATCTCCCCGCTGCAAACATCCCGCGAAGCCCTGGCAATCTGGCGGCAGACTTCCACATCCTCGAAATCGGTGGCCAGCTCCAGTGCGTAGGCAAAGAGAGCATCGCCGAGCAGCACGCTGAGCGAGTGGCCCCATTTCGCCGCCGCCGTGGGCATGCCACGCCGGGTGGCGGCCCCGTCCATGATGTCGTCATGCACGAGTGAGGCGATGTGGACGAGTTCCAGTATCACCGAAAGGCGGGTGTGATGGACATTTTTTCCGCCCGTGGCCCCACCAGCCATGAGGGCGAGCGCGGGGCGGATGCGTTTTCCAGCTGTCTGGCAGACATAGGCTACATAACCCTCGACGGCGGGATCAAATGCCTTGGCCTGGTCGCGGATGGCAGTCTCCACCACCTGGAGATCCTCGCGAATCAACTCGAAAGGAAACACAGGAACATTGGCGGTGGGGGGCGGCGTGGCGGTCATCGTCTCGTGGCGGAAATGGGGTGGCGAATGATCACCCCGGCTGGCTCTTCAGTCGCGCAGTGTGAATTCTCCGTCAAATACGAGCTTCAATGAATGCTCGGGCGAACTTTCTCCCGGCGAGTCAGGCTTTGAAAGTTCCGCAAACTTCGCAATCCTCCCGGCGGGGCAATTTGACTCGTCGGAAGGCCATGCGTCCAAGGTCTATACAAAGCATTTCTCCGGCCAGCGGTTCACCGAGACCGGTGATGAGCTTGATGGCCTCCATGGCCCCGATGCAGGCGGCGGTGCCAGACACCGCCCCAAAGACGGGGAACTGCCGCTTCCAGGTCTCCGGCACCGTAGGTACATAGCAGGCAAGGCAGCCAGTGCGCCCGGGAATGTAGGTGGTCACACTGGCCTCCAGGGTGTGCATGGCGCATTCGATCATGGGTTTGCCGGCGCGGTGCGCGGCGGCATTCAGCGCCAAGCGCTCCTGAAACAGCGGCGCGGCATCCACCACGATGTCAGCCTGGGCCACGAGAGTATCGGCATTCTCAAGGGAGACGTTTTCTGCCACGCCGACGATCTCACAATCAGGATTCAGCTCCCGCAGGCGGCGGACGATGGACCCCATGCGCAATTCGCCGACATGGGCTCGTGTTTGCAGAAGCTGCCGGTTCAGGTCAGCCAGTTTTAAACGCCCCCCGTGGGCAACCACGAGCCTGCCAACCCCTGCTGCGGCAAGCTCCAGCGCCACAAGTCCTCCCAAACCGCCGACTCGCGAAATAAGGACTGAGGCACCTTTGAGTTTTCGCTGCCCATCTTCGCCAATGCCGGGCACCCACATCTGCCATTCGTAGAGGGAGCGGTCGGTGTCGGTGAGTTCTGGAAGCATGGGTGGTCGGTCAACGCTGAGACATGGATGGATGTTGCGTTGCCGTCAAACCGGTTGCCTCTCCAGGGAAACGACGCTTTGTTAAGACATCCATGAAACGCTCTTTTTTCCACCTCTTTACGGTGCTCACGGTCACTTTCGGTCTCGTTTCCATTCACACAGCTCAGGCACAGGCGGCCAAAGCAGGTGTGCAGGAATTCGACCCTCAGGCTTTCCCCGGTCAGGTCGTGGATGATGTGGTCGTCCCCGTGCCCAGCGAGGTTTTCAGCGTGCTGGACAAACTCGGTGAACCCAACTGGCAGCAGGAACTCCGCGAGGTCGACCTGCCGAAGACAGGCGACCGCACGAAGCTCGCCCTCCAGTTTGGCATGACCGTGGCCGAGGGCTTCGTCGCCGTGCAGGCCGAGGACAAGGAAACCGTCAAGGACATCGGGCGCGATGTGATTGACCTCGCCACCGCCCTGGGCCTGATCAAATCGGTGCGTCCACACGCACAGGCCATTTTAGATGCGGCTGACAAAGGTGACTGGGCCTCCATCCGCAAGGAATTCGACCAGACTCAAAAAACCGTGCGCGACACGATGGAACAGATGAAGGACGCCGACCTCTCCCAATGCGTGAGCATGGGCGGCTGGCTGCGCGGCACCGCCAGCGTGACCTCGGTGGTGACGAAGAATTTCAACCCGGACCGCGCCGAGCTTCTGAACCAGCCGATGCTCGTCGAGCACTTCATCTCCACCATTGGCAAGATGGGCTCCACCGTGAAAGAGCATGGCAATGTCTCCGACATCTCCAAGGGCCTGAAAAACATTCTCGGCAAGATGGAAGGAGCCGTCGATGGCTTCACCAAGGATGCCGTGCGCGATATCGGCAAGACCTGCGACACGCTGCTCTCCGGCATCACCGCTGCGAAGTAATCCGCCACGCCCGGCAAACCTCCGCCCCTACACGTCATGCGTCTCCTTTTCCGTTCCCGTGCTCTTATTCTCGCTCTTGCGGCCAGCCTCGCCTTGCCGGCCTTCGCCACAGTGGATGATGCCCACAGCTTCGCCATGGAGGCCGCAGTGCCCTTCGTTGAGCAGGGGTTCATCGTCCGCGAAGACTACTGGAACGGCGAGGTCAAGAGCGGACAAAAGCTCATGATCAAGCACCAGATGTTCAAGGGCAACGAGTATGCCTTCTGGCTCGGCAGTGCGAACGAAGACGTGACCTTCGAGCTGAAGGTCTATGACGAAAAAAACAAGGAGATCACCATTGATGCAAAGGCGGACAAAATGTTTGCCAGCGCGCGGGTGAATCCTCCAAAGACCGGAACCTACACCATCGTCTTTTCCGTGACCTCGAAAAAGGAAAAGGGCCTCTACTGGGCGCTGGCATACGGGTATCGTTGATCTCGCAAATTTCCCCGATCTTTGATCGCAGCGCCCTTGTGGCATCGTTTTTAGTGCCCATCACCCATGCTGCGCCACACTCTCATCATCCTACTCGGTCTAACTCTGGCGAGTGCCCAGCAGCCAGCGACACCACCGCCAGCGATGACAGAGTATCAGGGGCGCGTGATCGCCCAAACCATGCACTGGCAGGGGGCGAACTGGCTCATCCGCAACAAGCGCGAGCGTGAAGAGGGCACGACCAAGATGCGTGAGGAGCTGCGGCTGAAGCCCGGCATGGCTGTCTGCGACATGGGCAGTGGCAATGGCTACCACACCATCCCCTTTGCCGAAGCCGTGGGGCCGACTGGCAAAGTCTATGCCGTGGATGTTCAGCCCGAGATGATCGTCATGCTGAACGAGCGCGTGAACGAAAAGGGTATCACCAATATCGTTCCCATCATCGGTGAATATCACGATCCGAAGCTTCCTCCGAACTCCTGCGATCTCATCGTGCTCGTCGATGTCTATCATGAGTTCTCCCACCCTGTGCCGATGCTGGATGGCATGAAAAAAGCCCTCAAGCCCGGTGGTCAGATCTGTCTCGTTGAGTACCGCGCTGAGGATGATACCGTCCCCATCAAGCCGGAGCACAAGATGACCAAGGCGCAAGTCACCAAGGAGATGACCGCCAACGGACTGAAGCTTGCCCGTGAGTTCGACGGACTCCCCTGGCAGCACATGATGTTCTTTGAACTCGCTGCCAAAGGTCTGTAATCAAAGCGGGTCGGGAAATCCATCCTGGACTGCATTCAGCCAGGTTGGGGGACATTGAACGATAAAAATGGTTTGGCGCATGTCGGACGATTGTAACGAAATTTTCACATCACGATATTGTTTCCGAGCAGATGACGACGGCGGCTGTGGATTGGGCAAAGAGC
>CAYMHJ010000397.1:0-5594 GCA_964390165.1 uncultured Prosthecobacter sp. | reverse complement strand
ACCTCACCTGGCTGGCCTACATCGGCGGTCCACGTGAAAGCCGCCGCATCGTCGGAGATATGATCTTGAATGGCGAAGACATGGTCAGAGGCATCATCCATCCCGATGGCTGCGTGCCAACGACCTGGGACCAGGATCTGCATTACCCGAAAGAACAGTATGCGGTGAAGTTCCCCGACAATCCTTTCATCAGTCGCGCCGAGTTCGGCAAGCACACCGACCGCAAAAACGGCTACCCCGTTCCCTACCGCTGCTTCTACTCGAAGGACATCGGCAACCTCTTCATGGCAGGCCGAACCATCAGCGTTGACCGCAACTCCCTCGGCAGCACGCGCGTCATGCGCACCTGCGGCATGATGGGAGAGGTCGTGGGCAAGGCCGCCTGGATCTGTGTGCGTCACCACACCAGCCCGCGCGGCGTGTATGAGCAGTATCTCGACATTCTGAAGGACCTCATGAACCAGCCCGGCGCGATGCGCCGCGACAGCCTCGAAGCCGCTCTCTACCTGCCTGCGAACGCCAAGAAGCTCCCCGAGGTCGCCAGCGACGGTCTCGATCCGAAGAAGATGGACGGCATCGTCATCGATGACGAAGACGCCGAACTCACCGGCCCCTGGAGCAAGGGCGAAGGCCTCAAGCCTTTCGTCGGCGATCACTACAGCTACGGCAGTGCCAAAGGCGCCAGCGCCCGATTCAGCTTCGCCGTCAAAGAAAGCGGCAGCTACGAAGTCCGTGCCTACTGGCAGCCGCATGAAAATCGTGCCAAGAGCGTGCCCATCACCATCCTCAGTGCCGACGGCGAGAAGACGATCACGGTCGATCAAAGCAAGCCCGCCACAGGCAAACAAGGCGCGCAGGCACTCGGCACCTTCAAATTCAACGCCGGTGAAGGATCCGCCGTCATCTTCCGCACCGATGGCGCGAAGGGGAATGTCCACCTCGATGCCGTGCAGGTCGTGCCGGTGAAGTAGTTCGACTCGCCAACAAAGCCAAAATGGGCGACGGTATCTTCATGCCGCCGCCCATTGCTTTTATCAGTGACATCCACGGGAACCTCCCCGCGCTACTAGCCGTGCTGGCAAACATCGCGGAGCAGGGCGTTTCAGAGATCATCTGCCTGGGAGATGTCGTGGGCTACGGCGGACAGCCCGCCGAGTGCGTGGAGCTTTTGCAGGAACGCGGCATCACCACGCTGAAGGGGAATCATGACGCGGTGGTCGCCGATGGTGGCATGTCAGAGGAACGTGGCAGCGGCCTCATGAATCTCATGTGGGATTGGACGGAGCGTGCGCTCAGCTTCGAGCAACGATGCTGGCTAGCCGAACTGCCAATGACTCTGGAAAGACCGGATTTTCAGGCCGTTCATGCCATGCTTCGCCATCCTGAAGACTGGGGCTATGTGCTCACGGCTTCGGATGCCGATCTGCATTTTGCTCATCAGACCAAGCCCTTGTGCTTCATCGGCCACACGCATCGCCCCGCCTTCTGGGTGGCAGGTGAGGAGGTGGGCCGTGACATCACGAGCCTGGAGTCCATCGACATGGGCCGGAAGCAACTCATCAACGTCGGCTCCGTGGGGCAGCCGCGTGATGGCGACGAGAGCGCCTGCTACCTGCTCTACCGCCCCGATCACGCAGATGTCTGGTGGCGACGCATCCCCTACGACATCGCAGCCGCCCAGCGCGCCATCGAAGACGCCGGACTCCCCATCAAATTCGCCGACCGCCTCCGGTTTGGGAAGTGAGATGCTGACAAACCTGTGTCGGGCAGCGGCCTGATGCCTGGGCTCATGCACTGACAAATTTCTCTGCGCTGAGCACTCGTTCACCATCCCAGCGGTAGGCGGTGAGTGGGTTGTCGCCAAAGGCGGCGCTGTAGTCGAGGCAGGCGATGTTTGGTGCCAGCGGGCCGCGCTTCCGATCTGGTGGCAGCCAGTAGTGACCGAAGAAGACGGGTGGTTCGTCGGCACCATAGGCGGGAATGCGGCGGAGGTCGTGCGGGGCAGCTTCGCCGGGAACTTCGAAGGGCTCGGGCATGGCGAGGTGACTGACTTGCGCAGCCGTTGGAATATCCCACCACCTCACGCGCACGCTGCGGCGGGCGATGCCTTCCTTGTCCGTGAAGAAATGGCCGGTCGGCATCGAAAGTTCGGGGCCTTTGAGAATGTTTTCCACGGCGCGGAACTCGGGCGTCTGATGGGTGGCCGAGAGGATCAGAAATTCGGGATCGACGATGCTTCTTCCGGCAATGCGGGCGATACGCCGTGCATCCCAGCAGGCATGGACCGCTCGTAAGTCGCCGAGATCGAGAAACATGGGCAGGTGTTTCATCCACGCCTTCCATTCCTCCCACTCGGCATCGAGTCCGGCGAACTGGCGCTTCGTCTCGCGCTGACCTCCGCGATTCTTTTTCTCTGGCCGTAGGAAGTCGCCGTGCCCATCGGGTGTCTCTGCGGCGATGGCGTTGTATTCGTGATTCCCCATGATGGCGAGGGCGTCACCGGCATCCACCATGCCGCGCACGGTGTGGAGAGTCTCGCGCACGGCTGGACCACGGTCGATGTAGTCGCCGAGGAAGATCACCTTTCTCCCGGCAGGGTGGCGGAAGGTGCTGCCTTGTGGGGTGTAGCCGAGGTGGTGGAGGAGGTTCAGGAGCTTGGCGTGGTGGCCGTGGATGTCGCCGATCAGGTCGTAGGGTTGGGGTTTCATGACGAGACCATCTTCGGCGAAGTCTGGCTTTGCAAAATCTCGCTGATTGCAGGATCACTGACTCCTCAGTCATGTTTGATCATCTCTTCTCCAAAGGCGGACTCTCGCTCGATCGGTTGCGTGGCTTCATGCAGATGGCGGACGCGAAAAGCATCGCCAAAGCAGCGCCTGGGGACACGAACCGTCAAAGCCAGATCAGCCGCCAGATCCGCGAGCTGGAGGAATTCTTCGGCACCGAACTGACGCGGCGGAAGGGCAAGACGCTTTCTCTTTCCGCCGCAGGCGAGCGGCTCGCGGTGCTGATTCGTGAGCAACTCCAGGACTTGGAAGACTTCCGCAAAGAGCAGACGAAGCAGCCGAAGTCCTTCGTCATCGGCGCGGGGGCGAGTGTGCTGGAGTGGCTGGTGGTTCATGCGTTGCCAGCCATCAGCGAGCATCTCGGCGGAGCCACGCTGCAAACCGAGGCGCATCGCAGTCGCAGTCTGGGTGATGCGGTGCGGGATGGGCGTGTGGATCTGGCCATCATCCGCCAGAATGCCGTGCCGACGGGGAGCAACTCGGCGCTGATCCTGAAGATTGGCTTCCACCTGTGTATCCCGCGTGCGCTGCTGAAGCGCGGCACGACCGACCGTGAGGCAGCGAAGCCCGCTTTGTGGCAGACCCTGCCCTTCGCAGCCGGGCGTGATGGCGGGCAGACGGACACGGCGGTGCGTGAGGCCATGCGTGATGCGGGCGTGGACTTTCACCCGCGTTTCGAGTGCGGCTCGATGCTCCAGGTGCGGCAGCTTGTCGAACTGGGGGCCTGCGCTGGTGTGCTGCCGACACTTGGCGTCCGCGGTCTGGATGAGCAGCGCACCCTCATCATCCCCTTCGCGCCGCTCAAAGAATATGGCCGCGCCCTGGTGCTGCACTGGAACCCTCGCCAGATTCGGCGTCGTGGGGTGGAGGAGCGTGAATTGAAGAAGATCGCGCGCCTGCTGGCCCAGCGTCCGGTGGTGTGAGCTTGCAGGCTGGACATGTCAGTCGCGGCGTGATGAAGTCTCCGCCATGTCACACGACCACAAGCCCCGGCTGCTGCCGATCTTTCTGTTTACCGCCGCCTACATGCTCGCTGCCGTGGTGGGATCAGCGGTGCAGGGAAACAAGGAGTTCGTCTTCTACATCACCGTCATGCTCATCCTCATCGCGGTCATGACCGTGGTGCATCGGCGTGTGGGGCTGACGACGGGACTGCTTTGGCTGCTGACGATCTGGGGCTTCGCGCACATGGCGGGCGGTCTTGTGCATTTGCCTGAAGGCTGGCCCTACAATGGCGATCAGGCCGTACTCTACAGTTGGTGGATCATTCCGCAGAAGCTCAAATACGATCAGATCGTCCACGCCTACGGCTTCGGTGTCACCACCTGGCTCTGCTGGCATTCATTGCGTTCTTCGATGCGCGGTTTCTCCGTCGAGCTGAAGCCCACCTTTGGTCTCATGGTGCTGTGTGCCGCCGCAGGCATTGGCTTTGGCGCGCTGAATGAAGTCATTGAGTTCATCGCCGTGCTCACCATTCCGAACACAAATGTCGGTGGTTATGAAAACACCGGCTGGGATCTTGTGGCCAATCTCGTCGGTGCCTCGATGGCGGCATTGATCATCCGCTTCGGACACAAAAGGTGATGCAGCCTGAAAGCATCGAAGCTGGCGACATTCGCAGCGATAGATGTCGCCCCATGGCCTCGATTCTTCAACCTGCCATGAATCGACGCACTCTTCTCTCCAACACCTCCGCCATCGGCCTTGGGACCGCGCTTTCCACTCTGCCTAAACTCCGCGCTGCGGACAAAGCCGCGAACAAAATGAAAGTCGCCGTCGTCGCGCTCGGTCGTGGCATGGGGCATGTGCAGGCGCTGCTCGCCCTGCCGGATGTGGAGATCGCTTATCTTGCCGAGACGGACTCCGGTCGTCTCGACAAAGGCCTCAAAATCGTCGCTTCCAAGCAGGAGACCTCCTGCCAGGGCGTGAAGGACTTCCGCAAGATCCTCGAAGACAAAACGGTCGATGCCGTCTTCATCGCCACGCCAAATTTCTGGCACACGCCCATGGCCATCCTCGCCTTGCAAGCAGGCAAGAACGTCTATGTCGAAAAACCCGGCAGCCAGAACCCTGGCGAAGCCGAGGCTCTCGTCGCCGCCATGAAAAAGTCTGGCAAGCTCGTGCAGATGGGCAATCAACGCCGCACTTGGATGAAGGAAGCCATCGCCGCCCTCCATGGCGGAGCCGTCGGCGAGGTCCGCTTTGGCCGCGCCACCTATTACAACACGCGCAAAGCCGTCGGCCAACTCGCGCTGCCGCCCTCCGCCGATCTCGACTGGAACATGTGGCAGGGCCCCGTGACCGATGATCCGAAGCACGACATGAAGAAGTTCGCCCACTACGACTGGCACTGGCTCTGGCATTGGGGCAACGGCGAGCTCGGCAACAACGGCATCCATTCGCTCGACATCCTTCGTTGGGGCCTCAAGGGCGAGTATCCGCTCAAAGTCACCTACAACGGTGGACGCTACTTCTACCAGGACGAGCAGGAGACGCCCGACACTGGCACCGCCGTCTATGACTTCGGCCACGCCGGCTGCGAGTGGATTCAGAGTTCCTGCCATCCCCGCGCCGCCGAAAAGCCCCTCGCCGAAGTCATGTTCTACGGCGACAATGGCACCATGGCCATCGCCCGCGACTCCTGGACGATCTATGATCCAAAGGGTGCCGAGATCAGCAAAGCCAAAGGCGCTGGTGGTGGCGACCCCGCCCACATCGGCAACTTCCTCGACGCCATCCGTGGCAAAGGCAGCCTGAACAGCCCCATCGACGAAGGCCAGAAGAGCACCATGATGTGCCACCTCGGCA
>CAYMHJ010000396.1:0-5654 GCA_964390165.1 uncultured Prosthecobacter sp. | reverse complement strand
TCCGGCAGAAACTCATCGAGGAAAACCTGCTGGAGGCCGTCATCGGCCTGCCGGCGAATCTCTTCTTCGGCACCGGCATCCCCGCTGCCATCCTGCTCTTCAACAAGGGCAAGACGCACGGCGATGTCCTCTTCATCGACGCCTCCCGCGAGTATAAGGACGCCAAGAACCAGAGCCTGCTCACCGACGAGCACGTGCAAAAGATCGTGGATACCTACACGGCCTTCCAAACGGTGGAAAAATACGCCTACCGCGCCACCCCGCAGGAGATCGCCGACAACGACTTCAACCTCAACATCCCCCGCTACGTCGATACCTTCGAGGAAGAGGCCGAGATCGATCTCGACACCGTGAAGGCGGACATCACCCGCCTCGAATCCGAACTCGCCACCGTGCGGGCCAAGATGCAGGGTTACCTGCAAGAACTCGGAGTTTGAATCAACTCCACACGCCACGCAGAAAACTTCACTCACTCGATTATGGCTGATCTCACCACACCTCCTTCGAACGTCTTCGAGAAACTCAAGCGTGTGAATGAACACGGCGCTGAAACATGGTCTGCCCGTGAGCTGGCGAAAATCCTCGAATACTCAGAGTTCCGCCACTTCCTGCCCGTCATCGCCAAAGCCAGGGAAGCCTGCGAGAAGAGCGGCCACAAAGTCCCGGACCATTTCGAGGAAATGCTCGATATGGTCGAAATCGGCTCCGGTGCCCAGCGCCCGGTGGAGAACTGGCTCCTCTCCCGCTACGCCTGCTACCTCGTCATTCAGAATGCGGACCCATCGAAACCCCTCGTCGCTTTGGGGCAGACCTACTTTGCTGTTCAGACCCGCCGCCAGGAGCTGACGGATGCCGAGGCCGTCAAAGAGGAGAAAATGCGCCTCCTGCTGCGGGATGAGATGAAGAAGCACAACATCAAGCTCGCCGGTGCCGCCAAACAGGCCGGCGTCATCCAGCCCCTCGACTACGCCATTTTCATGGACCACGGCTATCGGGGTCTTTACGGCGGACTCGCCGCCAAGGACATCCACCGCCGCAAAGGGCTGAAGAAAAAGGAAGGCATCCTGGATCATATGGGCAGCACCGAGCTGGCCGCCAATCTCTTCCGGGCCACCCAGACGGAGGACAAGCTCCGCCGGGAGCAGGCCACCTCCAAAGACCACGCCAACCGCATTCACAACGAAGTCGGGAAGAAGGTGCGCCAGACCATCCGTGAGCTGGGTGGCACCATGCCGGAAAACCTCCCCGTCGCCGAGGACATCAAGAAAGTCGCCAGCCGTGAAAAGAAGCGGCTCAAGCAAGAACAGAAGCAGCTTAAGCAGGAGGCCAAAAAGAAATGAGCACACCTTTTGACACCCTGACCGCCCTGCGGGACGAATGGCAGGCCCTCCAGCCGCTCTCCACGGAAAACGACGCCCGCCTATGGAAAAAGCTCCGCCTGGAGTGGAACTACCATTCCAACCACATCGAGGGAAACACCCTCACTTACGGCGAGACCGAGCTGCTCCTCCTGCACGACCGCACCACGGGAAATCACTCCCACCGCGAGTATCTGGAGATGAAGGCCCACGATGTCGGCATCGAGCACGTCCGCACCCTCGCGGAGGACCAGACACGCCTGCTGACCGAGGGCGACATCCGGGATCTGAACAAGATCATCCTCAAAGAACCCTTCTGGGCACCCGCAATGACAGCGGATGGAGCATCCACGAGGACCGAAGTCATCCCTGGGCAGTACAAGAGCACGCCCAACAGCGTTCGACTGCCATCCGGGGAGATGCACTACTACACAAGCGTCGAGGACACGCCCCCTCAGATGAGTGCGCTCTCCGAATGGCTGAAAGCAGAGCTTCAGTCGCCGACGATTCATCCTGTCGCGTGTGCAGCCAAACTTCATCATGACTTCGTTCGAATCCATCCCTTCAGCGATGGAAATGGCCGCGTGGCCCGCCTGCTGGTAAACTACGTCCTCATGCGCAGTGGCTACCTGCCCCTCATCGTCCGCACCGAGGACAAGGCGAACTACCTTACCGCGTTGCACCTTGCTGATGCAGGCGAGCTTTCAGCGCTCATCAGCTACTTCCATCAGCTCACCGAATGGTCGCTGAATCTGGGCATCAAGGCAGCGAAAGGTGAGGCGGTTGAGGAACCGAGCGATCTTGAAAAAGAACTCGAGATCTTCATCCGCAACCAGCAGCCCCATCAAGATAAGGTCAAGCAGCGGTCACCCGAAGCACTTCAAGAAATCTACGACCTTGGTGTGAAGAACCTGATTGAAAAAGTGATGAACAAATTGAGGAAGCTCGAACCCTTGTTTGCAACCCATGCTTTAACGGTTCACCCGCCTCTCCCAAACAACAATGACCCGTTCGTCAGCTTCGAACGAATGCTGATTAAGGCTGCCAATTCACACGAGTTTGTGATTGGACATCACTTTCGCGGCTACAAAGGCAATGCCCCGGAGCCATTCCCTCTCGATCTCGATTTTCGCATCCGCTTCGATGAATTTCAGTATTCCGTAATCGCAGATAACCAGCAGCTCGCAAAAAAACTCTACACGGAGCATGTCCTCACTGAGGAAGGGGAAGCAATTGCCACCCAGATTCTCGCCAATGCTTTCGACAAGGTGAAAAAGCTTAGCGGCGCCAAAAAATGAACGCATCGATCACCGTGAAGGCCGACATCACCCGCCTCGAATCCGAACTCACCACCGTGCGGGCAAAGATGCAGGCTTACCTGGAGGAGCTGGGTGTATGAATTTGGCTAAGCTTGAACCATTTGCCAAACAAGGTTGGAACCTCTCAACGGTTGGTGACGCTGCGGCGATCAGAAACAATCTTCGTTTTCCGATCAGCGAAGAAGAACGCCTCAAAATCTCGGGCGACTATCCCTACTTCGGCCCAACTGGCGTCTTGGCTCATATCAACGAGTATCGGATCGAAGGTGAGCATGTCCTCATCGGTGAAGATGGCGATCACTTCTTAAAGTTCCGGGACAAGCCCATGACGCTGTTCGTTTCAGGTCAGTATAACGTGAACAACCACGCTCATGTGATGGCTGGAACAAAGAAGTGCGAGGCCAAATGGTTGCACTACTTCTACATGCATGCGGACCTGACTCCATTTTTGACTCGGCAAGGAGTTGGCCGGTTTAAGCTCACAAAGGAAGCGTTGTCGAAAACCCCATTACTTCTCCCGCCCCTCCCCGAACAACGCAAGATCACTGACATCCTGTCGACGTGGGACGAGGCCTTGACCCAGCTCGACGCCCTCATCGAAGCCCAAGAGCGCCGCAAGAAGGCCCTCATGCAGCAGCTCCTCACACGTGCATCTTCCAAAGCAGGCTCCAAACACGCCCGCCAGCGGATGGGCTGTGTCTTGGAGCGTGTCACCCGACGAAATTCATCACTCAATGACAATGTCCTCACGATCTCCGCCCAAGGTGGATTGGTGAGCCAGAAGGAATACTTTAACCGAAGTGTCGCGGGAGCAGACTTGAGTGGCTACTACCTTCTCCATCGTGGCGAGTTCGCCTACAACCGCAGCTACTCGAAGGGATACCCCTACGGAGCTCTCAAACGCCTCGATCAATTCGACTCTGGCGTTGTCTCCACCCTGTATCTTTGCTTCCGCATCAAAGAAGGGGCAGCGGTATCGCCCGAATACCTGGTCCACTACTTTGAAGGCGGTCGTCTCAATTCAGGCCTTCGGTGTATCGCCAAAGAAGGTGCGCGTGCCCACGGTCTGCTTAACGTCACAGCAGATGAGTTCTTCGATCTCGACATCTTCCTGCCATCGTTGCCCGAGCAGCAGAAAATCGCCGAGATCCTCGACACCGCCGACCAGCAACTCACCCTCCTCCGCACCCAACGCACCGCCCTCGACAAGCAAAAGCGCGGCTTGATGCAGCGCCTGCTGACGGGGAAACTGAGGGTAAACACCTCGAAACAATGAGCCAGTTTGACGACTATCTAACGAAAGTTCACGACGCGGATGACAAGCCGCTCCTGGAAGAGGCCATTAAAGATGCGAACGCAGGCGCACTTCGTTCTGCTTACATCATGACTTGGCTTAGCTGTGCTGAATCAATCAAACGCCGGTTCAAAGTTGCGGCTCCACGCGACGGAGCCGCGAACAGAGTCGTTGGGGACTACGAGCAGAAGGAGAGAGAGGCCAAAAGCATCGACATGTTTCTTCTCGAAAAGGCGAGAGATTACGGATTCGTTACTGGAGCGGATCACCTCCGACTCAAACAAATCTATGAAAAGCGGTGTCTGTTTGGACATCCATATGAGACAGCCCCGCTCGAAAGTGAAGTTGTTGATGCGATGTCCGTTGCCACGACCTGCCTTCTCTCGGTTCCTGTTAGAATGAGGCATGGCTACCTGGAATCGCAGGCAACCGAGGTTGTGACGAAAAAGGCGTTTATCGACGATCACCAGCCCGCTGTCTTTTTATACGCCCGCGAGATGATTGCACGTGCGGCGCCTGACCTTCTGGGCTGGTGGCTTGCCAAAATCTGGAAGCAAGCTGCGCCTCTGGTTGGTGACCCGTCAATGCCATGGCTAATTCGGCGGGTTTGTTGGCTGAGTGACGTGATCCTAAATGAACTGGATGCAAGTGTAGTAAACAACGCATTCACCGGTTCATTGGCAAATGAACCAGACCTTAGCTCTCTCTGCCTTGCCCGTTCTTCAGCGTTTCTGCATCTTTCAACTTTGGTAAGCGACCAAGTTGTTTCACTTGTCTTAATGCAGGCGGAGACCACGCCTTCACGGTTACTGCCACTCTTGGAACAGGAAAAACAGGGCCGGCTGACGCAGCGTCAGATTGAACGCCTGCAGGCGTTCATTGCTGGTGCCGACGTTGATGTGCTGCTAAACGCAAATATTCCACTGACTCGACTGATCGAACGAGTTATCGCCCGCCTCAAATCCTACAATTGGAATGCTCAAAACCCCACTGCCGAAGCATTGCTTAATGTGGATGACAGCCAATTTGCGGTCCTGACACTACCATTGCAGGAGCAGCTGGGGCGCAATCTTCTTCAAGCGGGTCAGAAGGCACATGAATGCAGCAATTTTATCGCCGAGTGCGGAAAAGGAACCAAGAACATTCCCAGCCGCATGGCATACGGACTATTGGCAGAAATGTTCTTCAATGACTTGGGCCAATTAAGGCCCAAGCTAGGATGTGCGGATGGCGTTCTAAAGGCCGTAGGCCGTCTGCCAGAACAAACACAAACAGAGGTCATCAATGAAGTGATCGCTGGCTTGCAACGCGGTCAGCATAAGGATGTTCTGGGTTCGCGTTTTGAGGGAGTGTGCGACACACTTCGATTTTCACTCCCCCAGAGTCAGATAACAGCACAAAACCAGCAGAGACTAACGGCTGCACTGACAGCGACTGAAGCAAGCGCAGTCGCTGAGTTTCAAAGGCTCTATCGCCCAGCCGCACGCCAATAGATTCAAATGCCACCCTCCTTCCAAGAAGCCCTCATCAGCCAGATTCCCGCGCTGCGGACCTTGCAGCAGCTCGGCTTCACCTACCTGAGCCCGGAGGAGTGCGCTGTGGAGCGCAACGGCCGTCTGGGCCGCGTGATCCTCGAAAAGGTGCTGGCCGGGCAGCTCCGTCGCCTGAACAAGATCAGCTTCA
>CAYMHJ010000395.1:0-5714 GCA_964390165.1 uncultured Prosthecobacter sp. | reverse complement strand
GGCCCGGACGCCTGCGGCCAGTGCTGGGCACAAACCGGGACCGCCAGAGCGAAGGTGCAAAGAGCGACACCCGCAGCCGCCATGAGGGCAAAACGGTGACGGCTCACGCGGGGAAATGGGTTCGATTCAGGGCAGTGCTCATGGGAAAATTGGGATCGCTTGGCAGAAACGCCCCAAACAAGCACATCTTCACCTTCTTTGGCAGGAACCTGCGCTTGAACAAGCGCGTGAGAGCGGTCCGCGATGCATTTGCCGTCACAGTGCCTTGATCAGTTCGTCAATCTTGTCAGCGGGCTGCTTCAGGCAACGCGGCAGCCGCTCACACAGGCGTATGGCATGATCGAAAGATCCGGCTCCCGGTTGGCAGGCATAGCGTCTTCATGAGCAGGCGTCCCGCCGTTCATCGCCCCCATGAGTCCCACCTGGACCTCAGGAGAAAATGCCGCAGCGATCGGGGCGGATTGTGCCAGAACGGGGAGGTTTGGGGCAAGAGTTTTTATGGGAGGCTGGGGCGGCTAGCTGAACAGAAGCTCGTTTGGAAGTTCATTGCCGACTCAGCCAAATCAGTCATGCTCTCCCTTGTCCTTGTCCATGAGCGAACAGTCCATTGTCCACAGTGCCCCGATACCGAGCCTTGAGAAGGCTTTGCGGGTTCTCGTTGCTTGGGATAGCGAAGATCATGCAATGGGAGAACTCAAGGATGATGAAGCGCGAGAAGTCTTCGACATACTTCAAACAAGCGAAACTCGTCTGAACGAAGCCATCGCTGCCGCGAAACTAGATGGTGTCGCAGACGACGGCCGCTTTTTCACATTACTCTCAAAGTTTGGCCATCGAATATCATGGGGAGCAGGGCGCAATTCGCTACTGGGCCTCATTTGGGCCGGAGTCTTTAACAGAGCTTCGGAGACGACCAAAGAACTGTTACTGGCGGGACTGCTAACTGACCGTGACTTCTTCACCCCGCTGTATGCTCTGCCAGGGCTTTTGAAAGGTGCCGACATTCCACCCTTGCGGCTCGCCCCGTGGTTTATTCAAGTCAGGAGCAAGCTTGGGAATGATGGGGCTTCCGGTGGTTTTTGGGGTGGGATCCAGTCCCTCGCCGACCATCACCCTGAGCGCTCTTTGGAAGTGCTTGAAGCATGGACTGAGCAACGCCCCTCGGATGAGGTGACCGCAATGTCAGTCAGTCTTCTCGGACGGGTTCGATCCATGCACCCTGGAGTAACTGATGCGATTGATAAGCGACTCTCATCTCATGCCGATGATCAGCTTCGAGTCGTTTATCATCGGTCGTGGGTCATCTTTGACCAGCAGACACCTCTCCAGTTTGATGACTATAGGAGCCTCGTTGAAAAGATGGCATCGGGAACACCCGCCGAGGTTGAAGAAGCATTCCATTTTGTGAGATGCACGCTTTCTGCGCCGCTGCGCTGTGATGCCAGCTTTCGATTTGGCATTGAATGGCTGCATGCCAATGCCCCGCAGCAGCCTGACGGCACTTGGGCTCATTGGATCATCTCCCTGGCACAATCCAGTGATGCTCGTGCGCACGCATTGCACCTGCCGCTTTGCCGGGGCCTGATAGCTCAACTCATTCCGATCCCAAGTAAACACGATGGAACTTGGAATGAGCTGGAATCGCTCCTTGTGAAACTCTTCTCAGGTGATCGGCCTGCGTTTGAAGGCTTGTTGTTCGACATCGCTCGGCGGGATCGAAACGGACTGGCAAAGAGATTCTCACCGTATGGCGGGTTTCATGAGCTTCCTGGGTTGATGCTTCAGAACTCTCCCGAAACCACTGTGGCAAACGCTTTGACTTCCCTCGATGAATCCATTCGACACCTCGGACTCGTGCTATTTGACCATCTGGCCTTGGATAATCTTCCCCACGAGACGTTGAATGCGTGGTCTGACGAATGGATTGGTGTCCTGATTTGCCAAGTCAAAATGGGTTCGATGATCGGCTCTGGTGGATGCCGCTTGCTGAGAGCACTCGCTGACCGAGCAAGTCGAGGGTCTGAGGATATCAAAGCATTCATCGTCGAGGAACTTGTTTGGCAAATGAAGAACCTGCCGGGGGCCTGTCTGGAACCCGTCAAAGCTGATGCTCTCAAGCTCCCTAGCGACTCTCTTTTGCATCAAGCAGTCAGCGCAGCAGAGCAATACTTCGACAAGTTGAAGGCTTGCTACCGATCCGCGATCAATTCCATGGAAGTGGCTGGATACCGACGAGCGCAGCGGATCGAGAGAAGAAAGAGAAGTAGGCAGGTGTCAGAAAGCGCTGAGAAAAGCAGTCCCCTCCTCAGCATGATCTCCAAGTCATACACACTTTATGGAGGGACCCAGTGGCAGACCTTCATCGGGGGAAACTTGGGACCGCCTTCGAAGATGCAGGAGTTCCGACACGAGATTGAGTTTCCGCGTATGTTTGCGCTTGATCCAGATGGCAATGCACAGCGCTTCCGCTCTGCAGCTCATCTAATGGCTAAACTCGTGGATGCAGAAGCAAAGAGGAGGAGGTCAAATGACGCCTGAAACCATCACGACATTTCTGTCTGGCTACCTGCATAGCCTTCGCGAAGAAACGCGCGCTGAGAAGTCTGGCGTAAAGCACGGATTCGATCACATCATCCTCAAATTGGCGGAAGCTGACAACCTTGTGCCTCTGCGCCTTGCCTTTCACCGTGGTGGGCGCAGTGGAACTCCGAAGCCAAAGAAGGAACATGAGTTCGGCGAGGATCTGAAAGTGATCAGTAGGGATGGAACGCATCTGACGATTTATGTCCTCAAAGACGAACCTCTGACCTACAAAAATTGGACAGCCGAAGGATTCGAGAAGGACATGACGCTTGCCGTGGCTCAAGACCTTTCACCACCGGAGCTACGTCGGGTTCGGGAAGTTCGGGTGGTGCTGGCCTACAACAAAGATGACGAGGCTCGTGGAGTGGAAGCGTTTGAAAAGTTTGCGAAATCAAGGCCACCGAAGGTCGGCAAGACCGCAAAGCTGGTTTTGGAGCGCTGGAACCTCACCGAACTCACAGAGAGGGTTCGTAGCAAGCTCGTGGGCAGTCCGGCTATTTTGCCAGAGCAGTTTTTTCGCTCCTTCTCATACATTTGCTGGCAGGCGGAGGATTTTTCCCACGGCTCAGAACAATGGCGCGAAGTGTTGATTCCTGACTGGCTCGAGTTCCTTAACAGCGTGCTACATGACAAGGCTGGAGAACGTGAGGTTAGGATGGTGACGATGGCTCTCATCGTGCTCCGCAATCACGGCAAAGCGGCTCCATCGTGGGAGACCGGTTGGATAGAACTGGTCGAGTGGGCCATGCTTGCTCTGTGGCGGGTTGCAGCAAAGTCCAAAGACAAAAAGGCCAAGAACGCGGTGGGGAGTGCTTGGATAAGCCTCTATCTGTCACAGTTGGAGGCCTACTATGAGAAAAACGGTGCGTTAGTGATAACCGAGGATTCGCTGGCTTGCGGGCATCACGCCGAATTTACTGAGGCGATTGCCAGCCATAACGCTTACTGGCACATGGGAAGGCTTGGCATTCTGGGAACAGCGGTTCTTCAAATGGCGTCTGGAGCTGATTCAGATGGTTCAAAGAAGTCTCTGATGACCGCCTGCCAGAAAGTCGTGAACACGGTGATCGGGATGGTCAACGCGAACCCCGCCTGCTTTCGCCCGATGCTGGATATTCATCACATTGAACTCTTTCTGGTTTGGCTGCTCTTGTCAGCGGTAGGACTGAGCCAGGAGGCCTTGGCGATTTTCGTTCAGATACACGAGAGGTTGGTGCTTCGAAGGTTGGGGAAAGGTGGAGTTCGCCTGATTGACCAGAACAACTCCTGGCCTCTCCTGCTCGAGCATATTGCGACTGGAGAACCGCTTTCGGAGAACTTCGGCAAATCCTCCTACCTTCTGCAGATGTTGATCGAACTTTGTGTCTGCAAGCTCGGAGCGCAGGGCGAAGAACTAGCATGGGAGTTCTTTCAGCACCTGATTCTCGGACAATTGGACGGAGGTGAGTCAATGGGCTTTCCCGAGTCTGTCGAATTGCAGAGCTGGATTCCTCCGGCAGGCTGGAGACAAGAGGTGCTCGAGAAGCCACTGGGACACGAAGGCATCTGCATCACCATTCGATACGGCACCATCAATCCGGTAACCCGCGAACAGTTCAGCGGAGAAGTTCGGAACTTCGTGAGCAAAACTAATGAAGCGCACGCAACGAAAGAGCCGCAGTTGGTTCCCTTTGGGGCCTCAGTTCTCGGCTGCATCATGCACAAGTCGCCGTTGCCGCCTGAGATGTGGAGGGAGGCATTTCGAGAGTCTGGCAAGACCAAAAACACGAAACCGAACAAGGCCAAACGAGCCAAGACGAGCGCCTGAAATCAAGCCATGACCGAAGAACTCTCCATCCTCCGTGACATCACGACCCGATTGGATGCGGCGGGCATCGATTACATGCTTACCGGCTCTGTGGCACTCGCCTGCCATGCACAGCCGCGCATGACGCGCGACATTGATCTGGTGGTGGCTTTTTTCCTCAAGGATGCGGCCCGCATCACCGACGTGCTGGGCAGTGGCTACTACGTTTCGCATGAGGCTGCACGCGAGGCGGTGCTGCACCAGAGCAGCTTCAACGCGATCCACGAGGCGACACTGATCAAAGTGGACTTTATGGTGCGGAAGCGGGAGGACTACCGACTGCATGAGTTCGCCCGGCGAGTGAGGGTGCGGCTGGCCGACTTTGAATTGTGGGTGGTGAGCAAGGAAGACCTCATCCTCTCCAAGCTCGAATGGGCTCGGGAGTCGCACTCGGAGCGTCAGCTCACAGATGTGGAGAACCTGATTGCCACCGGCTGTGATGAGGCGTATCTACGCACATGGTCAGCCGCATTGAACCTGACAGATATGTTGACACGGGTTTTGCCGTGAAAGACACGCCGCCGGAGATCAACCGGCGGCTCTTTGAAGCCATGATGCGAAAGACACCGGCTGAGCGGCTGCTGATGAGCCTCGACATGATGGCGACGGCAAGGGAACTGGTGATGCAGGGTATCCAGCGAGAAGCAGGGGCGGCCTCAGGCATCGAGATGAAGCGTCGTGCCTTTCAACGCCTTCATGGTGCGCCCTGTCCTTGGTAGGGTGCCATGCCGCAGCTTGTGCAGGCAGGCGTGTCTGCATCACGAGCAGGGCGATGCTGCCGCCGCCGTGGGCGTCGTGGCTGTCCGAGAACGAAGGCATCTTTCAAGCGCCCTCTTTGGCAGGCATCGGTTTCACGCGACGCTCACGATGCCTCGGCCTGCGGCTCACCATTTGCCCAAGTCGAAGAGATGCAGGAGGGCCGTTGGAGGGAGGGGTTCCTTTGGAGCGGATGAGGAAGCCGTTTTCATCCCGGAGGCAGAAGATGCCGTGGGTCATGCCAGGCGGGGCGAGGGCGCTGGCGGTGCCGTTTTCGACGGTGGCGCGGATGCGGTGCCATTCTTCGGAGGGCAGCCAGAGGCCGTTGTAATACTCCTGCTTTCCTGGGCGTGCGGCGTCCCAGAGCGCCGGGTCGTTATAGTCCTTGGACTTCGCGCCCCAACTGAAATCGAAGCCGCATTCCAGCGGCCTAGATAGCCGTCGCTGCGCGGCGGCATGCTTGCCTTACACCAAGACCTCTCGGAGCGGGCCGGTGCCGGAGTCGAACTTCGCGGCCATCTTCTCGCTC
>CAYMHJ010000394.1:0-5718 GCA_964390165.1 uncultured Prosthecobacter sp. | reverse complement strand
TCGCCGATCGGCTCACCCGCGACGGAGCGCGGCAACGGCTTGCGGCGCAGGACGTCAATGATCGGCGTCATGCGTTCGCGCGGCCAGAGCTGCGGGCTCTGCACGCGCATGCCTTCGGAAAAGAGCGTCTCCTTGCTGCCTTTCATGATCATGCCGTTGTCAGGCAGGCCCTTGGTCATGCCGGGCAGCGGTTCAGGCAGCAGGCCGCCTTCATACCAGTGAATCTGAACGGCGGGCAGGTCGCCACGCGCGGCAAAGTGGAAAATGATGTGCGATGCCGGGGCGGTGTAGGCGCGGTGCTCCCACTTCTCCTGCTCCACGACTTCGACTTTCTCCGGCATGCCGAGCTGCAGCGTCCAAAAGGGCGCGTCAAGGCAGTGGCAGCCGATGTCACCCAGCCCGCCGCAGCCATAGTCCCACCAACCGCGCCAGAACTGCGGCAGATACTCCGGACTGTAGTCACGCGGCGCCACCGGCCCCTGCCACAGATCCCACGACAGACCTTCCGGCACGGGCGCCGTCTTCGCCGCCTGCGTGGGCGGAGGATTGATGAAACCGACCTTGCCCTTCGGGCGATCCGTCCAGCAGTGAACTTCCTTCACCTCGCCGAGCACACCGGCTTCGAACCATTCCTTCACCAGGCGTATTCCCTCCCAGCAGTGGCCTTGATTGCCCATCACCGTCTGCACGCCGTATTTCTGCGCGGCCTTTTGCAGCGTGCGCACCTGCCAGATGTTATGCGCGAGCGGCTTCTGCACGAAGACATGCTTCTTCGCCTCCATCGCTTCCATGGCGGCGGCGAAATGAGTGTGGTCTGGTGTGGAGATGAGCACCGCATCGATCTCGGTGCCCTTCTTGTCGAGCATCTCGCGAAAGTCGGTGAACTTGGGCACCTTCGGATGCTTCTTCGCGATCTCAGCTGCGCTGCGCCCACCGAGTTCGCGCCAGTCAACATCGCAAAACGCCACGATCTCCTCGTCACGCGATGCCTGCACAGCACCATTGCCCATCTGGCCGATGCCGACGCAGGCGACACGAATTTTCTGTTTCGAGTTTTGTGCGCGAAGGATGTTCGGCCCGGCAAAGGCGGAAATGGCAGATGTTTGGAGGAAATGACGGCGGGTTTGCATGATCTTGTTTCAACGCAGGGAAGTGAGCCTGCTTGCCTGAAACTGCGGATGTCACATCCGAAAGGGAAGGTGAAGTTGCATCCTTTCTGCATCCGGGTAGATAGCCCGCCCCATGCCCGCCTCCACCAACCGAATCGACGTCCACTTCGCCAAACTCCGCGCATCTGGAAAGCGTGCCTTCGTGGCCTATGTCTGTGCCGGTGATCCCACGCTGAATGCCACCATCGACATCGTGCTCGGGCTTGAACGAGCTGGTGTGGACATCGTGGAGCTCGGCGTGCCTTTCTCTGATCCGCTGGCTGATGGCGTGGTTAATCAGATGGCCGCTGACCGTGCGTTGAAGGCCGGTGCCTCCATGCCGAAAGTGCTCGAAATGATCCGCCAACTTCGGACTCAGAGCGAGATCCCGATCGTCCTTTTCACCTATCTGAACCCGGTGTACGCGTATGGTTACGAGCGCTTTCACCATGATGCCGCCGCTGCTGGTGCTGATGGCGTGCTCGTGCTCGATCTGCCGCCGGATGAGGCAAGTCAGAACAGCGAACTGAAGCCTACTGCTGAGCTTCGGCACATCCAGCTCATCGCGCCCACCAGCCCGGCGGAGCGCATCGCCAGCATCGCGAAAAGCGCGGAAGGATTCGTTTATTACGTCAGCCGTCTCGGTGTCACCGGAGCACAGGTGGAGGTCGCCAGCGGCATCTCGGAGCAGGTCGCCGTGATCAAGGCCTCCACCGATGTGCCGGTGTGCGTCGGCTTTGGTGTCTCAAATCCCGAGCAGGCAGCCCAAGTCGCCAGCATGGCCGATGGTGTCGTCGTCGGCAGCGCCATTGTGAAGCTGATTGAGAAAAACGGCGCAGCCAATGATCTAGCCCAACAGGTGGAAGCCTTCGTGAAGCCGCTCGTCGATGCCGTGCACGACATCTAATGGTAGGGGAGGGGACTTGCCACTCGGCATCACATTCTTGATTTTATCCAAGCGTAAAAACTCGCGCCAATTTGGGCATAACCAGCAGGGTTGGGGTGAACGCCATTGTTCTCGGGGTAACCATCCACGGGATCGAGATTGATCTCGGTCGGTACGAGATGAATGCCCTCCTGTTCACGGTTCGCGAGGCGTTCCATCATTCTCTGCACGAGCCGATGCTGGATGCGCTTCCAGCCCCACCGGGGGTATTTATCCTTGTAGTTTGCGGTGAATCCAGCCTGCCGAGAATTTGGCGGTGTGGTGAGACCGACGGCGAGCAGTGCTTTAGGGGCGGCTTTGTGAAACTCGGCGAGCAGTTTGTCTGCTTGGTCTAGCACTTCGTTGATCTTCGGGTCGGAGTTGTTTGGATCAGCGCCGAAGCAATCGTTGATGCCAAGGAGGAAAGTCACGACATTAGGTGCATGGTCGTCGCAGTGTTCTTTGAAATAGCGTGGGAGATCGAAGGTGCCATTTTTGCCATCAGCAGATGGAAAGATGAAGGGGCTGGTGGCTTTCCGAGCCAAAGGGCCGGCGGTGACGCCGGGAGTGGGAGCGGTGTATCTTGTGAGGAAGTCACTCCATTTCCAGCCGCCGTAACCTTCGTGATTCACCATCGGCAGGGCGCTGGCAGGATGATGCGTGCCGAGCATGGTCCACTTGGGATTGCCAGGACGCGAGAGGAGATTGGCGATCTCATTCGGGTAGAACGTGGCGTGAGTGAGGCTATCGCCAACGATTAGCAAACGCAGTGATTTGCCCTCGCCCGACTTGCGTGGTGACACGCGCAATGTAGTGCGTCCGCTTTCAAGCATGGTGCCACTGGCGTCCTTGATTTTTACCTCGATGGTATGATCTCCGACATCGCTGTCGCTCGGGTTCACGGTCCAGCGGAGGGCTTCGTTCTTGCCGAGCTTGCTGGTTATCTCGAAACGATACTTCTCCGGTGTTTCGGTGAGCACGATGTTGTCATGGTAGATGCTCATCTGTAAATCCGGCGCACCATAGATGATGGGTGGCAGGGTGAGCTGAAGATCGCCCGCCGTGGCGGTGAGGGTGAGCAGGAGTGATAGCAGGTTTTTCATGGCGGTATCAGATCGTCCAAGGCCCGCGTATCTGTCGAGTGAGCAAAGCGTTGGCTGCATCGTTTTCTTCAAAGCGCTCGGTTTTCGGATCAAACTTCAGCGGCTGGCCGACCTTGGCCGCGATGGTGCCCATGTGGCAGATGACAGATGCACGCTGAGCGATCTCTGCAGGCGCGGCGGTTTGGCCACGTGAAAGTACGGCATCGATGAAATTACGATGATGATGCTTCGAGACGAAGAGTCGTTCGTCGTCCTCCTTCATCTTGATGCGAAGTATGTCCATGGAGCTGGCCTTGAGCTGCTCGGCCTCAGTGAAAATCCAGCCCTCGCTGCCGATGAACCTAGTGCCGTAGGTGGCCTTGTCTGTGGTGCTGAACATCGTCATCTTCACGCCGTTCGAGTAGCGGTATTCGATGCGGAACTGCTCTGGTGCATCGTAGAGACCTTTGTCCCGGCGTTTCACTTCCGCGGCACTGACTTCCACTGGCGTGGTGTCATCCATTCCAGCACCCCACTGGGCCACATCGACGAAGTGCGCTCCCCAGTCGGTGATGTAGCCGGGAGCATAGTCATCGATCCAGCGGAAGTTGAAATGACAGCGTGCCGCGGTGTAAGGGCGCTCAGGAGCACTTCCGAGCCACATGGAATAGTCGAGATGCGAAGGCACAGGCTCCGGTGGCTCCATGCCTGTGAAACCGCCACGAATGGCAAAGGTGCCTGGAACGCCGACTTCGATCTCCTTCAACTCGCCGATGTAGCCGTTGCGCACGAGTTCGCAGGCCATGCGCACTTTCATGCCGGAGCGCCGCCAGGTGCCGCATTGCAGTACACGCTTGTTTTGACTGACCGCATCACAGATGGCCCGGCCTTCGCCGATGCTGGCCCCGAGTGGCTTTTCCGAATACATGTCTTTGCCTGCTTTGGCGGCAGCGATGGCCACAGGCGCATGCCAGTGATCAGGCGTTGCGTTCATGATGGCGTCCACATCGCTACGGGCCAGCACCTCGCGGAAGTCTCCATAGCAGTCAGCCTTGGTGAGCTTTGCCAGCTCCATGGCACGGTCACGATGCTGTCCATCGACATCGCAGATGGCCACGACCTGCACGCGTTCATCCGCCAGGAAGGCCCGCAGATTGCTCGTGCCCTGCCCACCGACTCCGATGCAGGCGAGACGGATCTTGCCATTCGGCGAAACTGCGCCCGCTCTGCCCAGAACAGCGGCAGGCAGGATCAAAGGAGCAGCGTATTGGAGAAACTGGCGGCGAGAGGTCTTCATGATGAGTGAGGTTGATCATCATAACACGCACGAATTGCCTCCGGTGACTCGTATGAATGAAGCCTCATTTCATGCGATTGAACACATCTCTCAACATCACCATCGCCTTAATTTTGTGGGCGAACCATGTGTTTGCTGAAGCTGGCATCGAGTTCAATCGCGATGTGCGCCCCATCCTCGCCTCGAAGTGCTATGCCTGCCATGGCCCCGATGAAGACAAGCGCGAGGCGGGACTTCGGCTCGATCTGCGTGGTGAGGCGGTCAAAGCGGCCATCAAACCCGGAAAGCCGGACGAAAGCGAGTTCTGGCACCGCATCACCACCACCGATCCGGATGACGTGATGCCCCCGCCGTCATCGCCCAAGCCGCTCACCAGCGCTGAAGCGAGCATTCTAAAGCGCTGGATCGCTGAAGGTGCGGCATACCAGGCGCACTGGGCCTTTGAGCCGATCCGCCGGCCTGCCGTTCCCGCATCAAAGAGCGGCCATCCCATCGACGGATTCATCGAGAGCGAACTGGCTAGGCATAAGCTGAAGCCGTCTGCTGAAGCTGACCGCATTACGCTGGTCCGCCGCCTCTTTCTCGACCTGACCGGCCTGCCGCCGACTCCGGCCGACATGGCCGACATGGCCGATTTTTCAGACGAAGAATACGCCGCCCTCGTGGACCGCCTGCTCGCCTCGCCCAATTTCGGGGAGCGCTGGGCGCGGCACTGGCTGGACATGGCACGCTATGCCGATAGCAACGGCTTCCTCGGCGACGGCCTGCGCCCGAACGCCTGGCGCTATCGCGACTGGGTCATCGACGCCCTCAATCGCGATATGCCCTTCGATCAGTTCACCATCGAGCAGATCGCCGGCGACCTGCTGCCGAATCCCACGCATGAGCAACTCACCGCCACCGGCTTTCATCGCAATGCCGCACTGAACACCGAAGCAGGCGTGGACAAGGAAGAGGCGCGTTACCAGAACCTTGTGGATCGAGTAAACACCACCGGTCGCGTCTGGATGGGCCTCACCATCGGCTGTGCGCAGTGCCACACGCACAAATACGATCCGATCACGATCCGCGATTACTACAGCTTCTACGCCTTCTTCGACAACACCGAGGATCGTGATGAGCCGAAAACAAAGGCGCAAATGCTGGCCGAAGTCGCCAAAGACCGCCGTCAGACTTATGTCCACATGGCTGGCGACTACACCCGGCGCGGACCCGACGTCATGCCGGCCACGCTTTCCGCCCTGCCCGCGCAGACCGGCCCCACGC
>CAYMHJ010000393.1:0-5778 GCA_964390165.1 uncultured Prosthecobacter sp. | reverse complement strand
CGTGATGCTTCTCCGGCGTGCTGAGATCATTCGCCATCATGAGCTTCGCGACGACTTTTCCGCCATTCGCGACAGCGACGTGGTCTTTCTCCGCGACCGTGATGTCGAAGGCGAAGGTGGGAAGAGCGAGGGCGAGGAAGAGGAGGGTGTTTTTCATGGAAAGAGGCGGGGAATGACGAAACCAGAATTCAGAATGCCGAATCAATGACGAAGCACGAAGGGCGAATGTTGCGCGGGCACTGCACGGGCCAGGCATTCATCCAGATTGATCTGACCGTCGAACTAAAACCTTGAAATGGAAAGGGTGTGGATGACTGTCCAGTCATGAGCACCTTTGCGAGTACATTGGATCTGGCGGACCGACTGTCGCTGGATGAGCAGGAAGAACTCTCGGCGACGCTACGCCGCCGGGTTGCTGAGAAGCGGCGCGCTGAATTGATCAGCGCAGTGAAGGAGGCGCGGACTGAGTTTGCAGCAGGAAAAACCAAGGCCGCGAGTCCCTCTGCCATCATGAAAATGATCAAGGCATGAAACGTGCGCTGCTTCCCAGCAAAGCGTTCATCCGGTCGGCCAAACGCTTAACGAAACGGGACTCGTCAGCCGGCGCAGATTTGGAGGCGGTGCTGGAGCTTCTGGCTGAGGATGCGTTTCATCCCGCCCTCCGAACCCATAAGTTGAAAGGCAAGCTGGCGAAGTCCTGGGCGTGTTCCGCCGGATACGACCTGCGCGTTGTTTTTCAGCTCGTGAAACACGAGGGCAAGGAAGCTCTCTTACTGGAAGCGGCAGGGACGCATGACGAGGTATATTGAGTTCAAAGCAGCCATCATCGCTCCGAGTGATGAGCGGTCAGCTTCCGCAGAAAGGGGGCGTGAGGCCGTTCGAGAACTCTCCCCGCTGGCGGATGCACAGGGCTCCTCACTAGGATGTCACCGCAACCGCAAGCGGAAGAACGCGCGGCCACCGCTGGCGGTGAAGGCGTGGGACTGCTCGGCCCCGTTCACTGTCGGGGCTGCGACCACATCCGCCCAGCCGGCGGGACTCAGGTCTGTGACGTTCGTTTGCAGCACCCAGCCGGGGACGTTGGCGCCCCACACCAGTTCCACATTCCCGCCCGACTGCCGGACTACGAGGGGCGGTGCTCCCGCCTGCTGCAGGGCGATGTATTGGGAGAAAAAGCCGCCGCTGACGCTGTAGCTGCCGCCGGTGGAGGCCGCGCTGGCCTCCGGCTGGGCGATGCTGCCGGTCACGGCGAAGTCGCCTGCCACTCCGGTGCCGCTGCTGGTGCCACCACCTCCGGCGATGCTGTGCGAGGTGATGGAGTAGCTCTGCGCGTGGCCTGTGATCGTCAGGGCGAGGACAGCGAGGATGAGGAGTGTTTTCATGGCGGTTCGTGGGTGGCTTCGGTGTTTAAAAAGGAAGGCCCGGAGCTTTCGCGGAGTGCTCTCCACTACTCACACCGGACCTTGGTTGTTGCGTGTCTTTGCCTCGGACCCTTTGGTTCGCGGACGGGACGGCGGCCGGGTCAGCCAGACGGCGCTCCGGCCACCGGGTTGAGCTGGGGCCAGAACAGCCCGGAAACCAATGTTGTTGTTGGCGTTGTCCGGGTTGTTGTTGTTGCGGTTGGCACAGTGCGCGTTGTTGGCGTTGTTGTTCCAGTTGCCGCCGCGCAGCACGCGGTTGGAGCCCGTTGGCCTCCGCCCCAAATCGTTCGATCACATTGCGCCGGAAGCCCCGGCTGCGGCACGGCAGCGTGAAGGCGATCAGCGCCGTCATCCGCTGCTGCAACTCAAGCTCCGTCCAGACGCCGTTCCCATGCTCCCGCTCATAGGCGCGGAACTTGCTCGCAAAGCGCCGCTTGCTCCGCTTTGCCAGCCGCAGGTCGTCGGGAAAGATCCGGTAGCCGAGGAAATCCATGCCGCGCTCGCTCCGGTTGAGCATCACGTTGGATTTCAACTCCAGCTTCAGCTCCGTGGTCAGAAAATCCTCCACCTGCCGCCATACTTCGAGCAGCTCCGCCGCCGTTTCGCCCCAGACCACGAAGTCATCCATATAGCGCACGTAAGCCCCGCATCGCAGCCGCTCCTTGATGAATCGGTCCAGCGGCGCGAGGTAGTAGTTGGCGAAATGCTGCGACGTCAGGTTGCCGATCGGCAGGCCCCGGCCCGGCGCGGTCTGGTAGGTGGCGAGGATGCGGTCAAATACTTCCAGCAACCCTGCGTCCTTGAACTTCCGCGCCAGCAGCCCGCGCAGCACGCCCTGGTCGATCGAATCGAAATACTTGCGGATGTCCATTTTAAGGAACCAGCCGCACCGCCGCCTGTGCCCCCCGGCCTGTGCGGCAGGCGTAGCTGGCGAAGATCGCGGCGCGCTCCAGCACCGGCTCACACACATTCATCAGCGCGTGGTGCAGCACCCGCTCCCGGAAGCTGGCCGCGCAGATGGCGTGCTCCTTGGGATCGTGAATCGTGAACGTGTGGTATTCGCCGACGGCCACCGAGCCGGACAAGAGTTCCTGCCGCAGGCTGGCCACGTTCTCAACCAGCCTGTCCTGAAACGCGCGGCAATCCGCCTTGGCACGCTTGCTCTTCGCGGCTTTCCAAAAGGCGAGCCGGAGATTGGCCGGGTCGGCGATTGCCTCCATCAGTTGTCCGTGTCGTTTCATGATGTCGGTGGGCCCTCCGGAACCCCGAGCAGCTGCAGCAGCGCCTCGCCGTATTTTTCCATGCGCGCATCGCCCACACCTTCGATTTCCTTCAGCCCGGCTTTGGTGGTGATCTTCTTCTGCACGACCTGAGCGAGTTGACCGTTGGTCAGCACCGCATACACCGGCACGCCTTCCTTCTCCGCAGCGGCCTTGCGCCAGTCCCGCAGGCGGCTGAACAGCTCGAACTCCTCTGGCGTGAGGATTTCCCGATAATCCACCTTCGGCGGACGGGAGCTGGATGCCGTGCCGCCCGTCGTCGCCGTTGCGCCGTCCAGATACTCCACACAGAAGCTCCAGAACGAGTTCTCCCCATCGGCCACAAACTCCTTCTTCACCGCCAGCACCCGATGACCGCGCAGAAAGCCGTTCATCTCGGCTTCCGCCTCGATGACGTTCTTGATCGGGATGGTGAACATCTTCAGTTGCATCGGGGTTTGGCGGCGTCCCGCCGGTTTTCAAAAATAAAATCGACCGCTGCGCGGTATGCTTTTTCCTGGTTCGTAGATTTAATTTCAATTCAACGCTCCACTGCCTCTCCGCAGTCAGGCGGCGTTCGTCCCTCTCTTGCCCCGCCTGCTCCGGGCAGTTCCGCTAGCCGTTCAGCTCACTGACCTGGGGCCAGAACAGCCCGGAAACCAAAGTAGTTGAAGGCGGCGTCCGGGAAGCTGAAGTCGCGGACGGCACAGCGCGCGTAGAAGGCGCCGAAGTCCCAGTCGCCGCCGCGCTGCACGCGGTTGGAGCCCGTAACACTTCGCGGATCGGTGACAGCCGTGCTACCACCGGGGTAATCCCCCCCATCCGTCGAGTCCAAGCACCACTCAAACACGTTCCCGTGCATATCCATCAGCCCCCATGCATTCGGCCGTTTTTGCTCCACCGGATGGGTCGTGCCGCCGCTGTTTGCAGAATACCATGCGTAATCGCCCAGCGAGGTGGCGGCCAGATCATCCCCGTAGCCAAATCGCGTGGTGCGCGCCCCGGCCCGGCAGCAATACTCCCACTCCGCCTCCGTCGGCAGCCGATATTCCCAGGTGGCGGGGATTCGCCCTGCGGTCCGCTCAGCCGTCGTCAGCGCCACACAATACGCCACCGCATTATTCCAACTCACGGTCTCCACCGGGCGGTTCGTGTTGCCGGTGAAAAAGCTCGGGTTCGACCCGATCACCGCCGTGTATTCAGCCTGGGTCACCTCATGCACCCCCATCCAGAAGCCCTTGGTCAGGGTCACCGGATGCTGGGTTTCGTTCGTCGAACGCCCCAACTCGCCGACGCGGCTGCCCATCAGGAAGGTTCCCGGTTTGATCCACACCATCCCCTGTGCCGGAAACACGTTGGTGGGAGGCTCGGAAGTGTTCGCGCTGGACGGTAGATTCGTCAGCCCGGAGCCGTCGCCGGTGAAGGCCGTGGCCGTGACAGTTCCAGCCGACAAGTTCCCGCTAGCATCGCGTTTCACGAGGGTGTTCGGCGTGTTCGCCGTCGTCGCCGCATTCGCGAGGTTCGCGCCGCTGGCCACATTCGCCGCAGTGACGCCGCCGACACTGGCAACGACCGTCGCGCCCTGCGTGCCGGTGACATCCCCCGCCAGCGGGCCGGTGAAGCTGGCCGCGCTGCCGCTCACGTTCCCGGTGACATTGCCGGTGAGCGGGCCGCCGAATGTGCCCGTCGTAGTGCCGCCGAGGGTGAGGCCGGATGCAAGCTGGGCACTCGTGATGGTCCCCGTCAAAGCGCTGGCGGGCAGATTCGTCAACCCGCCGCCATTGCCATAGATCACGCCACTGAGGTCGATCCGCAGCCGCGTGGCATTGGCTTGCTGATCGTAGATGAAGAACTGGTCTGTCACCCCCGTCGCATCCGGCGCTTTGTTTTGTCCCACCCACCAGGTGCGAAACGAGGTGGAGAGCGACAGAGCGGCGGGATTGTCGCCCGAGTTCGCCACCGATGCGGCAGGCGCGGCGGTGCTGCTGGTGATGGTCGCACCCGGCGCGATCATCGGTCCGGTGATGGTGCCTGCCGGAATCTGCGCCGGTGAAATGTTGCCCGTGAAGCTCGTGGCGCTGAGGGCCCGCAGCGCATACGGCGTGGCGGTGAGCCGCTGCCGGGGCGCGAGCACCGTTTAGGGATCGCCGCTGCCCGCGGGCCGCACGCCCAGCTCCACCCAGCGGTCGCCCCCATCAAAGGGCGCGGAGCCGAAGTCCAGCGTGACGGTGAAGATGCCGTTCACCGCCGCGACCGGCGACACCGCCTGCGGCGTGCCGACGGTGGCACCCGCCGTAAGCGCGTTCTTGAGCGTGAACTGGATGTCGTAGTTCCCATTGGCTGATGCGCCCGCATCCATCAGGTGGGCCTGATAGGTGAAGGCGGTGGATTGCGCGCGGGCGGAGATCGCTGCAACGAAGAGCAGCGCGAGGGTGAGGGCGAGGTGTGTTTTCATGAGCGTCTGTAGCGGGACTGGCCGCGATCCTATCGGAAACACCGTGGGCGTAAACCTTTTTTCACGCAGGCGCATGGGGCAAGATCGACCGGGAGCGAAAGGACGCGCCGCCGTGATAGGTTCGATTGGCAATCGAATTCCTGCGAGGGCCAGTCGAAACGACGAGGAGCGCGGGGCGGCGGTGTTCCTTGAAATCACGCGAGGATCTTCTTGATGACCTTCGCACCTTCGACGCCTGTGAGCTTCGCATCAAGACCTTGGAACTTAAAACTGAAGGCGTCGTGCTGGATGCCGAGCTGATGGAGCATCGTCGCATGTAGGTCGTGGACGGTGGTGATGTTTTCGATGGCGGCGTAGCCGAGGTCGTCGGTGGCGCCGAAGGTGAGGCCGCGCTGGATGCCGGCTCCGGCGAGCCACATGGACATGGCTTTGTTGTGATGATCGCGGCCAATGGGGCCTTTGTTGCCCTGCGCCATCGGGGTGCGGCCGAATTCACCGCTGAAAACGATGAGCGTGTCGTCGAAGAGGCCGCGCTGCTTCAGATCGGTGATGAGCGCCATGCATGCGCGATCGACTTCCTTCGCGCGAAGCGGCAATTCCTCACGCAGGAGGCTGTGGTGGTCCCAATCGCGATGGTAGAGCT
>CAYMHJ010000392.1:0-5799 GCA_964390165.1 uncultured Prosthecobacter sp. | reverse complement strand
TCAAAGGCCAAGGCAGCGCCGTCGGTCCCGCGCTGGACGGCATCGCCAGCCGCAAGGACGAGGCCTACATCCTCGAAAGCCTCATCAATCCCAACGCCAAGCTCGCCGAAGGCTACACGGCCACCCCGATCTCGCCGATGCCACCGATGAATCTTATTCTGAAGCCCCAGGAGTTCGCGGATGTAAAAGCATTCATCATGAGTTTGAAATAAGGGGTGGCTGACATCTCGCGTGACTCAGTCTGACTGGCCGTGTATAGATCGGCCAGCATGACCCATTGGAGAATCGTCATTTTCACTGTTATCGCGCTGGCTGTCGTCAGTTGTCAGGCCCCTGCTTACCAGGAGCAGGGCTGGGCATCCTACATTGCGGACAGCTATGCCGGGCGCATGACCTCCTCTGGGCAGATATATCATCCAGGCTACAGCACTGCTGCTCACAACAGCCTGCCTTTTGGCACTGAAGTGACCGTGAAAAATTTATACAATGGCCGCAGTGTGAAGGCGATGGTCAATGACCGCTTTCCTTCCTACCCAGGGCGGGTGATCAATCTCTCCGGGGCAGCCGCCCAATACCTCGGTATGTCTCAGATGCAGCTTTCCCACGTCAAAGTGACGGCAAAGAACATCCCCCAGGGCGGGTACTCGCAGCCAGCCTATCAACAACAGGCATATCATCAGCCGCAGACTTATCCTCAACAGCAGGTTTACCAGCATCAGGCCTATCAACCACAAGCTCAGACTCAACCGGTGCCTCAGCAGCAAGCCCTGGTGCCGAACTATCCCTCCCAGGCGGCAGCGCCACAGTCGGTGCAGCCGCAGACGCCTGCACCAGCGGCACGCCGATCATTTCTGCCTCGTTTCGGCGGCAGCAGCACTCCTGCGGCTCCGGCCTACCAGGGCGGCGGAGGCCCTCCTCCGGGGTTAAACACCTTTTGAATCGAGTAGCGATCACCTTCGGAAGACGGTTGCTGCAAAGAGGGGGCTGCGCATAGCGTCTGGAATCTATGATGTGGGTGCGATTCATCTTTTCCAGCCTGGCTCTTTTGACTCTGGCCCTCGGCGGCTGGAGTGCCTGGCATGCTTCGCAGACGACGAGATCGAACTCGGGTGAGGTGATCATTCTCCTGCCGGGAGCTCAATTGCCCGCACTGAATCCTTTTCTACCTGCGGATGAAGCTGAGCGGCAAATCCTGGATTTGATCCACGAGCCGCTGCTCCGAATCGACCGGGAAGGGCGGCTGGCTACAGCCCTGGCAGAACAATGGACATGGCATCAACACATGACCTGCTGGTTTGCCTCCGCCGAGGCTGCGCGTGCTGCGGCGCAGGAACTGAGAGAGCAACCCCTCGAAAAACGTGCCACCTGGGATCTCGAATCTGTGGCCACGCAGGGGGATTCCCTGGTAGTTCGCTTCATGCGTCCTGAAAGCACGGTTGCCGCCGAGGTTCAGGCAGTGCTGGCAGCCAGCGCGCCTGAAAAACTCACTTTTGTGCGCATCAATGCGCCATCAAGCGCGCGGTTCACATTGGAGGAGTTTGCCCGTCATGCGGACCATGCCGCGAGCACGAAGCGCCTGTGGTTTGATGATGATGGCACCTGCGAGATCGTGACGACCCGTACGGGATTGCAGGCGCAGCAGGCGCTCATCGGGTGGCTGGGCCCCAGGCATTCGCCCGTGCCGGAGATCATCCCTGTCGCCGAAGTTGGAGCACTTCTGGAGCCGGTGTTGGATTTTCGATTAAAAGAGGGGGCGCGCTGGCCTTCAGGAGATCCCGTCACCGCCGCCGATGTGCGCGCAACCCTTGACTATGTCATACCGCGACCCTGGCCCTTGTCTGGACGAGACGCGTTCCGCCAGATTCAGGTTATCGAGGAACCCCAGCCGGGGCATGTGAGAATCATTTACCGGAAATCCTACAGTCCGGCTCTCGCTGCCTGGACCACACTGCCCATCCTCTCCGCCAAGTGGATCGCCGGTCGTGCGGCGGGATCCACGCAGGCTCCTCCGGGTGCAGGAGCCTGGCAGGTGGACCGGACAGATGGTGCAAGGATGTGGTTGAAAAAACGTCCCACAGATGATGCGCAAGATGCAGCACCAGACATCCAGATGATTGCCGCCACCTCCCCGATGCAGGCGCGGATCGGCCTCGCCACGAATTCTTTTGATCTAGTCTGGCCTGCCGGACTGCCACACGGGATGGCGCAGTCGAGCCCTGGCATGAAGTCACTGACCTCTCCTGCCCGCCATCAGCTCATGTTAGTCTGGCAGACCAAATCAGCACTGCTGACCGATGTGCGTATCAGGCGTGCTCTGGTGGTGGCGCTGGATCGAGATGCGCTGAGGCTCACGATGCCAGGCGGTCTGGGGCGTGCGCATGACAGTTTTTTTCCGCCAGGTTTCTGGTTCTCGGCTTCTCACAAACCCACGCCGCCAGATGCCGCTGCGGCGGAGAAACTTCTCACCACATCCGGCTGGCTGAAGGACATCCAAGGCAGCCTCAAGCGGGGAGGTGAGGAGATGCGGCTGCGTCTCGTGATCCCCGATGGGAATGCAGATCGCCAAAGACTCGCGCTCGCCTTGGCACAGCAGTGGGGCATGCTCGGTATCCGGGTGGACCTTGTGGAAGTGCCCGCGCGAAGTTATTTCATGGAACTGCAGGCCGGAAGATTCGATGCAGCGCTCGTCGGTGGCGAGCTCTCTCCAGGCTGGGATGTGCTGCCCTTCTGGCATTCCACTCACAGCGGCGGCCACGGACTGAATGTGAGCCAGATCACCGATCCTCAGCTCGATCTCCTGCTGGAGGCGCTTGTGGCCGAATTTGATCCCGCCCAGATTCCCAATCGTGCGGCTGCCGTGGAGGCAAGGCTGCGCGAGTTGCAGCCCGCTCTGCCACTCTTCACCGATCTGACTGAAGTCACCGTGCGTGAGAGTCGTTTTCCAGGACTGCAAAAGCTGGATCTCACCCGAGGGCTCACTTTGCAGGATGTGATCGCATCCACCACCGTTCTGACTGGCCAGCAGCCAGGGATTCAAATGCTTCCACCCAGGTGATGAGATGATGAACTGGCAATCCGATTTCGTTCGCCGATCCTGCGCCATGCTATTTGTCCTTGTGGTGGGTGGCGGCGTCTCTCTCTGCTGTGTCGGTGGAGATTTCCAAATGTGGAAACTGTCGTTCGGTATCGCCCCTTGGCACCTAGCTCTGGCCACTGCGGCCAGGCTGCTTCTGGCCATGATGGTTGCAATGATGCTGGTCGCCTTCATTCGTGGGTTCATTCCACAAATGCTGACGGGTGCGGCCTTCTGGCTGGGCAAGGCGCTGGCATTCTATCCTGTAACCCTGCTGGCGGGCAGTTTTCTCGGTACTTGGGTCGGGCAATTCGGCTATCCGATCTGGACCTTGATGCCCGTGCTGGAGCCAGAGGCCTCTTTGTCATTTGGAGAAGCCTGGGCACGCTGGTCATGGACATGGATTCCCGTGGTCGGGCTTGCCGCCGTGCCTCTGACCGGTCAATGCCTGAGTATTTGTCTGGATAACGATGCGCGATCCCGTGATGTCGGCATCGACCTGCTCGGGCTCTTCGCTGTAGTGATCATGGTCTGTGTGGAGGATGTGTTTTCCATCTCCGGGGGTGGCGTCTATGTGGCCACTGCCATCCGTCAGTCTGAAGCTTTGAATTTGGCCTCCGCCGTGTGGCTGCTGACGGCGATAAGCCTGATGCTAGCTGCCATTCTTTCGATGTCAGAAAGCTGGCTGCCTGAAAATACAAGCCGAGGTAGGTGGTTGAAAATCATCGTCGGCTCGTTCTTCAAAATCAGCGCGTGGTGCCTTCCAGGATTTATCATGCTCCGAGGACTGCTGGGGGATGCCCGGAGCGGGGCAGGGGGGATGGATTTGACACGGGCATTTGACGATCCCTCGGCCATTTTACTCCTCGGGCTCCCCTGGATGATGGGGGGCTTGGTGCTTTGGGCCCTGGGCCGTTTTCTCCAGTCCCGCTGATAACCAGCGTCCAGCCTGTCTTTCAAAAAATTCAGGGTTTTCGTCGGAGGCATGCTTCCCAAAAAAAGACCTGTTCAAAGGCATAAAAACCTTTGCAGGAGGGGGCATCTTGCTAACCTCATGACCAGCCCATCGAGCACGTTTCTGAAGCGGTGTTTTGGACAGACTCAGGCGATGGCAAAACCGACAACTTTTATGCCAGACGAAATAATTGAATCCATCGATTCAAACTCCACCGCCGTAGCCGCTGACCAGGCTTACGGTGCCGAACAAATCCAGCATCTGGAAGGGCTCCGCGCCGTCCGTCTCCGCCCCGGAATGTACATCGGTGATCCCGATGAGCGCGGCCTGCACCACTGCGTCTTTGAAGTCGTCGATAACTCGATCGACGAGCATCTAGCTGGGAACTGCAAAAACGTCTGGATCACCATCCACACTGACGGCTCACTTAGTGTGGAAGATGATGGCCGTGGCATCCCGGTCGAGATGCACTCCAAAGGCATGCCCACCGTGGAGCTTGTGCTCACCAATCTCCACGCAGGCGGTAAGTTTGGCGATGGTGCCTATGAATTCTCCGGCGGCCTTCACGGCGTCGGCGCAAAGTGCGTGAACGCCCTTTCGGATTGGTTCAAATGCGAGGTTTATCGCGATGGCAAAGTCCACGCCATCGGCTTTGAGCGCGGTATCACCACTGAGCCGCTCACGGTTCTCGGTGAGCTGGATGATCCGAAGCGCACTGGCACGAAGATCAGCTTCTACCCCGATGCCACGATCTTCACGATCACGACGACCTTCGTCTTTGAGCGCCTACTCACCCGTCTCCGCGAGCTCGCCTTCCTAAACCCTGGCATCCGCATCACTCTGGTGGATGAGCGTGGCGAGACGCCGCGCCAGGAAGTTCTCTTCTACCAAGAAGGTGTGAAGCAGTTCGTCCGCGAACTCGGTGCTGATAAAGACAAAATCCATCCCGATCCCATCGCTCTGGCTGGTCGTCGTGAAGTTGTCATTGATGACAAAAACAAGTTCATCCTCGTGGACTGCGTCCTCCAGTGGAACAAGGGGCTCAGCGAGCAGACACTCTGCTTTGCCAATGCCATCCCGAACCCCGACGGCGGAACCCATTACAGCGGCCTGAAAGCCGCCCTCACCCGTGCGGTGAAGGCCTACATCACGAACAATCCGAAGAGCTTCAAAGACAAGCTGCCAGACATCGAGAGCGATGACTGCCGCGAAGGTCTCATCTGCGTGCTCAGCGTGAAGCTGCCAAATCCCCGCTTCAACTCGCAGACGAAGGTGAAGCTCGTGAATGGCGAGGTCGAGGGCGTGGTCAGCTCCATCGTGTATGAAGGTTTGATGCGCTTCTTTGATGAAACGCCGGAGATCGCCGTGACGGTGATCAACAACATCATCATCGCCGCCAAGTCCCGCGAAGCCGCCCGCAAAGCCCGCGAAGCCATCCGTAAAGATGCCATGAGCAGCGGTGGCCTCCCTGGAAAGCTGGCCGACTGCTCCGAGCGTGATCCAACGAAGACTGAGTTGTTTATTGTCGAAGGTGACTCCGCCGGTGGCTCTGCCAAAATGGGCCGCAATCGTCACAACCAGGCCATTTTGCCGCTCCGTGGTAAGCTCATCAACACCGAGAAAGCCCGCCTGGAGAAGGTGCTGCAAAACAAGGAAGTCCAGACCATGATCACAGCCATCGGCACCGGTATTGGTGGCGACAGCGAGGTCGAGGGCTCCTTCAACATCGAGAAGCTCCGCTACCACAAGATCGTCATCATGACCGATGCCG
>CAYMHJ010000391.1:0-5810 GCA_964390165.1 uncultured Prosthecobacter sp. | reverse complement strand
CACTCAACGCGGTGAAGGCGAAACCGGCCAAACGGACATCCATTTTCGGCGGTAGCGACAAAAAGCCCGATGGCGAGGCCGAACTGCGCAAGGTGGGCCGCCTGCTGAACTCGATGCATCCCGATGATCTGCCGCGAGCGACGGGTCGTGATGCCGAAGTGGCGGATCTGGAGCGCTGGCTGCGACTGCCAGACAAGCGCGCCATTTTGCTCGTCGGCCCGCGTCAGGTCGGGAAGACAGCCATCGTGCAGGAACTCGTCTGGCGCATGATGGCGGACAAGACGTGGACCCGGCGGCGAAATGTGTGGCTCGTCTCGCCCATGCGGCTGATCAGCGGCATGAGCTACGTCGGCCAGTGGCAAAATCGCGTGCAGGCGATCTGCGAGCATGTCGAGAAGAACGATGCCGTGCTGTATCTGGACGATCTGCCCGGCCTTTTCACCGCCGGACAGAGCGCGAACAGCGATTTGAACGTGGCGCAACTTCTGAAGCCGCGTCTTGAAAAGCGCAGCCTGCGCCTGCTGGCGGAGATCACGCCGGAGTCGTGGCGGGTGCTGCGCGAGCGCGACCGGGCGTTTGCCGACCTGTTTCATGTGGTGCCGGTGACGGAGCCGGGAGAGGCGGACACGCTGCGCATTCTGGTCAGTGTGGCGCGTGAAATGGAGCGGCAGCATGGCTGCGCCTTCTCTCTGGAGGTCGTGCCTGCGGCGTATGAGCTGCATCGCCGCTTTGCCAGCGACGCGGCATTTCCTGGCAAGGCCGCGGGATTTCTGCAACGTCTGGCGGTGAAGCATGCGGGCAAAACCTGCGACCGTGCGGCCGCGCTCGAAGAGTTTCGCGAACGAAGCGGCCTGCACTTGTCGATGCTCGACAGTACGCAGGCGCTCGGCCGTGAGAGCATCGTGAACGACCTCCTGAAACACGTCAGCGGTCAGGACGAGGTGCTGCATGCCTTTGCGGATGTGCTCATCAAGCTCAAGGCGCGCTTGAACGATCCGCGCCGGCCTCTGGCGGCATTTTTGCTGCTGGGACCGACGGGCGTGGGCAAAACACAGTGCGCGAAGGCGCTGGCGCAGCATCTGTTCGGCAGCCCGGACCGGTTGCTCCGCTTCGACATGAACGAGATGGTCGATTCGAATGCCGTGCTTCGGCTCACCGGCACGCCCGGTCAGCCGGATGGGCTGCTCACGGGCGCGGTGCGCAGGCTGCCTTTCTCCGTGGTGTTGTTTGATGAGATCGAAAAAGCCGCGCCGGAGGTTTTTGACATGCTGCTGGGCGTCCTGGACGAAGGACGGCTCAGTGATGCGCTCGGTCGCGTGGCGGACTTCACGAGCTGCGTGATCCTGCTCACCTCGAACCTCGGCGTGCGTGAGGCGGGCTCCCGCATCGGCTTCAGTGGCGTGCAGGAGACCGAAATGGAGGCGGCCTATGTCACGGCGGCGGAAAAGTTCTTCCGACCGGAGTTCTTCAACCGGCTGGACCGCGTCCTGCCTTTCCACGAATTGAAACGCGAGCATCTGGCGGAGATCGCAAACCGCCTGCTGGCGGATGTGTTGCAGCGCGACGGCTTGCGGCAGCGCCAGTGCCTCTTCGATTTCACGACGGCGGCGACTGAGCGTCTGGTCGAGCTGGGTCATCATCCGCAGCTCGGGGCACGAGCCTTAAAGCGCGTGATTGAACGCGAAGTGGCGCAACCGCTCGCCACCGACCTCGCGGCACGTGCGCCGGGCATTCCGCTGCGGATCGAGCTGCGTTTGGCCGACGCACAGTTCACGCTGCACACGCGCGAGCTGCGTCCGGTGGAACGCACGGTTTATTGGCCGGAGAAACTCTCCCGGGGTGAGATTGCCGCGACTGTGGTGCTGGATGCCGCCTACGACGCCCTGGATCGGCTGACGGAGCGGATTGAGACACACGCGCCCGGCGGGAAGATCGAACTCGACGCGCTCACCGCCACCCAGGAGCGCTACTTCCACTGCCGCGAGCAGGTGCGCCGCGTGGAGCGCCTTTTGCAGGCGGCGGAGAACAGCCTGAAGGCCAAGCCCGCCAGCAGCAGCCGTGTGCTGTCCGTTTCCCGGGCACGTCCGGTGAAAATCATCGTCCGGCAGACCATTTCCGGTAATCCGATCTTCGATCGCGCACGCGAGGCGGAGTTGCATCAAAGCGGCCTCGCCGAACTGGACGCTGGCGATCATGACATCCTCGAAACGCCCGTCTTCGCGTGCGTGCGGGAGCTTTCATTGCTGGAGCTGATGACCAGCGAACCACATGACGACGCGGCGGTTGGCCTGGTCATTCGAGGACAGGGACTGTGCGCGGCGGATCATGCCACAACCCTGCAAAAGCGTGTACAGCGGCTTTTGGACAAGCACTGGGGCTCGGAAGTGAAGACGGTCGGCAGCGTGACGAACTATTTCCGCCCGTTTCAGCTCGGCGTCTGGACAGCAGGACTGAATGTCGCACGTTTGCTGAAGCCGTTGCAGGGTTGCTGGCTGCTGGACGATGACGGTGGCTCATTGCAAACGCTGGAGGTGCAACTCATCGCCTGTGCGACCGTCCACGAATTCACGCAGCGCATCGCCCAGGCCATCCCGCCGCAAGAAGCGCCGGTGGTGATGACCGCCCGTCCGGATCGCCAGATCATCAGCCACCAGACCGGTCTGGCGGTGCCAGACAGCGCGGAGGAAGAAGAATTCCGCGCCTTCTACCTCTCCGCCCTACCGCTCCCTGAAGAACTTGAGAAGCTCTTTGCGAACAACCAAACTCAAGCATGATCCTCAGCCAAGAACTCATATGCATCGTCAATGCGCTGGTGAACGAAGGAATCGCTTACGCTGTGTGCGGCGGGTTCGCGGTCGGCTTGCACGGATATCCGCGCATGACGTTTGATCTCGACTTGCTCATTCAGGAGACGGATATCGGAAGATTTGCAGCAGCCGTCCGCCCGCTGGGCTTTGACGTCGTGGCGGGAACGTTCGCGTTCAAGCGCGGCACTCCACAGGAGATCCGCTTTTGGCGGGTTAGCAAGCATGACGGCCCAGATCACCTGGTTCTGGACGCTTTGCTTGTCACCCCGGTTTTTGAAACGGTCTGGCAGACCCGCCAGCTCATGGAATTCGACGGCCACGAAGTGTGGGTCGTCAGCCGTGACGGACTCGCCATCATGAAGACGCTGTCCGGTCGGGCAAAGGACTTGGCTGATCTGAAGAATTTGGGTATCCTTCCCGGCGATGAAGAACAGCCCGAACCAGTTTAAGGACGCCGCACGAGGAGTCTCTGCCGATATGTCGCCACAGGCGATTGCCAAGCGGGTGAGAATCATGGATCTCCTGTGGACAGAAGGACGGAAGATGATGCGCCAAGCCGCGAAGAATGCTGTCGCGGCCAAATAGAAAATGGCGACGCACCTTTTCCCCGTCCTGCTCTGGCAAGATGCCAGCGGCGGCGTCACGGGCTTGCTGGTCGGTGATTACCGCAGTGCCTCGGCCTGCGGTGCCACGCCGCAAGAGGTGCTGAAGCAGCTCGGCGAGGCGCTGGCATGGCGGGCGGAGCATGAGTCATGGAGCATTGATCCCGAGCTGCTGGAGCCGCAATTGCGCGAGGTGAAGGTGGACGTGCGGGCGCAATACAAAGACGAAAGCGGCCATCGTCTCATCCCCAGTCCGGAAACCGTGACGCTGCGCGTGCCATGCGTCACCGGAAAGGCGGAAAACGGCCTGCCGGTGTGCGAAGTGCCGGTGCTGGAACTGCGCTTTCATTTTCACAACGAGGCACAGCTCAAGGAACTGGTGCGCCACTATGTGAAGGACCATCTCACCGGCATGACACCGGCGGATCTGGCGCTGAAACTGCCGCCACGCGGCACCTGGCTCGAGCAGGTCAGCGTGCGCGAGGTGGCAGGCTCCACGCGTCAGACGCCGATGCGCGAGCGTGAGGAAATGCAGGTGCTTTTCACTGTGGCAGATCCGCTGCTGCATGATCGCGGGCAGGGCTCCGCCGCCTATGGCCGCGACGCGCAGGTCGCAACGGTGCTGCACAAGCTCACGGTCGAACGCGCCCATGTGCTGCTGGTCGGCGAGCCGGGCTGCGGCAAGAGCACGATCATCGCCGATGCCGCCCGCCGCATGGCGCGGCTGACCAGCGATGACGATGACGACAAATCCATGCGCACCTGGCGGTGCTGGCGTGGAAGCGGTGCACGCATGATCGCGGGGATGAAGTATCTCGGCCAGTGGGAGGAGCGCTGTGAGGAGTTCATCCGAAAACTGAGCGAGATCGAAGGCGTCCTCTGCGCGGAGAACCTGCTCGAACTGCTGCGGGTCGGCGGTGCGGAGGCCAATGACAGCGTGGGCGCGTTTTTGCTGCCGTTTTTGCAACGCCGCGAGCTGCACATGATCGCGGAAGCCTCGCCAGCGGAAGTGGACGCGTGCCGGCGGCTGATGCCCGGCCTGCTGGACGTCTTTCAGATCGTCCATGTGCCTGCATTCGGTGACAGCGAAGCACGCAGCGTGCTGGATCGTGTCGCCCACGCTTGCGCGACCTCCGGCAGACTCGAATTCGCTCCCGGCAGCGTGGCGCTGGTGCACCGGCTGTTCCGGCGCTTTCAGCCCTACGCCGCGTTTCCGGGCCCAGCGTCGGCTTTCGTGCGAAAACTCGCCGAAACAGCGGGGCGTCGCCCTCCAGATTCACGCCGCGTCTCTACGGACGATGTGTTGGCCTTGTTCATCCAGCAAACCGGGCTGCCGGAGTTGCTGCTGCGCGATGAACTGCCTCTGCCACTCAGCGATGTGCGCGAATCACTCGCCGCACAGATCATCGGCCAACCGACCGCCGTGGACGCCGCCGCTCGCGTCATCACGAGCATCAAAGCCGGAATGACCGATCCGGCGCGGCCCCAGGGCGTGCTGCTTTTCTGCGGACCGACCGGCGTTGGCAAGACTGCGCTCGCCAGAGCGATGTCCGAGTTTTGTTTCGGCTCCGGCACGGAAAAGGAGCGGCTCGTGCGGCTGGACATGAGCGAATACGGCAGTTGGGGTGCCGCACATCGCCTGCTGCACGCGCCGGATGGCGATGCGGCCTCGTGGATCCAAAAACTGCGCCGCCAGCCCTTCAGCGTGCTGCTTTTTGACGAGATCGAAAAAGCCGCCGCCGAAGTCTATGACGTGCTGCTGGGCCTGCTTGACGAAGGCCGCCTCACGGACCGGTTTGGCCGCGTCACCGACTTCCGCAGCGCCATCATTGTCATGACCTCCAACCTCGGTGCGACGACGCGAGGAGCGATGGGATTCGGTGTCGATGCCGCGCTGCCCGAGTTTGAAGGGGCGGTGAAGAAGTTTTTCCGTCCTGAGTTCTTCAACCGGCTGGATGCGGTTGTCACCTTCGATCCGCTGGCGCAGGCGCACGTGCGCGAGATCGCGCTCAAAGAACTTCACGACCTCGGCCAGCGCGAGGGCCTGGCCGCCAGCGGCCTGACCCTGAAGTGGTCCGAAGACCTCCTCTCCGCACTCGTCCGTGAAGGCTACGACCACCGTTTCGGTGCAAGGCCTCTCCAACGCGCGCTCGAGCGCCTCGTCGTCACCCCGCTGGCAAAATGGAGGCTGGAAAACGCCCATACACGAGATTCTACGCTTTCCATCTCGCTGGAAAACGGCGGCACCAAGATCCGGGGTCAATGACTGCCACCTGTGTCTTCGTGCTGCACGTGAAGGTTGCGGTGCCGGATTGCGATGTGGAGGCGTATCGCTAGTCTCGCGCCCTTCCCATGCCCCGTGTTGCTAAAAAATCCGCCGCCAAGCTCTCCCATGACGTCA
>CAYMHJ010000390.1:0-5815 GCA_964390165.1 uncultured Prosthecobacter sp. | reverse complement strand
CTATCCGCAATTGCATGTCCTGGGACTACGAAGATGCGCGGGAGCGCAAAGACCGCCTTCAGCGTGAGATCGCGAAGCGGGTGAATCGCGGGGAGAAGTTTGAGGTGCTACCGGCTCCGACGGGGCAGAAGAAGCTCTGCATCACTTTTTGGGGGCAGGCCTGGTGTCGGAATCTGGATTCGTATCAAGTCTATGAATCACGGCTGCCGCGCGGGCGCAGTTATCTACGGCAGGGAAACGTGTACAACCTCGAAATCGAGGCAGGACAGCTCAGCGCGGTAGTGGCGGGGTCGGAGCTGTATGACACGAGCATCCGCATCCAGCCGCTGCCGAAGAAGCAGTGGAAGCAGATCGTGGAGCTAGGCTCCGGGCAGGTGGGGTCGATGCTGGATCTGCTGGCGGGAAAACTTGGTGACGGACTCATGCGCCTGCTCACTGATCCGGAGGACGGCCTGTTCCCGAAGCCGAAGGAGATTCGTTTCGACTGCTCCTGCCCGGATCACGCAGATATGTGCAAGCATGTGTCCGCGGTGCTCTACGGTGTTGGGGTGATGCTCGACACAAAACCCGAACTGCTATTTATTCTGCGCGGTGTGGATCAGGCAGAGCTGCTCTCGAGTGCCAGCAGCGCGACGATCACGGACCTCTCGGCAGATTCAGGTGATCTGGCCGGAGCCGACCTCTCGGCGATCTTTGGCATTGATCTAACCACTGATGCGATTTTGACCGTGATGGAGGAATCCAAAGCCGCGAAGAAGACCCGAAGAAAAAAGCCCGACCTGAAGTCGATGTAAAACGAGTTTGAAACTCGTTCACTGGTTTTGACCCGTCAGCGGGTTGCAAACCCACTGAATCATTCAACGAGTTCTAAACTCGTTCTACAACCTCGCAATGTGCATCCACCATCACCAGTGAATATCCGATCATGAAACGCCACCTCCTCTTTACCCTGCTTCTGCTCGCTTCCACAGCCATTGGTGGCGAGGTCAAAACAGTCCGCATCCTCACTATCGGGAACAGCTTTTCCCGCAATGCGACGAATCATCTCGATGATCTGGCGCTGGCGGGTGGACACACGCTGATTCACAACTCGCTCGTCATCGGCGGGTCGTCGTTTCAGGTGCATGCGGACAAGACGAAGACGGAGGGCAAGGCGCGGCTTTACACGAACGGCAAAGATCTCATCGGCAACCTCACCGCCGACAAGTGGGACTACGTCACGATCCAGCAGGCGAGCATCAAGAGTCACGACTTCACCACCTACCAGCCGTATGCGGGTATTTTGCGGGATCTGATCGTGAAACACGCGCCGCAGGCGAAACTGCTGATTCATCAAACCTGGGCTTATCGCGTGGACGACCCGCGTTTTTCTATGAAGGAGCCGAAACCCGGCGAGCCGAAAACGCAGGAGGAGATGTATCGCGGGCTCACGGCAGCCTACGACAAGCTCGCCGCCGAGTTTGGCGCAAAAAACCTCCCGGTGGGCGATGCGATGTTCAACGCGGACAGGGATGCGAAGTGGGCATTCAAGCCCGTGAGTGGATTCAATCCAAAAACGGCCAAGAAACCCGAACTGCCGGATCAAACGCACTCACTGCACGTCGGCTGGCGCTGGACCACGAAAGACGGCAAGACCACGATCGGCATGGACGGCCATCACGCGAATCTCGCCGGCGAGTATCTCGGTGCCTGCGTGTGGTACGAGGTGCTGTTTGGCGAAAGTGCCGTCGGGAACAGCTACATCCCGAAAGGCTTAGATGCCGCCTACGCCCGCTTTTTGCAGGAGACCGCGCACAAGGCAGTGCAGGCACGTTCAGGCGGCTAGAAGAGGGAGCCGCCGGTTTTCATCCGGCGAGTCGAGTGTCGTCAGTTTTTTTCATCTGGTATGCCAGTAAGATTCCAATTAGAGAGATCGTTCAACGCACATGCCTGCCGCACTCAAGTCTTCTTCACTATCTTCAATGCCGATGGCTTCATCTCGCCTCCAATCTCGAGCGTACGCGGAGCTGCGGCGGCTGATCGTGAGCGGCGAGTTTCCGCCGGGGTCGTTTCTTTCGGAGCGGCAGCTCGCGCAGCAGCTCGAGATGAGCAAGACGCCGGTGCATGTGGCGCTGGAGCGGTTGGAGGCGGAGGGATTCGTGACGATCTCCGCCCAACAAGGAATCGTGGTGCGCGGGATGAGCGTGGAGGACATCGTGGACCACTACGAGCTGCGCGAGGCCATCGAGTGCTGGGTGGTGCGGAAGATCGCGGGCAAGCTCGGCGCGGAGTCGCAGCGGCAGCTCCAGGACAATCTGAAGGCGCAGAAAGCCGCTCTGAAGCAGAACGATCTGCGGCGGCTGATGCTGCTGGATGAGCAGATGCACTTCATGCTCGGCTCTTTCATGAAGAACCGCGAGATCACGACCACGATGGAACGTCTGCGGGACAAGATTCATCAGGTCATCCTGCGTGTGACGGACTCAGATCGCAGCCGGCCTTCGGAAAGCATCAACGAACACGAGGTGATCATCGCCGCAGTGATCGCGGGCGATGGCGACATGGCCGCCAAGCTCATGGTCAGCCATCTGGAGGCCGGAAAGCGCCGTATCCTGAATCCTGAACGCTTTTCCCGCTGATGCACCGCTGGTTGCCAGTCCTGATTTCGCTGCCCGCTCTCGCTGCGGAGCCGCCGGATTTTGCGCGCGATGTCCGTCCCATCCTGGAGGCGCGCTGCGTGAAATGTCACGGGCCGGAGGAACAAAACGGCGGCCTGCGTTACGATCAAAAGGCCGCTGCTTTCGCACAGGCGGACTCCGGGCAGCGCGCCATCGTCGCAGGCAAGACGGAGGAAAGCGAACTGCTCAAGCGCATCACCTCCACACACAAGGACGAGCAGATGCCTCCGAAAGGAGAGCGTTTGTCGTCAGATGAGATCGAGACGTTGCGTCGATGGATCGCCGCAGGCGCGGCGTGGCCGGAAAACAGGACGCCCGTGGCTGCGGCGAAGCCCACGAGCCAGCACTGGGCCTTCCAGCCGATTCGCGAGCCTGCTTTGCCTGTGGTGAAGGACAAATCCTGGCCGCGAAACGAAATAGATCATTTCATTCAAGCCAGACGCGAGGCCGCAGGACTTTCCGCCGCGCCGGATGCGGAGGCGCATGCGCTGATCCGGCGGCTTGCGTATGATCTCACCGGCTTGCCTCCAGGAGCGTCAGACTCGTCTGACAAGTCCGATTTCATCGAGAAGATGCTCTCCTCCAAAGCCTACGGCGAACGCTGGGCTCGTCATTGGATGGACTGGGTGCGCTATGCGGACACGGCGGGGGACAACTCCGATTTCCCCATCCCGCAGGCTTACCTTTACCGGAACTACCTGATCGAATCACTCAACGCGGATGTGCCGTATGATCGCTTCCTTACCGAGCAGATCGCGGGGGATCTGCTGCCCGCGAAGTCGCAGGAGGAAAAGAACCGCCAGGTCATCGCCACCGGTTATCTCGCCATGGCGCGGCGCTTTGGCTCGCTCGTCGAGCGCTACCCGTGGCATCTCACCATCGAAGACACCATCGACAACCTTGGGCGCACTGTCATGGGCCTGACGTTGAGCTGCGCGCGCTGCCACGATCACAAATTCGATCCTGTCTCGATGCGCGACTACTACGGACTCTACGGCATCTTCGCCAGCACGCGCTATCCGCAGCCGGGCCTTGAGCTGTTCCAGACGCAACATGATTTCGTGCCGCTCATCCCCGAGCGCGAGGCGGCGGAAAAGCTGAAGCCCTTTGAAAAAGAAACCGCTAGGCTAACCAAGGAGATGGAACAACTCCTCGCCGAGTGCGAGGCTAAGGCGCTCGACAATGCCAAAAGCGAGCGCACTGCCAGCATCAATGAGCAGCGCAAAATGAAGGACGACCTCGACTCGATGTTGATGCGGGCGCGCAAGGCGGGTGAAAAGCTCGCCGATCATCTCAAAAAGACCCCTGTGCTGCCCGCCGCCTACGCCGTGCAGGAGGCGCAGCCCGTCGATGCTCACCTGCAAATGAAGGGCGAGCCCGATCATCCCGGCGCTGTGGTGCCGCGCAAGTTTCCTGACATCCTCGGCGGCCAGCTTTTGCCTGAGGAGGCGCAGAAAGGCAGTGGCAGGCTCGAACTCGCGAAGTGGATCACCGATCCAAAAAATCCTCTCACCGCGCGCGTCATCGTGAACCGAGTCTGGCAGCGGCATTTCGGCAAAGGACTCGTGCCCAGCACGAGCGACTTCGGCCTGCGTGGCGAGGCACCCACGCATCCCGAGCTGCTCGACTGGCTCGCGCTCGACTTCATGCGCCACGGCTGGTCTTTGAAGCATCTGCACCGCCGCATCGTCAGCTCGCGCACCTACCAGATGGCCTGCGCCGACACGCCGGACAACCTCGCCAGCGATCCCGGCAACACGCTCTACTGGAAGTCCAATCGCCAACGTCTCGATGCCGAATCATTGCGCGACACGCTGCTGCTCATCAGCGGCGCGCTCGATCCCACACCGCAGGCGCGGCCCTATCCCATCCCGCCGAGCAAGGACTGGAAATACACCCAGCATCACCCTTTCAAAGACGACTATCCGAGCAACAAGCGCAGCGTCTATCTCATGACCAAGCGCCTCACCGCCAAGCCCTATCTGCAAACCTTCGACGGTCCCGATGCCAACGTCTGCACCGCCACGCGCGACAGTTCCGTCACCGCCCTGCAGGCACTCTACTTCGTGAACGACGACTTCCTGCACGAGCAGGCGGACTTGTTTGCGAGAAAGCTCGTCAAGGAGCACACGAACGACACCCAACGGCTCGACCAAGCCTACCGCATGACCTTGGCAAGATCACCCAGCACCGAGGAGCGTGCGCTGATGCTCCAGCACCTCCAAACCGTGCGCGGAAAAATCAAAGATGAAGGCACAGCGTGGGCCAGCGTGACGCGCAGCTTGTTCCGGCTGAATGAGTTCCTTTACCTCGATTAAAACACCTGCTTCCCATGACACGCAAAGAACTAGCAGAAAAAATCAACACGTTCGAGAAGGGCAACCGCAAGCGTGAGTGGCCTATGGTGCTGGTGTTTCTCTCGGGCATCGTTCTGATCGGCCTCTTTGGGGCGAAAGTGGCGGATGATTCCCCGCTGCTCGGCGCTCTGGCCATCCTGTTGATGCTGGCATGGATTGTTGGCACGTCCTGGCTTGCCATCCGTACCAACAATAAGCGCGTCAAAGATCTCGGTTTGCTCTGTCCCTCCTGTGGCACCAATCTCGCGGGACCGATAGGACGTCTCGCCGTGGCCACGACCTACTGCAGCCATTGCGGGACACAGATATTGCAAGATGCCGTCTGAGCCACCGATTCTCACCTGATATACTGATGAAGATCACGCGAACCATGAAGCACACGCCAAATCTGCACCCGGTCTTCAAACGGACGGTAGAAGATGAGATGGTTGCGAAATCCCTTCACGCGCCAGGAGCGAAGCCCGTCATGCCCAAACTCAGGTCGCGCACGGCCCACAAAAGGATTTTCTGCCAGAAACTCGAAGCTGTCGTAGGCCGATTCCAGAAAGCGGCGGGCCAAGCTTTCGTCATCGGATCGAAGATGGCGGTAGATGGCCTGCAAGTCGCAGAACACATACTCGCTTTCGTCGTAACGGGCAGGCATCAGCAGGAGGCGATGATGCGTTCGATGTTGCCGCGGTTACTCGTTTTGAAACTTCCTGCGGCAGCTTCATTCAGACGATCCTGGATGCGCGGCGGCGTGTCATCTTCCTCAGCCATCCATCGTAGCAATGCCTGTCGTGCCACTTCTTCAGCATCGCG
>CAYMHJ010000389.1:0-5828 GCA_964390165.1 uncultured Prosthecobacter sp. | reverse complement strand
TCGGCAGCCCCCTGCGTGGCTGGGTGGATGCGCTGAAGCAGATCGTCTCCTCACGTCCCGCCAGCGAGCAGCAGAAGTTGTGGTCGGGGAATGCGGTGCGGTTTTACCGATTGAAAATGTAAACTCGTCCTAAGGGAGGCGATCCAGTAGGAGGCGGCGAAACCAAATCACTGAGCCTCCATCGACCTCGTCTCCGTGGGCCGCCGACCCTTCTTCGCATCTTCCAGCGTGGCCTTCGCCTGCGCTAACCGGTGCATCGCCTCATCCCGCGCTGCCGTTTCAGCGACGCTTTCCAGCGCAAACAGATCTTCACTTTTCGAGGCCTGCTTTCCCCGTTGCACCGACAGCTTCGTCTGCTTGCCCGGCAGCGGCGATGAAACGTAAACGAACTCACCCTCGGCATAACCTTGCAGCAGATGACTCGGAGCACGCTTGCATCCAGTCGCGCCTGTGAGCAACAGAACGACACCGAGGAAGCAACACAGGGGTTTCATAGATCGCGGAAGCACCCGAGCAATTACCCCGATCATCTGCAGATGCAAGGCGTCGTCGCCTGATGAACGTGTCACAGCACTCGCACCATGTGATTTAATCATTCAAATCGCGAATTACAGACACTTCCCCGTCCGTCATCTGCACTCGAACGTGGAGGCTGGTCACAATTCCCGCCCCGGAGTCGTGGTGCGACCAGGGATGTTGCGAGGCCTTGGATTCCAATCGCTGCGGCAACTGTGTGCATATCATTTTCACGCTGGGGAGCGCCTGCTGGATTGCTTTGACCACATCCTCTCGTGGCAGATCGTGTTTGGTTCTGCTTATTGAGAATACAACAAACTTTGGATTTGTCGTGGAAGTGAAATCGTGAGCAAATGTCGCCGGATCAAGCGAGCCAGGTCGCCCACCGTGGTGAGGAAATACGATGACATCAGAGCTTGGATCTATTGTTTCGTCCTTCCAGAAAGTGAGTGTGTCAGCACTGCTATCGCCAGGAAGCAAGACGCGCGCCTTGGATTCGCTTGATACCAGTACCACTGCGCTCAACGAATTGGTTGACTGAGTTGCACCATCGATACCCCTGCCACCAGGCCCAGAAACAACGCACTCCGGCGGAGGATAAATAATGTCGCAGCCAAGGCTCATGGCAGGCATCTGTCCGCTCTGTTCGGTAGTCAGGGACGTTTCAATCCGCGTCCCTTTCTCGCGTCGAGCTAAACCAAGAGCGAGCCGCAGATTCCTGAATGCCTCCGTGCGCTTTGTGCTATCACTGTTGAGGAACACCTTCTTGATATTCACCTGATCGGAGAGCAGCAGGGTCGGTGCACTGCCGATATGATCCTCATCGGAATGAGAAAGTAGCAGAGCATCAACGCTATCAATGCCTTCAGATTTGAGGTAATCCAGCAGCCGTCCACCCACGCTCTCGCCGCCGGTGTCCACAACGATGGTTATCGTTCCATCCCGAATCACTGCGGAGTTCCCATGCCCAACATTGAGGATGGTCACACAAGGATTAGAGGGCATACACATCCTCCGAATTTGGAAGCTCGAAAGTCTTCAGAAAAAGCCTCTCAGGCGCCTCCGCCTCAATGTTGACTTGCGCGATGAGTAGCAGCCCTGGTTCAAGGGCTTGTTGAATCTCAGCAGGCAACGCAGCAGCCGGAAAACCCACGGTCACGTCCTTCCGCCATAGTCTGACCATCAATCGCAACTCACGCGGTCCTGCCTTCTGATGCTGCACAATTTTCTCGACCGACACGATGCTTCGGTAAGAACGTCGCGACCGGGGTATGCGTCCTTCGATCACCTCCAAACTAGAGGCATTCAGCGCTTCCCTCAGGGTTCGTGGGTCCACGGCGTTCGCATGGCGCTGAATGATGCGCGGAATAGCACTCAGATACGGGCGAATATTGTGATCCATATCCTGCTGGGCATAGGCAGTCACCAGGATAGGGGCGACTTTCATCACGTTGAGCGCACCCGCCGCTGCGGCACCGAGAAAACTCGCGAAAGGGCGCTCTCGAAGACGGTGATCGGTCACAAGATGTGTGACCCCTTCCGATTTCGCGAATTCGCATAAAGCCTCAAGTGTCCTGAACGGGCCACTTGGAGCCAGCGTATTGAAATCCGTTGCCTGCAGAGTTCGAACGAGAGCTTCACGAGAGCCCGGATCATCATCAAGAACTAGAACATTTTCAGTCATGGCATCTCCTTTGTCTATTTTCTCAATGGTAGTTCGATGATGAACTCAGCACCTCCGAGTTCACCCGCAGCTTCCGCTCGAATGGTGCCGCCCATATCCTCAACGGTATCCCGGACGATGCAAAGCCCAAGTCCGCTCCCTTTCGGGGTCGTCGATTCGCCGACCACCCAGATGTCGTCGATTGATATGTCCCTGATTCCCGGACCGCTGTCCGCAAAAGTGATCTGAACCCGGTCACCGGCCTTCTGTGTACGGATCAAGATTCGTCGCTCCACTGTTGCATCCTGTTCCTGCTCTCGCCCGCCGTAGTCGCGTGCGAACGCGCGAAGGCTATTGATGATCAGATTCGTGAAGATTGACTCAATGGCAGCGCGGCTACCATACACGACTGGGTCCTCCATTCTGAAGTCGGATTGGATCGTAGCATTCCGGTGCTCAAGGTATGGGACGAGGAGTTCCGCGATCTCCGTGATCAAAACATGCAGGTGTTGGCGTCCCCGGCTGCGCTTCTCGTGGTCGAGCAGTTTTAAAGTCACAGTGGTGAAGGCAAGCAGTGCCTGAGATGCTCTTCGAATACTACTCAGGCTCGCGAGACTGAGGGACGGAAAGGATGGCTTGGATGGATCGCCAAGCAAATACTCGAGCGTGTTCGAGTCTTGCTCAATGATGGAGAGCGGCTTTTCGGATTGATGAGCGAATGCAGCCGCCGTTGTGCCGATGGTGCCCAAGGTGTGATAGAGCTGATTCTCTTTTTCGAGGAGGGTGATTGTTTCTTCCACCGCCTTCAAGTGGCTGGCAACGGCCTCTTCTACGGGCTTCCGTTCCGACTCCGGGAGTTTTTGAAGCTCGTTCTGAAGTGTCTTTTCCGTCTGCTCCTTAGATTCGATGGCAACCTTCTTCTCGCCACGTTTTGTGTCGTCTCTCTTTTTGAGGCGGCGCGATTGCATCCATTTGATCACGTCCGAGGCAAATTCGCGGAGATGCTCGAACACAGTGTTCTCCACGAATCCCTGGCGATCCGTCTTTTGGATAAACAAGGCCTCGGGGTCACCTATGCGGATGCGTCCAATCGAGTTGTTGGTGCTTGGAAGATGCTCAGGGCTCCGTGCTCTCAGCAAGTTGAGATCCAGCCAGTCATTGCCCGCATCGCCGTATGGGGTCACGCGCACTCCTCTATAGTAGAGGTGAACCCCGCCAAATTCCCCCAACCACTTTGATAGATCACTCTTGCTGATGGTGGTAGTCGCAAACTTTTTGTTCTCCAGCTTGAACTCCCACAACTCGAATTCAAAGGCAGGCACAAGATACAATTCTTCGTCTTTGCCTGCGATGTCGGCATGAGATGCCTCAAAAATGACGCGGTTCGTTGAGTCCATCACCGTAGCCCAGCCTTTGCCGTTCTCATCAACACCGGACACCAGATGGTAGTCGAAGTGCGTCCAATAATCTGCAGATGCTTCCCTGACGATTTCGTCGAATACATCACTCTCCAAAGTGACGTCAAAACCAAGTGGCGAGCCTTTTTCCGATTTTTCCGCAAAAGGGTCTGCCAGCAGGTGAAGCGTCCGAGCAAGTTTGCGCATCGCTGCTGCGGTCCACGGCGCATGCAGGCCGGTGATCTCGATGTCAGTGCCTTGAGACGCTCCAAGCTCCCTGGGCCGCGTTTGAATTGCCAGCGGCACGGTATCTACCGCGAGGGCCCCTTCATAGGCGTCCCAGTTGATCTCGAGAACATGTTCGACATCAGGTTGCTCTCGCGGACGTGTCACTAGGGAGGCCTTTCGGCCCAGGCGAAGTGCGGCCAGGCGTCCGAGTCCTTTGCTCCCAACAAAGAGCCGATGATTCCGCTTCGAGTAGCCGGTGTTTTGTTTCCTGGACTCACCAACGATGAGCCACCCCGATCTGATGTCATCGACCGTCATTCCTTCTCCATTGTCGCGAATTCGCAGCGTGCCACGAGGGATGTGTTCGCCTTCTAGTTCCACTCGGCACCAGGTAGCATCCGCGTCATAGGCGTTTTTGACGAGTTCGACGATGCCTTGGTTGGGGCTGGGATTCAGTTCCTCTCCGAGCAGTCGCAATACCGCCGACGAAAACCGGAGATGGTCGGGCGTGCTGGCGTCTCCTTCGTTCATAGCTCCAACGGGATGGGCAGTTGCTTGATCGCGCTCACAGTCAGGTGACGGCAGCGAATGCGCTGGTCGAGCCACTCCCGCACAGCTTTCGATTGCAAATAGGCACTGATCTTTTTGCAGGTGTCAGCACTCCCGTCCAGCGGGCGCACTGAGATAAGGTGGTTTTCAAGTGCTACTCGCTGTCGTGAGGTTACCACTGTGGCAATAGCTCGCGATCCGTCAGATGGGCTTGACGTGCGCCTAATAGCCACGAATGGGCCAGCTACGCAGGTGCCAGCGAAGCGAAGCTTTGTTGTGATCTGTTCCAGTTTGCCCCACGCCGGTGCTTCGCCCGTTGTGAGATAGCACACGGACTTACCGTTAGGCTCGTGGCGATGAGGCACAACGGTCCCGACGCGGATTTCACAAACCGACTCCAGGGTCCGTCCGCTCTCAGACGACAAAGACGGAATCCATGACAAGTGATCCTCATCTGCTTTTCCTACGACCGCGTTGAGCGCAAATACATCCACATCAGCATGTGCTCCAAATCTTCCGACGACTTCGATGCTGCCTGAGTGAAGTCGTTGTGAAACTTCCTTCCGCCAGAGTAGATAACGACTGCCGCTTCGCAACACGTCTGGCAGAATGGCGCAGACACGCTGGCCTTCGGAAGCAGCCATTACGCACTTTAGCAACGCCACAGCGGCGAACGATACACTCCCCGACGACCAATTGCGGCAATCGGGTGGCGTCGTGATCATGGTGAAAGGCGGATTCATCAAGACCACCGCTGAAGCAGGCACTTGGGCCTTGCCACGAAGCAGACTCCGCTGCTTCAAATTGGGAAACATTCGATCAATACAGTTTATCTTTCCGCGTGGAATACTTGCACCGCGACTGATCGCAGCCAACGTGAGTCGGCGTTTTGCCACTTTGATGAACTCTGGATGGATGTCCTGTCCATGCAATTCATTCCCCCAAACTCGAAGTGTTTCTCGAAGATCGTCAAAGACCGGCAACCGCTCGGACCACCGCAAAAGTAAATCACCAGCTCCACAAGTCGGATCCCAAGCCGCGGTCTCGCGATGATCGGTGGAAATCCCATTGACCAATCTGCGTCCGAGTTCCTCGCCGGTGAAGAAAGCACCCGCTCGACGGATCTGAGCACGGGAGATTAATTCGGTGAGTCGCATGGCTGCGCCACCGTTGAGGTGCGGATGGATTTCCGTGCTTGGAACACGCGTCCTTCCCCAACTGGCTTTGGCCAGAAGTTCGTCCAGTGAAGTTTGATAAGAGGAGTAATGGTGCATCAGTTCACAGTCATTCCTGACCGCTCAACGGCTGAGTGTTGCACGATAAACCTAGGCTTGTAAAAGGCGAAAAGGCCGACTCGAGCCACGAAAGGGTCCGCCCACCCTCCGCTAAGCGCCGTAGCGCATGACTATTTCCCTGCTTGCACCGCTCCGAGCACATCGAGCTCGTGGATCGACCAGAAGGTTCCTGGCGTCTCG
>CAYMHJ010000388.1:0-5839 GCA_964390165.1 uncultured Prosthecobacter sp. | reverse complement strand
AGGCCATGACAGAGAAAAGGGGCGGTCATGGTGGCGAGTCCGCGGTGGGATGCAAGCGGCTGAGAGCGGCACATGGAACAGCGAACAACGCAGGCTCAGACTTGACGCTCTGGCGGGGGCTCCTACTATCGCGCCGCCCTTTCCCCCACTCCCCCAATGAACATCCACGAATATCAGGCCAAGGAACTCTTCGAAAAATTCGGCGTCGCCACCCCTCCGGGGAAGGTCGCCTCGACGGCGGAGGAAGCAGGCAAGGTGGCCGCTGAACTCGGCGGTGCAGGTCTGGTGGTGAAGGCCCAGGTCCACGCCGGTGGCCGTGGCAAAGGCACTTTCAAAAATGGCTTCAAAGGCGGCGTGCATGTCATCAACACCGCCGCTGAGGCGCAGGTCATCGCGGGCAAGATGCTCGGCCAGACCCTCGTCACCCACCAGACCGGACCGGAAGGCAAGCTGGTGAGCAAGGTGCTGATCGCCAAGTCGGTCGATATCGCCAAGGAACACTACTTTGCCATCCTCTTCGACCGCGTGAGCAGCAGCCATGCACTGATCGCCAGCACCGAAGGCGGCATGAACATCGAAGAAGTGGCGGAGAAGACCCCGGAGAAGATCTTTAAAGAGTTCGTCAATCCAGCGCTTGGCCTACAAGCCTATCAGGCCCGCAAGGTGGCCGCCTCCCTCGGCCTCAAAGGAGCCCTGGCAAACCAGACGGTGAAGCTCATCACCGCGCTTTGGAATCTTTACATCAAGAGCGACTGCTCCCTCGTGGAAGTCAACCCGCTGGCCATCACCACGGACAATCAGGTGGTGGCTCTCGACGCGAAGTTTAACTTCGATGACAACGCGCTGTATCGCCAGAAGGACGTGACCGCCATGCGCGACACGACCGAAGAAGATCCCCGCGAAGTCGCAGCCAGCGAGTTCGGCCTGAACTACATCGGCCTCGATGGCAACATCGCCTGCCTCGTGAACGGCGCAGGTCTTGCCATGAGCACGATGGACATCATCAAGCTCCACGGCGGCGAGCCTGCGAACTTCCTCGACGTGGGCGGTGGTGCCACGAAGGAACAGGTCACGGCAGCCTTCAAAATCATCCTCGGTGATCCAAACGTGAAGGGCATCCTGGTGAACATCTTTGGTGGCATCATGGACTGCAACATCATCGCCAACGGCATCGTCGCCGCAGCGCAGGAAGTGTCCCTGAACATCCCGCTCGTCGTTCGTCTGGAAGGCAACAACGTCGAGGCCGGCAAGGCTACCCTGGCCGCCAGCGGACTCGCCATCACCAGCGCTGAAGGCCTGACCGATGCGGCTGAGAAGATCGTGGCTGCCGTCGGCAAAGCCTGATCCATCAAGCAACACTCACGCGCCGGGCTATCTCATCCGCAAGACGGTGAGGAGCCCGGCGTTCCTTTTCCCACCATGAAACGCCGCTCCCTTTTCCAAACCACAGCCGCCGCCACCCTGGGCGCAGCTTTCCTCCCCCAAGCCTCCCGCGCTGCGGCGATCAGCATCGCCAAAGAAGCGGCGGACCCGGCTTACAAGATCAAGAACGCGGGCATCAAGCACACGCTCATGGGCTGGTGCTGGAAGCCGATGGACACACTGGAGCTGGCGAAGCACGCGAAGGACATCGGGCTCGTGGGCATCGAGGGCATTGACCGGAAGTATTACCCGGACGTGAAGAAGCTCGGGCTGGAGATCTCGCTGGTGGGAGGTCATGGATTCAGCAACGGCCCGTGCAATCCGAAGTTCCGCGAGGAGGTCATCGCGAAGCTCACGGAGGGCATCGACGTGGCGGCGGATGTAGGCGCGAAGAAGGTGATCACCTTCACCGGGATGAAGTTCGACGGCATGGACCGCGAGCAGGCGATCAAAGACTGCATCGATACCTGGAAGGTCGTTTTGCCCCATGCGGAAAAGAAGGGCATCACGCTCGTGCTGGAGCATCTGAACTCACGCGACAGCTCGCACCCAATGAAGGGCCACCCCGGCTACTTCGGCGATGACGTGGACTTCTGTGTGGATCTGATCAAGCAGATCGGCAGCCCGAACTTCAAGCTGCTCTTCGACATCTACCATGTGAGCATCATGAATGGCGATGTGATGCGCCGTCTGCGTCTGCACAAAGAGTACATCGGCCATCTGCACACCGCAGGAAACCCCGGCCGCTGTGAGCTGGATCAAAACCAGGAGATCAACTACCCCGCCGTCATGAAGACGGTGCAGGAGATCGGCTACCACGACTTCGTCGCGCATGAATTCATCCCGACCTGGCCGGACACGATCCTGGCCCTGCGCCACGCGGCCATGGTCTGCGATGTGTGACCGTCCGCAGACGGAATGAATCCTCCGCATCGACCCGGCGGGGCGTCGCCGCGTCGCCCCTGGCTGGAGCTTCAAAGACTTCCAGGTTTCTTCCTTCGGTTGCATCATCAAGGCGATGCTCTCACTGAATTCTGCACAAACTCCCCCGCTTGCGCTCCGGCGAGATGACGCCACTATGGCCGCCCCCTATGGCAACGCGCAAAGAGGTCAGCATCTCCATTTTCTCCTTTCTGTTCCTCGCCTTTCTGGCTGTGGGACTTGGCTTTTTCTACCGTATGCCCAGCCTGGACCGCCGTCCGATGCATGCCGATGAGGCCATCCTAGGCATGAAGCTCGCGAATTATTGGGAGGATGGGCATTTCGAATACGACCCGAAAGACTACCACGGCCCTGCGCTGCATCAGGTCACGGCTAGCTGGGGCAAATTTACCGCCTGGGGAGATCCCTCCACCTGGACTGATGGTGATCTCCGCCTCGTCGTGGCCCTCACTGGGTTTGGCGTCATGCAAAGCGCCCTGCTCTTCGCCGGGCCTCTCGGGCGGCTCGGCACCGCCCTCGCCATGCTCATGACCGCTGTCTCCCCGATGATGGTCTATTACAGCCGCTACTTCATCATGGAGATGCAGCTCACCTTGCTCGTCATCCTGACCCTGGGTTGCTTCTGGCGTTTCTCCCAGGGCGGCGGGCGGCTCTGGCTCGTGCTCGGCGGCATGGCCCTCGGCTTCGCCCATGCGACCAAGGAGACTTTCATCATCAATGTCGGCGCCGCCGTGGCCGGGTGGATCGTCGCCCGCGTGCTCATCGGTGATTTCCAGCCGAAGAAGAGCAACAGCCTAAGCCTCAGCTCCTCCCGCTCCAAGAAAGGCGTCTCCGCCCCCTGGCTGTGGGTGCTGGCCCCCGCCCTTCTCGTCTCCGTGGCCTCCTACTCGGGCGGCTTCCGCGACTGGAAGGCTGTGCAGGACAGCTTCTTCACCTTCGGTCATTACTTTGAGCGCAGCGAAGGCAGCGGCCACGAGAAGCCCTGGCACTATTACCTCACCCTCCTCGTCTATCAAAAAGACGGCCTCGTCTGGAGCGAGGCCATGATCGTCGTGCTCGGTCTCGTCGGCATGGTTTACGCTCTCGTGGGGGAGTTTAAAAACAGCGCCCGTCAGGCCCTGCTCGTCTTCCTCTCCGTCTATACTCTGGCCCTGATCGGCGTGTATTCCCTGCTCAGTTACAAGACCCCCTGGTGCATCCTCAGCGCCCAGCACAGCCTCACCCTTCTGGCCGGCGCGGGCGCGGGCTGGCTCTGGACGGTCTTCACCGGGCGCATCAGTCACCTGCTCTTCACCGTCGCCATCAGCAGCGGCCTCTGGTTCTCCTGCTGGCAGACCAAATTCGCAAATGAAGAATACCGCGCCGACCAGCGCAACCCCTACGCCTACGCGCATACCAGCACCGACCTCGTTCGTTTGGTCAACGAGGTGAAAACCATCGCCGCCGAGCAGGGAGAAAAGTTCAGCGCGCAGGTCATCAACCGTGACTCCGGCTGGCCTCTGCCCTGGTACTGGCGCGCCCTGACCAAAGTCGGCTACCAGATGGAAGTCCCCGAACAAGTCTCCAGCCCCGTACTTATCGTCGAGGCAGATCAGCTCCCGCAGGTGAAGATCGTTCTCGGAGATCGCGCTCCCAGCTACACCGAGAGCGGCCCCTACGGCCTGCGGCCCGGCGTTTACCTCAGCCTCCTCGTGCAAAAGGAAAAAGCCCCCGAGCCCCAGCCCGTGGCACCCGTCATCTCAGGAGAATCACCCGCCACGGCCCCAGATTCCAGCGTCCCAATCGCTCCACCTGAAGGCACACTCAATGCCGCGCCGACTCTCAGCCCTGGGAACTCCGTTTTGCCCATGCTCCCAGGCTTGCCGATGCCACTCCCCGGTGCCCAGCCCTGATTCCTCCATGAGCAGCGAGCCCCCGATGTTTCGCTTCAGCCATGATGCGATGGCCACAAGCTTCGAGGTCATCATCGCCCAGGAGGACATCGACGCCGACTACGCCGCCCAGGCCGCCGAGGCTGTCTTCAAAGAGATCGACCGGCTCGAAGACGAGCTCAGCCGATTCCGCACCGGCAGCGACATCTGGCGGCTGAATCAGCTCAGCTCCGGCCAGGGCCTGCCCGTCTCCCTCGCCACCTGGGACTGCCTCAATCTGGCAAAGACCGTCTGGCAGGAAACCAGCGGTGCCTTTGACATCACCATCGGTCCGCTCATGCAGCTCTGGCGCAGCGAAGATGGCAGCCTCCGCATACCTGATCCTGAGAAGCTCGCCCTGGCCCGCCAGAGCATCGGCACCCAGCATTTCCAACTCGATGAAGACGAACTCCTCGTCACCGTCCACGCCGACCACATGGTCTTCGATCTCGGTGCCGTGGGCAAAGGTTATGCGCTCGACCAGGCCGCCGAGGTCCTTCAGTCCTGGAGCATTACCCGCGCCTTTCTGAATGCTGGAGACAGCACCCTGCTCGCCCTCAGTCCGCCCCCCGGTCGCGAAGCCTGGGACATCACCCTCGCCGACGGAGCTCTCTCTCTCTCTCTGCGTGATCGCGCCCTCAGCGGCAGCGGCTTTCAGGTCCAGGGTGCGCACCTCATGGACCCGCGCACCCTTCAGCCCATCCCGGTGCAGCCCCAGCGCAGCTACGCCCTCGCGCCCTCCGCCGCCCTTTCAGACGCCCTCTCCACCGCCTTCATGATCCTCAGCCCCGAGGAGACCCAGGCCCTCTGCCAGCGCTACGGCGGCCAGATTGAGGCGCTCGTTGTTTAGGCGCGGTGGAGGGTGGACTTCTCACACCTAGCTGCGCAGCGAACTCCAAGTGGATCACGGCTTTTCTCGACATCACCAGCCGGGTGGTATTATTTTTAACCGCCATGAAGCCAGCCCCCAACAACGCCCCTGTCTTTGCTTTGGATGAAAGCACGGACTGGGAGGACTTGGAAAACGCCATGTCCGCCTCCGCAGATTATCAGCAGCGGAAGCTCGGGAAGATCATCCCTCTCATGTTCTTCGCGCCGCTGACGACGCCGGAGAATCTGGATGCCTGGGAACCGATGAAAACAACCCCGCAGAATCTCTTCATCGTCTCCATGGAGCGCTCAGCGGACAAGATGCTGTTCAAGGCGATGGAACTGGCGGAGGCCGAACTGGGTGAGGTGAAACTCGCCCCATCCTTCCCCGCAGTGCAGGTGGATTATGAAAAGCCGTTCGCCTCTGTTTACCAGCAGATGGAGGCTGCGGACATCGCCGCGTATGCGCTGATTTTTCCAGGCCCGGATGCGCCCTCCTTCTTCTTCCTGCGGGGAGCAGCCGCCGTGCTGGCCTTTGATCGCACCCTGCGGCAGGTCTCCCGCTGACTTTGCAGGACCCAGATCGCCCTTTGGAAAAAGATGACAGAGCGCTGATCCGCCATACTGTTCGCGCGAACTGATGGAACTCACGCGCAAACTCGAAATCCTGGCCGATGCGGCGAAGTATGACGCCT
>CAYMHJ010000387.1:0-5839 GCA_964390165.1 uncultured Prosthecobacter sp. | reverse complement strand
ATGTGCGCCGCTGTTTTCGCAAACAACTCGCTCACCTCGATCCCACTCTGCCCGTAGCGCTGAAACTTGAACGGTGAAGGGAATGCCGCGCCTGTCTTCCGCTCCGTGATGCGATGACTTGGCACTGGCTTGCCTTCATATTTCGCCAGCGCTGGTTTCGGATCAAAGGTATCGACGTGCGATGGTCCGCCATTCAGGAAGAAGTGGATCACCCGCTTCGCCTTCGGTGCGAAGTGAGGCTTCGCGGCATGCAAATCCGCCAGCCCAAGCGCTGCCATCCCCATGCCTGAGCGGCGCAGGAAATCACGGCGGGTGAGGGGAGGTGACATCGGGAAGGAATTACGTCGCCGTGGTTCGAGAGCTTGCGCCTGTGCTTAGCGGCCCACCTTCATCCACTTTACGGTTTCCATGCCGGACGCGAGGTCGCGGACTTTGATCTGCCACATGCCAGGGTCTTCGTTCGGTGCGAGATCGAGGGAGACGCTGAGAGTGCCTTTTTCAGCCGCATAGTAGCCGCTGCCTTCGGCGCTTACGCCGTTCGTATCTTGAATGCTGACCTGCATCGGAAGTACTGCCGAGACGGGTGCTGCATCGGTCGTGGTGATGGTGGCGGTGATCTTGGCGACGTTTCCGCAGGTGGCGGTGGCGGGGACATCGAGCGCGAGTTTGAGCAGTGACTTCGGCGTGATCATGAAGATGCGGCCATCGCCAGGGCCGAGATACGCGGGCCAGCTCAACTGACCTTCTGCACTGCGATTAGGCACGATGAGGCTGTGCGTGGTCAGGTCATAGACGCTGGCGTTGTCCTGATTCAGCGTCAGCGTGCCACTGCTGGGCAGTCCATTTTCCATGACGAGTCCGTGCTGGCCGACATAGGTGCCGGGCTCGCGATGGTCGTTCACGACGAAAACATACAGCGCATCGCCACTGCGGCGGGTGCGGGTGATGATCTCGGGGTTGTCGATGCTCAGCGCGGGCTTCCAGCCGAGTGCCTGCATCTTCCCGGGCAAAGTTTTCGCGAGGGCGAGCACGGTGGCTTTGTCCTGTGTGGCGTTCTTCACCCGCTTGAAGCTGGGGATCACGAGGTCGGCCTTCACGCCCGGGCAGAGGAACTCATCGGCGATGACCTTGCCGCCGCGTTTTTGCCAGTCGGTGATCTTCTTCACGACGCTCTCGGTGAGGACATCGCACTCGGGCATGAGCAGGTATTTGCGCCCGCTGAGGCCGCTCTTCAGCAGGGTTTCTTCAAAGAGGATGTCCATCTGCACATGGGCGTGCTGCATGGCATGCCAGAAGTCGGCGGACCAACCATTGTTGCTGCCGTAGCCTCCGCGACGCGCGAACATCTGGGAGGTGAAGCTTTCCAGCATTGCGACCTCGCTGCGCTCGGCGGTGATCTTCATCAAAGTAGGGCCGAGTGGCTCGGCGACATCGCGGATGAGGTCACGCAAGACGTGGACGGTGTTCGGATTCGTGAAACGATAGGCGCTGGTGCTGCCGGGATTCTCCACGAGCGACTGCCAACCGTGATACATGATGCCTTGGATGGGGCGGGCGAGCTTGGTCCAGAAGGCTTCCTTCAAATGCATGGGCGCGATGGTGATGTAAGCGGCGTCGGGGTCATGATCCTGCCAGGCCACGAGATCGCCGGGGGCCTTGGCCCCGATAGGCGCGGTCTGGGAGCGATACCAGATGAGCTGGGTCATCTTCATCACGCGCTGTCCTTTGCCACTGGCCTCGCTCATGGCAAAGAGCTGATCCGTGGCGAGCCCGATGCGCTGGGGATCTGGGTAGGTGTAGGTCCAGTGGGAGAGCACATCCACACTGCCACCGGCACCGCTGATGCTCGGCTGACGCACCGCCGGGTCAAAGAAGGTCCAAAAGTCTCGGCGGCCATGGCTCTTCACGCCTTTGCTGAGGGCCGAGTGCAGGGCGTTCCAGCCATCGCCCACGGTCCAGAACCAGCGGTAGTATTTTAGGATGGGATGCTCATCCGGGATCACACGGTTGGTTGGGAAGTCTGCGAGCTTCGTGTGGTCCACGCCCCACTTGTTCATCACCTCGGCAGGGATGCCAGTCTTGGCAAAGGCCAGGTAGTTCGCCTGATCGACGGGGTTGAAGGAAGGTGCGTTGTGATCGCGAACCTCGGTGTTGATGAGGGCGGAGGTGAAGGCGGGATGGTCGCCATAGGTCTTTGCCATGCTTTGGCCGACTGTTTGGAAGAACGGCGCAAACTCCGGGATGCTGGCGCAGATATCCTGGCGCTCAAAGACCTTGCCGTTGCGGTCGATGCGGAGGTTTTTGGGATCGCTCTTCAATGCATCCGATGGAGAAAGACTGGCGACGACCTCCAGCCCGTTTCGCAGGGCTTCGTCGAGGTAGCTGCGATTCCGTGCGATGTATTCTTCCTTGCCCGGCGGGAGCTGTTTCTTCTGCTGCCACATGTCTCCAGCGCCCACCGCACTCATGCCGATGAAGTGGGTGAAGCCGATGTCCTTCAATCGTGCGATCTCATCGCCGCCTGCGCCCCACATGACCACGGGAAGTCGTGGAGCGAGTCGTGGTACGATCTCGATGATGATGGATTGCTCGTTGCTGTAGTCGCCTGCTTCAAAGCGTGTCGTCAGGGCGTAGCGTCCCGGCTTGAGCTTCGTGTCGGCGGTGAACTTCGCCGTGTGAGCAGCGCCAGATTTCAGATCAGGGAGGATGAACTCCTCGTTCTTGCCACCGAAGCTGAGTTTGAGCTTGGCAGCCTGCAAGGTTCCACGGCGGAGGTTGGTGCAGACGATCTCCACTGGCTTCACACCTGTCTCCATGCGCCGCCACACCGTGCGCGGGCTGATGATGTCGAGGCTCGCGCGCTCGAACTTAAGCGCGCCATCGCTGATGCGGACTTCGTCGATGAAGCCCGGGAAGCCACCGTAGTTGCTGCCGATCCGGTCGCCGATGCTAAGCGCTTTGGTGCCCGGTGTGATGGCTCCGTAACCTTCCAGGTTCATGCCACCGATGCGTGAGCCATTGCGGAAGAACTGCCCGTCACCCGCGCCATCATAGACGAAGGCCACATGTTGCCAGTCGCTGCCGAGTTGCACAGGCTGCGAGTGGATCATCTTTGATTCTGCACCGAAGCCCAGCGTCACGAAAAGCCTGCGCGTGCCACTCTTGTCCGCTTCCGTGATCTGCCAGGCATAATCCGTGTGATCGACATACTTTTTATCCAGCAGATAGCAGCGCTGCGTCGCTGGCCAGTCGGCCTTCGGCTTGATCCACATCTCCAGCGTGAAGGCTCCCTTCGGTGAAAGCGCCGGTTTCGCTGCCGTCATGGCCGCGTGGCGTTTGTCTTCGACCGGGAAGCCGGGGAAGGACTCCAACGCATCGCCAAACTTGCCCCCGACTCCGCTTTTGGCACCAAGCAGGGTGAGGTCATGCCCCTTGCCCGAGCTGTCCTTCAGCGCTGCTTCGCCATCGAACTGCCAGTAGCCGAGCACCTGCGGGCCGCTGGCGTCTGTCTTGGTGTAGCCAGCTTCCCAGGTTTCTTGAAGCGTGGCCGCGTGGGCAAAGATCGGGAGCAAGAGGAGACAGGAAAGGGCGCGCATGGATGGGATTCACCCATACGCCGACCGGGACGTGGTTTGTGCTGCTGGCGTGGGGTAGCTCAGCACTTTTCCCGTTTCCTTGCGCGCCTTTGCAGCTAATCAAAGCGCATGACCCACGCCGAAGCCGCCGCCCGCGCTGCCTTTCTCCATATCGAACTCGAGAAGCACAACCGCCTCTACTATGTCGAGGCGCGGCCTGTCATCTCGGACCAGCAGTTTGATGCGTTGCTGAAGGAACTTCAGGCCATCGAGGCGCAGTTTCCTGATCTGCTGACGCCGGATTCACCGACTCAGCGGGTCGGCGGTGCGCCGCTGGAAGGCTTCACGCAGATCCGGCATTCGGTACCGATGATGAGTCTGGACAACACCTACTCGGAGGAGGAGCTCGCCGCCTTCTTTGCCCGCCTGCAAAAGGGCCTCGGGCGCGAGCAGATCGACTGCGTGATCGAGCCAAAGGTGGACGGCGTGGCCATCTCCATCCGCTATGAAAACGGCGTCCTCAAACATGGCGCGACTCGTGGCGACGGCCAGACCGGCGACGACGTGACGAACAACCTCAAGACCATCCGAACCCTGCCACTGCGCCTGCCTGCCGATGGCCCGCAGAACTTCGAGGTGCGGGGAGAGGTCTTCATGCCGAAGGCCGTCTTTGCCAAACTGAACCAGGAGCGCGAAGAGGCGGGCGAGCAGCCTTTTGCCAATCCGCGCAACTCCACTGCGGGCACGCTGAAACTGCTCGATCCCAAGATCGTGGCGAAGCGACCGCTCGACATCGTCTTTTATGGCCTCGCCGACGTTTCAGGCATCGCCGTGCAGTCGCAGACAGACATGCACGAGCTGCTGAACCGTGCCGGACTGCGCAAAGCGGACCACATCTGGCGTGCCAGCAACGCTGAGGAACTCATCGCCGCCATCCGGGACCTCGACGCGAAGCGGAAGTCGCTGCCTTATGAAACCGATGGCGCGGTGATCAAGGTGAACAGCTTCGCCGATCAGCGTGAGTTGGGTTTCACCAGCAAAGCGCCGCGCTGGGCCATCGCCTATAAATATCAGCCCGAGCAGGCGGAAACAAAGCTGCTCGCGGTGGACATCCAGGTCGGTCGAACCGGCGCTCTGACACCCGTGGCGCGGCTGGAGCCTGTATTTGTCAGCGGCAGCACCGTGAGCAATGCCACGCTACATAACTTCGAGGAGATCGAGCGGAAAGACATCCGCATCGGCGACTTCGTCATCATCGAAAAAGCCGGCGAGATTATCCCCGCCGTGGTGAGCGTGAAGACCGAGAAGCGCACGGGAACCGAGCAAGTGATCACCGTGCCCACGCATTGCCCGATCTGCGGCAGGGGTGTGAGCAAGGATGAAGAGATGGTCGTTATCCGCTGCCCGAACCCGCATTGCCCCGAGGTGGTGAAGCGCCGAATCGAGCACTTTGTCAGCCGCGCTGCCATGGACATCAGCGGCCTCGGCGAGTCCGTCGTGGCGCAGCTCGTGGAGTTGAAGCTCGTCCGCGATGTCGCCGACCTCTATGCCTTGAACGAACTCCTGCTCGCCCGGCTGGAGCGCGTGGGCACGAAGAGCATCGACAACTACCTCAAGGCCATCGAGCAAAGCAAAGCTCAGCCCGCCGCGAAGCTGATCTTCGGCCTCGGTATCCTCCATGTCGGTGCAGGTGGCGCGCGGAAACTGTTGGAGCACTTCGGCAGCATCGACGCCGTTGCCGCCGCGAGTGTTGAGGAACTCGTGCAGTGCCCCGACATCGGCGATGTCGTGGCGCAGAGCCTCTTCGCGTGGTTCCGCGACGAAGTGAACGTGGAACTCCTGGCCCGACTCCGTGCCAGCGGCCTCACTTTTGCCCAGCAGGAAGTCGTGGCTGCCAGCGACAAGCTCGCCGGCACCACCTGGGTCATCACCGGGGCACTGAGCGAGGAACGGGAAAAGATCGCCGAGACCATTCGCAGCCACGGCGGCAAAGTCAGCAGCGGCGTCAGCGGCAAAACGACCTATCTGCTCGCTGGCGAAGACGCCGGCAGCAAACTCGACAAAGCCACCAAGCTCGGCGTGAAGGTCATCGGGGAAGGGGACTTCCGGGCGATGATCAGCTAATCCAGTGCGAGTCCTGGGAATTCGTCATTCGAGCTTCCCGTTCCCCCCCTTGACCCTCCCCACCGTCGCGGCTACTAGCTCCGCCCCCGACCCCGCCCGCCCTCTGATGTCTATCGAACGCACCCGCAACTACTCCATCA
>CAYMHJ010000386.1:0-5884 GCA_964390165.1 uncultured Prosthecobacter sp. | reverse complement strand
CCGACTACCACGGCCCGGGCTAACCCGTACACCATGGGGCTCGGCGAACGCTTACCGATCAATCATCATCATCATCTGCATGACGCTCAAATCTTCTCGCACTCAAGAAGTGATGAGCTGCAGCGCCTGCAAAAGACCCTGGAAAAAGCCCAAGGAAAGCCCACCAACCTAAAGACGCCTCGGGAAATAATCTATTAACGGATGCGGTTGAAACAAACCAAACGCTGGCCCCCAGCCAGAAACTTACAAGACCAGAATGAAAATAGGCGAAGACTACGATGGCGAAAACAAACCACCGGTGTTCCGACCAAAGAGATACCAGCCACGTCCACTCCCCCAACCCTCCGATCAGGGCAAAATAGGTAAATAACACAATGGATCCCACCACCAAGATGAGAAGGCGTCGCAGTGGCGTGACGACCCAAAACTGTAGCCACCCTCCTCTCCATTCGCTTGGGTAATTCATCGTCGCAAAATCCCTTCGCACTTCCGCCAAGAGCCTTTTCTAAGTAACCGAATCCACCATCGACACGCCAAACGCTTACCAGACACCTCGATCTCCCCAATTAGCATCCTGACAATATCTGCCGCTCGTCGAAAGCCATCGCGTCACGGCTGCTTGAGCGGGATCCGAAGGGTTGCACCCACACGGATCTTACTGCCAGTCAAACCATTCGCTTCCATAATGGCCGCAGTACTTGTATGATATCTCCTGGCAAGATCGTGCAACGTGTCTCCCTTAACCACGCCGTGAAACGTTTCAATCGTCGGATGCACATACCCCGGGCTGGGCAAATGTGCCTGAAGTAAATTTGTCTTGGCTAAGGATGGCAGGGGTACTGAACCGGCAACTCGGTCCATAACCGAACCTTGAAGTTGCCACTGGCCAGTCGTCGCACCACGACCGAACGACGGCGGTGGCGTGACCGTCCGGGGAAGCTCAGAGAAAGCTAAACCTTCCAGCTTGGGCATTCTACCGCTTGCGCATTTCCTCAAAGCCTGCCGTAGGGCATCCAGTTCCACGTTTGTGCGCCGATAACTCGCTGCCACCGCCAGACAAACCACCACAAGCATGGCAAGATGCAACAGTAACGGCGAGCTCACCGAACCAAAACGCATATAGCCGGCAGGGCGTAACATCTGATCCGTTCTCGTTCTCACACATGTCCGACTAGTCCGGGTTAAAGGGTCTACCCCTTTCCCCGATCGACCAAAAAACCAGTGAGCCAATCAACATTACTTGGCCAGACGCAACCGCTTTGGCTTCAATCCGAATCGCATGCACGCCTATATCCCTAGTGTGAATCGCAGTTTGGCGAGGAACCCCGACCACTTCTTGAGTTCATCTGGGGCAAGGCTGCCATCGGCCCCGAGCACGGAGGTGACACAAGGCAACGCTCCCAGTGATCTGGCGCGGCCAGATTCCTCAAGTTTACTAACAAGGCACCTGATATCAGGGCGACCTAGAAGCCGCCGCAACGCTGATGGCCTCTCAAGCATGATGCGGCATTTTCGGAACTGGTCCGACTTGAATAGCGGCAGGGCAAGATCAGGTGATATCTCACGGAGTCCGGCTAGTAGATCAGGATTGCCATTGGCCTCCTCATCAATCGCGATCTCCAGACATAGCAGAACGAAATAAAGCACCAGAAATGAATACCGGTCGTCGTACAGATACTTTTTATCCCCCGCAGAGAATCGCAACGGGTGCTGGTATTCAGGACGGCCATTGGAGAGACTCACGTGCCCTTCTGTGGAGGTAGTGCAAAAGTCATCGTAATCAACCAGAGAAAGCCGGACACCAGTGGCCCCCTTTTCAACAAGAATGTTCTCCGGACATATATCCCGATGCGCGACCTTGAGGTCTTTCAAATCTCTGGCCATAGACCCCAGGGCCTGCCGGATGTTTCGGACTTCATCCGCCTTTCGTGCTACAACCGCCGCTTCCACCGCACCATCCAACCACTCCCCATGACACCATGGCATGATAAGAGTCGGCAAAAACGTATCCGCGCCCCAACGCAATCCATGCTTCTGAAACGTGAAACCCGGCAGCCATTTTCGCAAACCGGAGCTCTTCGCTCCATCCAAATCACGATAAACCGCCTCCAGGTGGGCGGAACTGGCAAACCACACCTTTAGCGCAAATGCACGACGCTGAATGCTAGCTGCCGAAGCTCCACCGGAAGCAACCACTCCCCTAGCCCAGCCCCGGACCACCCACCGCCCGGGACCAAAAGCGCCCCCCGGAATCCAAATGCGACCTCCACCGGCTACATCGTTCGGAATCGCAGGCGGACACTCCTCTAACTTGAAAACGCAACCTGCCGCCCCAGATACCGCCCAGGGCTGAACACCCAACCGATTAGTGACCTCGCGCATCTTGAAATTCTCCGGATCTGGAATCAAGCCGCTCGCAGGAAAAGTGAGCAGCCTGCGCCACTTGCCGCTCCCCAACGTCGCCTTGAGGCTTGTAATGTCAGCCCTCATCATCCTCTTCCTCACTCGGAGTTGCGGTCACCGCCTACGGCGGCGTGAGGATGTAACTCCCGACTGCTAAGCAGGAAATCTGCCATCGGAACGGCCCATACCGATCCCGATGGCTCTACAGATGCCTTGACCACAAACCACCGAAACTGTGCCCGAATTTGTGCCAACTCGACCACCTCGGTGAGCTCCCTCTGCAAATCCGACGAAGCCTCCCCAATAAAAATCACAACGGCAACCGTATTACATACGGGTCCGCCGCTCTTCAAATGCCTTGCCGCTAGGCGCGGATAGGCCTCTCTAAACGCCTGCAATAGGTTCGCTGCGTCCCGGCGCACATCCTGCGGGTTAATGCTCCCAAGCAAAACGCGGGCCTGTTGAGATTCCTCTAGCTCAAGAAGCGACCCAATTCCCTGGTCCAACCTTTGCAGGGCTTCACCCTGGCGCTGAAGGACCTGCGATATATTTGTATGCGAATCCGCTATAGCAGCACGCAGTCTTGCTACTCCGTCATTAACGTTGGTCATTACGGTACCCTGGACGGAACCAATCTCGCCAAGCATGCCGGCCAGCCGCTGCAATTGCGCACCGATCCTCCCTTGGTTCGCTTGATCTTCAGTCAACCTAGATAAAATCGCGACAAACGAACTATCTAAGCTCTTCTGCCTTTCCATCAGATTGGTCAGTTGACTGCGAATGGATGTCGAACCGATAGCCTCAACGCTTGCCTGGATACCCCTCAGTTTGCCGTTTAGAATGTAGCCTCCCAGAATGTAAAGCGTGGCCAGAAGGCAAGTAGCTATCAACAAAACAAAACCTAACGGGTCGGTTGCCTGCGGCACGGATGACGAAGTCGCAGGCGGGGCAATTGCAAGATCCGCTCCTTCAGCCTTCGGCTTCGTCGCAGCAGCCCGTGAGGCGTTAAGCCGGTCTGGGCACAGCAATCCTTCCACAATTGTGTAATAGCCCTCCCGGTCTGAGACGATTACCCGCCGCGCCTGTTGGTCTGCCACCTTGTCGGTTTCGGCAAGAACCTCGAGAATCATAAGGGTGTGATCGTCCTCGACAAGCCCTGACGTCCACCTCTGAAAAGATTCGAGATTCCGCATCTCCAGCACGTCATTAATGCCAGCATCACTCTCGTCGGAACAAACTTCAAATAGTTTTGCTGCAACCTTATCCGTGGCCAAGACAACCCAATCCCGTGGCTGCAATCGCCAACGCTTGGTTTCAAGCGAAGACCAGTCGAACGCCGGGTGGGACTCTATTGCCCAAGTCCCCAGTCCACTGGAGCCAACAGGTGCTGATGATGAAACCACAAGCTTACCAGCCCTTATGTGAAATCCAAAGGCGTCTCCCCTTGAGAGCACCTCTGCAACCAGTCCTGTTGGGTCTTCCTCGAAGCGAACCCCGCAGAAGGTTGCAGCAGAGGGTCTTTCTGGTGCGGGAATTTGGATTCGACCACGAATCCTCTCTCCACAATTAAGGTTAAGCGAGCGCTGCCTAATCTCATCTGCATACCATTGTAAGGCTTTGGCCCTCCAACCTTCCCGCGTGGCCAAGTCGTCTAACGCACCTTCACTCTTGCAGAACGAATCGACCAAAATCCTCGCCCACATTGCCGGAAGGTGCGAATGTCCAACGCCGTCCGCCACGGCAGCGTGGGCTCCAAGTTGGGTGAAGCCGCAGCTATCCTCGCAGGACGCATTCCCTCGCTCGCCGACTTTTGGGATGCGAAAAAATCTAACCCCGATTGTAGTCATAATCTGTGTTGACTGCATGGAACAATCTCAAACGTGACACACGGAATTTAATCCCAACGCCAAGTGGCTCCGTGTCTGCAATAGAGCCCCAATAGGGCCACGGCCGCAACATATTCAACGGCAACCTGCGACGCCCTTATGTGGTTCTACCTACAGCTTATCTCCCTACTGCATCACCCCCAGGTTTGAGCACCGACAATACGGGCACCAGCTTCATTAACGTTGATATGCCCTGATTAACCTTACAACCCCGTGCCCCCACAGGCGTCTTGTAACCTTGGCTTTCGAAGTGCTCGCGCATAAATTCCGGTATTACCGAGGAAATATCGAAAAGGAACTTACCGCTGGGATCGTTGGGGGCTTTGGTTGGGAAATCGTCAGACTTTCCACATTGAAACGTGGAAGTGATGTGAATGTTATACAGCAGGACATTGCCCTGCTTGTTCCCCATGTTGGTTAGGGCCGCTGCTGCAGCCCTAGCACGGACCTCGTCAGTGGGTTCGCCGTCGGTGATGTTGACTACCACAGGGATTGGTCCGTCACCAAACCTCGACTCGAGGTAAGTCTTGACCCGCTCGGCAGCGATTTCAAAGGCCTCAGCCATTGGTGTCCCTCTAGGCCCCCCCACAGTGGCCAGCCTCGGCACAAGGCGATAAAGCAGACACTCTGTGGAACCTTCCGGGGTTGTCACCCTGGCCTGATAGGGCTCTAGGACCGGCTCGAGTTTTGAAAGCGTCCCCTCACACACGGTGACGACATCACTATCACTTGTTTCGTCTGGCAGAACAGATGGAACCCTCGGTGTGCCGTAGGTGATGAGTCCAACGAAGACGCGGTCAATTATCACATCATTGCCGTCTCTATTGGTGTGAATCAGGCTTGTGAAGACGTGATTCAGCACGGTAGAGGCATACTCGACCATTGATTCTTGTTCGCTAGCGGGCATGCCGGTAATCTGCGTCGCCATCGACTGCGATGTGTCGAGCAGGAACAGGATGTAGCCCAAGTTGTTACGGCTAGGGTACAGCTTCGGGTCAGGATTTTTCATGTCATGATTAGGCTCATTATCGAGAATTATTGCACAATGAAATCTACCTTGCGTGCCTCTCGCAAATTGGCGTCTACTTTGTAGAAATGTATTACCTTTAAGTACAGTTAACGGAGTAGAAGGTTAAGTGAGCGAATTTCATGCATCGCTTGCCAGAGAGTCATTCCAATGGTGGCGGCTTTGGAACCCGCAGCTTCGGCTTCATGGATGGCTTTAACGCATTGCCAGGTGCTGGCCTTGCCGGCATTTGCTTAGGAATGCTGCCCGCATTGGTCGGAGGTGCCAGAGATTTCTGTTTTGCCCCACGCTGACCTGCCTTTGTGGAAAACTTGTGCATCCTCAGCGCTTCGATTCGCTCATCGAGCCTGGGATGGCCATCATGCAGCCAGTCTAGAAGCCCGTGAGCTTCTGGGGCGTACTCCTGCTTATCGCTCTGCTTCCAAATCCAGTTCGTGACGGCCTTCAATGCGTTGACCATCGAGTCCTCACTGGTAAGTGCAGCTCCAAACGCATCGGCATAGAATTCTCTGGTGCGGCTATGTTTGGCGATGATTGCATCAATAATGGCGCTCGCTATCCTAGGTAC
>CAYMHJ010000385.1:0-5907 GCA_964390165.1 uncultured Prosthecobacter sp. | reverse complement strand
CACTGATGGAGGGCGTGATGACGCTCGTCGCCGCACCCGCACGAAAAACCGGTGCTGCCGCGACATGATGTGGTGAAATGAGTGCCAGAAAAGGGCTGATGAAGATGAGGAGGATTGTTTTCATAGTTGGAAGGATGAATTGATTACTTCTTAGCCTGCACCCAAGCCCGACCTTGCCAGCCATAAGGCCACGGCGTCGTCGAGGTGAAAAAGTCTTGGTGCAGACGCAACACGCGCAAGTCCTTGCCGTCGTTGGTGTCGTGTCGCGATCCGCCACCGTAGAAAAGAAGCGCGGTATCGCCGACGAACGTGATGGAGTGCTGGAGGAAGCCATCTGCGCCGTCGGGAGCGAAGCCGATGAGGCGAAAATTGTCCCAGGTGTGACCACCGTCGCGGCTGATCACCGAGGCGAGTTGACGACGGTCCTTCGCTTTCGTGCCGGGGTGCCAGGAATGGACGATCGCGGCGAGTGTCTTGCCATCGGGCAGCAGCGTGAGCTTGGGAGGATTGTCGCCACCGCCGAGGAAAAGCAGCGATTCGGTCTTCTCCCAGGTGCTGCCGTTGTCCGCCGAGAAGCTGAGCCGATAAAAGGGCCATTCGTGTCGGCTGAGAAAAACAAGGTGCCCACCCCCGAGATGCGCGAGCGCCGCTTCACCGAGTCCTTTTCCCGGCACGGTTCCCAGCGACCGCCACCTCGCGCCGAGGTCGTCGGAGGCGAAGACTTCGTTCACGCCCGTCGTGCTCGAAAGTGATTCCAGAAGCCGGTCACTGTCGCCGATGATGAGCGTCTGGTTGTTTGCCGACATCGGGCCGACATCCACAGGCGGTGACCACGACGCGCCTTCATCGCCGGATGAGATGAACTGCCGCTGACGACTGACGATCACCCCCTTCTCATTGCACATCCAGCGGCTGAACGTCATGCCCAACCGACCATCGGAAAGGCGAGCAAGAGCACACTTTCCGAAAATCACTTCGCGTCCTCCGGTCAGCACCAGTCGCGGCTCCGACCAGCCGCGAATGCCGTCGCGTGAGGTCATAGACCACACACTCGCCTGCATGTGATTTCGCCGATGCTCGGCATTGCCCGTTTGATACGCGAGCAGCAACTCGCCCGACTTCAACGTCACCGCCGCAGGTCCTGAGGGAAAGGTGCGACCTGCTGGAATGAGCACTTCCGGTTTCAGGTGCGGTTCCATGCGCGGCGTTTGAGTCGCGCGTGGCGTGGCCGCCGCCGTCCCTTCGCCGGAGGCGTTGAAGGCCGCGACCTTGTGCTCGTAGGCCGTTAGCTCCTGCATCCCGCCGTCGTCGAAATGCGTGGCATTGGCTCTGCTCTCGCCCGCTAGATACCAAGCGCCGCCGACCTCACGCCGCCAAATGCGGTAACCCGTTTCGTCCGTCGCGGCATCGTCCCACTCCACGCGCAGATGCGCAGGCGAGGAGGCGGTGTGACGCACCGCTCGCGGTTCGGCGAGGAGGTCCTTCACCGCCGCTCGCTCTGCCTTGGCGAGCGCGATGGGCACGACCTGCACCGCATCCACGACAACAAAACCATCGGCACCCGCAGTTGAAACAACCACCGAGCCCTTCTTCCCCGCCGCAAAGCGGAACACCCCAAGTGCTCGCGGCACGCCGCTGACCAAAGGTTGCTCGCGTTCATCCACGACGCACTTCGTTTCGCCCTCGTCGCTAAACACACTAACGGAAACATTCGTCGCCCGGTTCGCGTCCGTCACCCAGAGCAACCGCACTTCGTATTGCCCGCCCTCTTGCAAATCGGGCGTGAAGCGTGCTGACTTCACGCTGGGATCCTGTTTGTCGTCGTGATGATACGTCTTGCCGACGAGGCATGATTGCTTCGCCTTTCGCGTCCACTTGCCGATGTATTCCGCCGACTCATCGTCCACGACGACACCGGCCCACCGGTCGGGCACGATGGCTGCGGCAGCAACGCCACCCGTCGGCCCAATAGCCAAAAGAAGCGCGGTAATGGCGAGAAGACGTTTCATTGATTGCGACGTATCGGTGCGGCGACCGGAACCTTCATGGGATTTAGGCGGTCGGTTGAGCATTTCATGTCGTCGCTGATGAACGGCGGACGAGTCGACAACTTACGACACGGCATCTTGCCCTTCGGCGTCATTCACACGCCTTCAGCGCGAGCACGGCAAAGACGGTGGCGGTGTCGCTGATGTAGTGCTGCGGCACGCCGTTCATCGAGCGGGTGAACCAGCGGCCTGACTCGCGCTGATTCGTGGAGAGCCATTTCACGCCGCGTTGGAGCGCTTCATGGTTCGCGTGGATTCCAGCCTCGCGCAAAACGAAAACCATGAGGCCGGTGCCGTAGCCATCGCTGGGAGCGTTGGGGTTGGCTTTCTCGCCCTCGCGGCCTGTCCATTCTTGGCCGAGTGATTCCATGCTCCAGCCACCATCCTCACGCTGGAGCGCGAGCATGTCGCGGATGGTGCCTTGCTTCTCCTCACCTCCGAGCAGTCCATCGAGCCGCACGGCGGCCCAGAGCAGCCAGGCGCGATGATGCAGGTTCGGCGCTGGCGTCTTCTTCAAATAGTCGCGCAGCTTATCCACACCCGCCTTGGCGGCATCGCTCCGAGCGTAGTTCTCCGGTGCATGACCCACGCCGACGGCGGCCAGCACGGCTCCGTAATAATCATCCACCTCAAAAGGCGGCCAACTGCACTTCGGCCAGCTCCACGCGCCGTCTTTGCGCTGGAGCGTCCACATGCGGTCGAGCGCCTGCCGCGTGACGGGATGCAGCTTGCTCGTGGACTGCGCGTCGTGCATCGCCAGCGCTGCCGAAGTGCCGACGATCTCGCGATGTTGGTGCTTCTTCACCTGCTCATCCGCATCCCAGTTCGTGATGCGGCCCTCGAAAAAGGCGCGCACCTCCGCGAGCGAGTCCGTGGGCGCTTCTTTCAGCAGCAATGCGCGTGAACTCACATACGGCCAGCCTGTGTGGCAGGAGCCGCACTTGTTCTTCCGCACCCACGCCACCGCCGTTCGGTCCAGCGACTCCGCGGCCTTAGCGAGCGAGAGTTCCTTGCGTAGCGGCTCATCCGGCGAGCCATGCGGAAAGGCGGACATATACTCCTGCGCGTAACAGTTCAGTCCGATCATTATGAAGACTGCGAGTCGGAAGGCCAGGAGCGCGACACCGCTGTTACTGTGCCGAAGTGATACACGGCACTCATCGGAGGTGGATTGAATCGCGGCTCGATAGTTGCTTTTCATGGTCTATGAGGATCGCGCTTTTCTTCAGATACCTTTCGACCGCTTTGAAGCGGCTTCTGGATGAATATAATCGATCTGGGTTCAGCGCCCGCCACGATGAATTTGAGAAACCGGCGCTGATGAATAATGCGCGGCTTGGCATATGAACGCACTCAGCCGGGCTAGAACTCGCGCTGCCATTCTTCCTTGCCAGTGCCGACTCCGATAAGTTCACCGGCCTCCTCCTCCTCGCTGTCTTCCTCCAGGGGGGCAAATCGTTCGGCGCGGAAGCCGAGTTCCTGTTTGGTGCTAGAATGAGGATCTTCACCGTTTTGGAGTTCCTTCAGGAGCAGAAGAATATCGAACTCTGCAGAAGTGAGCTTGATCTCGGCGTCATCGTTGACGCTGAATTTCGGCTGTGATCGGCCAGGTGCGATGGCACGGACAGTGTATGTTCGGCCCTTTTTTGGCAGGGCTGTGTAGAGATCATAGACCCAAGGTTCAAACTGGTCATTGATGCAGACGACTTTCTGGCCGGTGGAAAACATGGGGAAGGGGAGTGTAGTTATTCCCTTTTCTATGCAGCAACTGTGATGAGATGCCAAGTTTACAAAAGCCGGTCAGGGCACTTCAAAAACCTTTTGTGTGGTAGGGTCGAGCGCCAGCGATCCACTGGAAAGCCCGGTTACATCGAGTTCACGATAAGGTGGATAGGGGCTGATGACACGCCCCTCCTTGCCAGTTTTTTTTCCACGAAGGAAGCTGCCGCTACTGGCTGCTGCGTTGGGCTGTTGTTCTGCACCGGACTCTTTCTGGGTGACGCTTGGCTTGCTGCCTGGGAGCTTGGACGGAGATAACTCCTGAGTCGTGCTGGGGCGTTGCATGGTTGGTGGAGGTTCATCCTCAAATCGTGGTTGGGAAGATTCACGAGTAATTGCCGGTGGCGTGTATTTGCTCGAGCCAGAGGTTGATGGAGTGGTGGACTTCTTTGGATTTTGCGAACTGGACTTTTTGGCCGTTGAATTGGAGCCTGATGAACCGGAGTTCATTCGGCTGGTCGGCGGCATGGCGGGTGAAGTGCCGCGAGGAACTGGCGGTGTCTCATAGCGTGGTGGGTATCCTTGTTGCGGTGGCATCTGATAGGGGGGCGGAGCAGGCGGGCGCTGATAATAGCCGGGCGGTGGTTGATCTAGCCTGCCGGATGGCTGTTGATACTGCGGTGCTGGCTGGCTGTAGCCAGCAGGTGGTGCATCCCCGTAAAATACACGGCGAAACATCTCACCAAATTTGCGCCCAAAAGTGGGCAGAAATTGCATGGGGCTCACATATTGTGTCTGGCCTTGCTGCGGGTAGGCTTGCTGTGGGTATTGGGGGTAGCTCTGGGGAGGCTGACGATACTGTGGTGGCGGGGCTGTCTGCTGTGGATAGCTGTAATTTTGAGCAAGGCTGACCGTCGTAAAGGCGGTAAGGCAGAGCAGGGTCGCCATTCTGCGCTGAAGAGATGTGCTGTTCATGTGTTTAAGGATTCTTAACTTTCGATGTCATTCAAGTCATTTCTTGGCACCGTGCAGGCGCATTCAGACCTCGGTGTCAGTGCTTGTATTCGATGATTACAAAAATCTTCCGTCCAAAGGCAGCACAACTATTTCGATTTTTCGGTTGAGATATCAGAGACTTGGTCAACTATCCGCCCCCCGTTAGATTTCATGCGCTTGTGGCGGAATTGGTAGACGCGCTAGATTCAGGTTCTAGTGAGTAACATCGTGGAGGTTCGAGTCCTCTCAAGCGCACCATCCCTCTACGGGGATGCCATTGCCCATGCAAGACGCCGGATTTGTTAAACAAGCTTTTGCGAACATCGCCCGCCGATACGTCCTTGCGAATCATGTCCTCAGTCTGGGGATCGATGTCCTCTGGAGGCGCAAGACCTCACGACTCCTTGCCGCAAGGAACCCCGGCTTTATCCTGGATCTTGCCACTGGCAGCGGTGATCTAGCGGGCACTGTGCAAAAAGCCTGTCCTCATGCCAAGTTGCTAGGTGCTGATTTTTCAGTACCCATGATGCGTGAGGCCCAGCGGCGGAGCATTCACCCGCTTGTGGCTGCGGACGGTATGAATTTACCTTTTCAAGACGCTAGCTTCGAGGCGTTGACGGTGGCGTTCGGTTTGCGCAACATGGCCTCCTGGCCCGTGGCATTGAAGGAAATGAATCGCGTTCTTACTCCTGGTGGTGTGCTGTACGTCCTCGATTTCTCCCTGCCCACACTTCCACTGATCCGAACAACCTATCTCGTGTATCTAAAGCACATCATGCCGCGCGTCGCGGGTTGGATCACAGGACAAAGAGAGGCGTATGTGTATCTCTGCGGCTCGATCGAGCGCTTTCCTTCGGGCATAGCGATGGAGTCTCTCATGCTTTCCTGCGGGTTCACCTCCGTAAAGACACACCGCCTGACACTCGGGATCGCCTCACTCTACGAGGTGGTGAAGTGAAATGAACCACCCCAACCTAATTTGACGACTTCTGGTCGTTCGGTGGTGGTGGCAGAGGGCGGATTTGAACCGCCGACCAAAGGCTTATGAGTCCTCTGCTCTACCGCTGAGCTACACTGCCGGTATGTTATTGGCTCCTGAGGTAGGGTTCGAACCTACGACCTAGTGGTTAACAGCCACCCGCTC
>CAYMHJ010000384.1:4055-5952 GCA_964390165.1 uncultured Prosthecobacter sp. | reverse complement strand
CGTCGAACAGATCGAATACAACCGCCTCATCCAAAACGACCGGCTAACTTACAAGATCGGTACGGCAAAAGAGGTCTTCATGCCCACCTTCCGCACGACGGTTTCTCCACCGATCAAAATCACCGCAGCGAAAAACAAGAGCATTGTCGTCGCCGGCGATCTCATCACCTACACACTCACCATCCGCAATGAAGCCAGCTACCTCGTCACTGGTGGCAAAGTCACGGATCAAGTGCCGACTGGCTCGCGCCTGATCACCGCAGCCTATGGCGATGGTGAAGGCAATTACCTCGGCATCGGCATCACGGCGGATACTTTAGAGGAAACGCCCATTGGACTGACTGAGCCAGGCTTCACGCCCCACAACGGCATGTTGACCTGGAATGTCGGCGACATCGAAGCGGGTGGCTCACGCCAGTTGAGGTTCACCGTGCGCGTCGCCTATGACCTCTTCGAAAAGCTCACGCGTAATGGCGAGTCCTTCAATGTCCAGATCCAAAACCTGAATTTCGACTTCACCGGGACCCCCCCCAGCGGCGGCGTCATCGCAGCGCGTGGTGGCTTCATTCCCTTCTCAGACATCGCCCGCACCTTCGTCTCCGCCGTGCCCCCCACCTCACGTCCAGAGATCGGCCTGCAAAAGCTGGCCGTCTCAGACACAGTGACGAAGCTCGGTAGCTCCGACATCGCGGGCATCTTCGTCGATGGCAGGCGGCAGATCGAATATGAGATCGGGACCTGGAACTACGGCACCGCGCCTGCTGCCGAGACCGAAATCTACGATGGCATCCCCTTCGAGACCGAGATCAATGCCGATAACCCCATCGTCGGTTCAGCTCTCACGGACACATTTACCTCAGAAGTTCCGCATCAGCTCACTGTCGGTCAAAAAGTCCGCCTCCCCTATCTCACTGGTGGAGCTGGGCTCACCATGACCACGATCTATTTCGTCAAGACCGTGCTCTCTGCCACCGAGTTCACCCTGGCCAAAACCGCGACCGGTGTCGTGATAAACTTCACCACCGACGTCACCGCTGGCACCCTCCGCCGCTTCGTCTATGACACCGATGCATTTATGCGCAAATTCAGCGTCAACGGCACCGTGCAAAACAGCTCAGCCGACTTCCTTTTCTTTGATGTCAATGGAAACCTCCTCTCCCCCGGTGGCGAGCCCTTCATTGACCGCAACAACGATGGTTCCATCGCCACGACAGGGAAAAAGGACCTGGCCGACTTTACTTCCGGAAAGTCCGAATTTCTCGACCAGAACGGCAACAGCAAATACGACGGCCCCGAGGCCATCCGCAGCTTCGCTTACGACCTCGGCACCCTCCCAGCGATGGCCGCGCCAAACACGCACAAACTCACCTACCGCGTCCAGCTCACGCCCAAAGTCGGGCGTGGCGAATACATCGCTGCGCTGAGTTCCGCCGTGCATAAAAAAGGAGCAGGGCTGGAGCTCACCTGCCCGGACTTCTACTACCCCGTCATCGGCACACCGCCCATCGAGTTTGCCAAAGTCGTCGCCAAACTCGAGTTCGCCATGGAGCGCCCCCGCCCGCGCGACAACGGTTTCATCGGCGGCACGAACGGTGTTTACCAGATAGCCTATGACCTCGTCTTCACGAACAAGGGAGACTTCTTCGCCAACGACACCCAGCTCCGCATCCCCATCCCCGCGGGTTTCACCACCACGAGCGGACGCCAGCCCATCGACAAACGCAATGCCACCTACGATGCCGCCATCACCGGCTCACCCGGCACCGCCGTGTTTGATATTGGCGAAGTGCCCCCCGGCGCCACCGTCACTCGCCAGCTCGTGTTAAACATGACCCAGCCATTCCCGCCCACACTTCTCGCAAAGGGCTTGCTGAAGAACTACAGCGCCCTCATCGCC
>CAYMHJ010000384.1:0-3955 GCA_964390165.1 uncultured Prosthecobacter sp. | reverse complement strand
TCATCGCCACAAAGGTCACTTCTACTTCTGTCTTTACTCCCCCGCCAGCTAAGGAAAAAGCCTCCACCGCCAGCCCTCCACCGCCAGCCATCGCCAAGCAGAACGCCGATGGCAGCTTCAGCATCACCACCCCGATCCAGCAGACGCCCACCGCCACGCGTGTATTCATTGGCCGCGTCTCCTATGCCTCCGTCCAGGAGGGCAACGAATGCGACTTCTTTATCTTCTTCGGAAACAGCGGTTACGAAACCTCCGGAGCGGGCGAAGTGGCCATGCAAGTCCCCTACGGCACACGGCTGATCTCCACCGACCCTCTGTCCTACAATCCTGTGGAGGGCGACAACTCCCAAACGGCCAACTTCTCCCCCGGCTACTTCAAGATCGAGCAGATCAAAGGCAAGCGCCGCCTTGAGGACGGCACCATTGATGTCGTGCGCTGGAAGTTCGCCAACCTCCCGCCCGCAGCCATCTACTGCGTCAAAATGGTCGTTCATGTGAACCGGATCTTCCCCGGCAGCTCCATCATCGACAAATCTGCCTACATCTCCGTCAGCAACGCAGCGGCCAAGTCAGCCAGCCCCATCACCGTCAAAGTCCGCAAAGACGGAAGTGGTGCCGTGGACTGGTGGCAGGGTGTCGGCGACCTTCTGCAGGGAGTCGGAAACTTTGTGGATGACAGCATGCGTAATCTCCTCGGTGGCTTTACCAAGCAGATCACCTTCAACTCGAATGTCGTCAGCCTTGGCGGACCGGATTTCGTGCAGATGGACAACGGCACCCTCGTCATTCCACTCGGCAGCGGCAGGAGCGCGATCCTCGGTCCTTACAATTTGCTCGCTGGGAAGATGCCAGGAAAGTCTTTCCTCATCTATGGAGAAGGCAACAGCATCGCCCTCGCCGCTGGAGCCACCACGGGCCAGCAAGTTCTCGTCGGCGGCAGCATCAATGCCTACCGGAACGTGCATCAGATCCTCGACGAACTACATACCGTGAACAGCATCGTCGCGGCTGGCGGCGGGAACATTGTCGCGGCCGGTGGGGGTAATATCGTCGCTGGCGGCGGCGGGAACATCGTCGCGGCCGGTGGGGGCAACGTCGTCGCCAATGACGGAGCCGGTCTTGCCCCGCTTGGCTTTATCACCTTCACCAATCCTCCAGGCATCGTCGCGGCTGGCGGCGGGAACATCGTCGCGGCCGGTGGGGGCAATATCGTGGCCGCAGGTGGGGGCAATATCGTGGCCGCAGGTGGTGGCAACATCGTGGCCGCAGGTGGCGGCAACATCGTGGCCGCAGGTGGCGGGAACATTGTCGAGATCGGCAGCAAACAGATCCCCCCCTTCGAGATGTCCAAGATCATCAACACGCTCGTCGGACAGGATTGGGCCAGCCTTGCTGATATTGTCTTGCAGAAAGACCTGGGCAGCGTCCTCGCCAACGACGGAGCAGGCGTCGTGTTCGACCCCGAAGCTCTTGCCAATCAAGACGCTTTGTCTCTCATTGGTAATGATGCCGCCAATCTTCTGGGCGGCATCGGCGCTCCCTGAAGGACACCGCATGGCACCTGGGACTTGATGGTGAATTACACACCCTCCAGCTTCCCTGCCCTAAAGGTCATCATCGACATCTCCCTCACCAGCCTTCTTGCCGCGCAGCTTGGCTTCGATCATGGCATCGATGTCGCCATCCATGACACCGGAAATGTCGCTGGTCTTCTCCCCCGTGCGCAGATCTTTGACCATCTGGTAGGGCTGGAAGACGTAGCTGCGGATCTGGCTACCCCAGCCGATATCGGTCTTCTCGCCGTATTGGCGGGCGACTTCGGCGGTGCGTTTGTCTTCCTCGATCTGGTAAAGTTTGGCCTTCAGCATGGCCATGGCTTTGGCGCGATTCTTTGGCTGTGAGCGCTCCACCTGACAGGCAACGATGACGCCGCTGGGGATGTGGGTGATTCGGACGGCGGTCTCCACTTTGTTCACGTTCTGGCCGCCCTTGCCGCCTGCGCGGTAGGTATCGACTTTCAGATCATCATCGCGGATGTCGATGTTGATGTCCTCTTCGTTGTCAGGCGTGACGTCGATGGAAGCAAAGGAAGTGTGGCGCTTCTTCGCGGCATCAAAGGGGGAGATGCGGACGAGGCGATGCACGCCGCGCTCATTCTTGAGGAAGCCAAAGGCGTTTTCACCCTGGATTTCCAGTGTCGCGGAACGTGTGCCCACGTCGTCGCCTTCCTGATGGTCGATGATCTGGACTTTATAGCCCTTTCGTTCACTCCAGCGCACATACATGCGCATTAGCATGTCCGCCCAGTCACAGGCCTCGGTGCCACCGGCCCCCGAATGGATGATCAAGAAAGCACTGCCGCGATCAAACGGCCCCGCGAGAAGGAGGTCGAGTTCATAAGCGGCGATGGCCTTGTTGATGGCGTCATATTCGCTTTGGACTTCCTTGATGCTCTGCACATCGCCCTGCTCTCTGGCCAGCTCGATGAGTACGGGAAAGTCTTCCACCCGGCTTTCGAGACCGCCGAGCGGTTCGATCTGTTTCTTGATGATGTTGGCGCGGTCGATGACCTTCTTCGCCGAGTTCTGGCTGTCCCAGAATCCGGGCGCAGTCATCTTATGTTCCAGAGCGTTCAGCTCTTCGGTTAGCTTCGGTACGTCAAAGATACCTCCGGAGTTCGATCAGGCGGCCTTTAAGGCTCGCCACGTCGAACGCCTGGAGGTCAGTCAGGACGGACTTTGAGTTCGTTTCCATGGGACGCGGGGTTTAAAGCAGCCCGCCCTGGCTTGCAAGCAGTATGGCACGCCTAGCGCGACTATTTCTCTGCTGACAAGGGATGCCTGATCGGACAATGCCTGCGGGCTCAGAAGCCGGGGATCACCTGAAGGAGCTCGACCTGGAAGATGAGGTCGCTGTTCGGGGGGATCTTTGCTCCTGCGCCGCGGCCGCCGTAGGCGAGAGCTGCGGGGATGTGCAGCATCCATTTGTCCCCTGGCTTCATGATTTTAAGGGCCTCGGTCCAGCCTGGGATCACCTGACCGACGCCAAAGGTGGCGGGCATGCCTCGGTCATAGGAGCTGTCGAAGACCGAGCCATCCGTCAGCGTGCCGCGATAGTGGACGAGAACGGAGTCAAAGGTGGAAGGTGACCTCCCATCAATCGGCCCTGAGGCGAGCACGCGGTAACGCAGCCCGCTCGGTGTCGTCACCACGCCTGAAGCATCCACCGTCGGCGCGGCAGGACGATCAGCCTGCACGGGCTCCGAGCCTGGCAAAGCGACGGGCGGCGGCATCCTATCTTTCTTCTTTGGCTCAGTTTCGCAGCCTGGGATAAGCAGCAGTGCAAGACAGAGGACGAGAGAGGTGGCTTTCATGTGGATGGATGGGGAAAGGGCTATTAACGCCGGAAGGCAGGTGGATTCAATGCCAATGCTCAGCCCACTTTTTGTCTTGTGCAGCCCCCGCCTCACTCGGCATATCATTCGGGCATGAACCCAGCCCCCTCTCCAGAGTTCGATGGTGATGAAATGAACCCCTACGCACCACCGATGACGGATGTCACCGTCAGCTCCGAGCATGGTGTGGATATGGAGCGCTTCGGACCCGCCGGAAGCGGCAGACGTTTTTTGAACTACATCCTTGATCAATTCGGCCAGGCGGGCGCAGGCTTCGTCATCGCCTTTGGACTGGGTATGCTCGAAGCCATGGGCGTCATCACAGGTTTCAGCGAGTGGATGGACGAAGAGAATCCTCTTAACAGTTGGATCTTCGGCATCCTCGTCGCGCTGATCTACTACTACTTATTTGAAGTCACCTTTGGCAGGACTCCTGCGAAATGGATCACGGGCACAAAGGTCGTCACCATCACAGGCGGCAAACCGCAGGCGCTCCAAGTCCTCGGGCGCACATTTGCCCGCATTGTCCCATTCGAACCCTTTTCCTTTCTCGGCGGCAAC
>CAYMHJ010000383.1:0-5955 GCA_964390165.1 uncultured Prosthecobacter sp. | reverse complement strand
CCACGGATGACGATGGGCACATTGATCTTGCCGCCGGACATGTAGCGGACCATGGCGCCGTTGTTCACGATCTGATCCCAGGCCACAGTGTAGAAGCTCCAGAACATGAGCTCCATCACCGGGCGCACGCCGAGCATGGAGGCGCCGATGCCCATGCCGATGAAGCCGGCTTCGCTGATGGGGGTATCGACGAGGCGCTTGTCGCCCCACTTTTCCCACAGACCCTGGGTCACCTTGTAGGCACCGTTGTATTGAGCGACTTCCTCACCCATAACGACGACCATGGGGTCGCGGGCGATTTCTTCGTCGAGGGCTTCACGGATGGCGTCGCGGTAGGAGATTCGGCGGGGCATTTTAGGGGAGGGAAAAAGGAGCGGGTTCTTCGGCGGAGGTGGCGGGGGAGTCAAGGGCGGAGGCGGTCACTTCACCTGCACTGGATGCATCAGGTAAGCGATGAGGTCGCGGATCTGCTCCGGCTGGAAAGCAAGAAGCAGGCCTTCCGGCATCATGGACATGGGGGAGGTCTCGGTTTTAGTGATGTCAGCACGGTCAAGGGTCAAAGACTCGGTCAAGGTGCGGAGGGTCAAGGTTCGTGCGTTGGACTCGGCGATGACACCGCTAAGCACGCGGCCGTCTTTGAGGGTGAGCAGGCTCATGCGGAAGTCGGCTGTGACCACGCCGCTCGGGTCGGCGATGTTTTCCAGCAGGTAGTCGATGTTCGCCCGCCCGCTGCCTGTGAGGTCGGGCCCCAGCTTCCCGCCCTGCCCATACATGACGTGGCAGGCACCGCAGACCGCAGTGAAAAGCATGCGCCCCTGGCTGAGGTTGGCTTTCGCCAAAGTGGGCGCGTCGAGCTGCTTCTTGAGCTTCTCGATGAGTTCCTTTTTGTCCGCAGCGGACTCGCGCAACTCGCCCCAGACCTCGGTCAGCTTCTTCGAGAGAGCTTCGTCATTGAAGCCGCGAATCTGCCTCGCGTGAAAGGCCGTCACCTCCGTGCGGGCGATCTGGCCCTTGCCTACGCTCTCCAGCATCGCCGCGGCCCAGGCGGGGCGGGACACCAGCGCATCCAGCACGGCGGGGCGGTCAGCGGTGGCGAACTTCCGGTAATCCTTCGCCAGTCGCTGTCCGATGGCCGGGTCATCAAAGAGCGTCAGCCCGCGCACCGCGGTCACGTTCAGCCCGCGTACATCGAGCAGCCCTTCACAAACCGCGCGCAGGTCGGCGGGACGTGCCTCGATTAGTGTCTTCAATGCCGCCTCGCGCGTGGAAATCTCTGCCTGGGCATCCAGCACGATCTTTTTCACGTCATCGAGAGCCCGGCCATCGCCGAAGAGGATGGAGAGATCGCGGATGAGGGTGGTCTGGCCTTTCGCCAGAACGGTGAAGGCGTCCCAACTCGCTGGCTTCGGCACCTTGCGCAGACCTTTGAAGGCCTCTGCCATGCCTTCGAGGATGTTCGCCGCCTGCTCAGGCTTCGCGCTCGTCAGCAGCGCATTCAGATGCTCCGGTTGCGTGGCGAGACTGCGGGAGATCCACTTCAACGTCTTCGGCCAGGTGCAATTCTGAGCGATCTTCACCAGCGCCGCCGGGTCATGCTTCGCCAGCGGGCTGATGCCAAACCAGACCATGTGCGGCAGGAAGGGATCGTCGGCATACTCCGCGTGCTTCAGCAGCTCGATGGCGAGCTCGGGACGGTGCTTCAAAGGCAGCCGCTGGAGCGTGCTGGCGAGAGTGAGGTGGACGAGGCTGGATTTGTCGGTGCGGGCGATTTCGATAATTTTAGCCACATCAGGGCTAGCTGCCCATTTGAGGCCGAGATTCTGGCATTTTCCCTCAATCGTATCCATCGGCCAAAAATCTGTGAGAAGGCGAACACTCCAGGACCTCAAAGCGTCGTCGTCATGTGAATGGAGTTCGGTAAGTAGCTTCTTGAACTCTTTCTTCACAATCACCCCACGCGTACACAACGCATTCAGTGTCCAAAGGCTACGTAACAAGCACTCTGTGGGCTGTTTAGTGCGAATTGCACTCATGTGTGACTCTGCAATCTCACGAAGAATCGAGTCGGTGCTGTTGAGACCTTTTACATCATAGATGAGGCTTCTAGCCCGTCGAATGTGCCAGTCGTTCTTGGAATAGAGCTGATACTCGGTCGTGATTGGTTGCTCTTTTTGAATCCCAAGGAACTCAGGCTTCTTCGCCTCCCCATAGCTGATCCTGAAAATTCTCCCGCTCGTGCGATGCACGCCGGTGCTTTCGTGGCATTCGCCGGTATCGCTCCAGTCCAAAATGAAGCCGCTGCCGTCGGGGCCGGTGCTGATCTCGATGCCTCGGAACCAGGGATCGTCGGTGAGGAAGACATCGGGCTCGTGTTTGCCGACGTAGCCGCTGCCGTTGCGTTCCAGACGCTCCACATTCGCGCGGCGGCCGTGCATGTTCAGGGTGAAGAGCTTGTTGCGGTATTGTTCGGGCCATTGGTCGCCCTGATAGATCATCATGCCGATGTGGGCGTGGCCGCCGCCCAGATGATTCGCTTTGCCATCCCGGGACTCGCTCCAGGCACCCGTGCGGTCGTAATGGTAGTGATCGGCGATGGTGTCCAGCTTCTCATAGATCAGCGGATTCATCGTGTTCGAGTCCACGAGATGAGCGCCGGGGATGAGGTGCCAGAGATGGCCAGTGACGGTGTTGATGAAGAACATCTCGCCGTTTTGATCCCAATCGTGGCCCCAGGGATTCGTGGTGCCGTGGGTCAGCACCTCGACGATCTGCCGCTCGGGATGGAAGCGCCAGATGCCGCCCTTCATCGGGATGCGTTGCTCGTCCGGCGTGCCGGGCACACCGAGCCTGCCGGGGCAGGAATGCCCGCAGCGACCGTAAAGCCAGCCGTCCGGTCCCCAGCGCAGGCCGTTGGCGAAGTTGTGGTAGTTGTCCTTCGCCACCGTGAAGCCATCCAGCACCACCTCGGGCTCGCCATCTGGGATGTCATCGCCATTGCGATCCGGGATGAAGAGCACCTGCGGCGGGCACATCAGCCACACGCCGCCGCGACCGACCTCCACGCTGGTCAGCATCTGCACGTCCTCCGTGAAAACCTTCCGCGTCTCCGCCACGCCATCCCAGTCTTTGTCTTCGAGGATGATGACGCGGTCCTTCAGCCCCAGGTCGAAGCGCTTTTGCCGCTCCGCGTAAGTGTAGTTCTCCGCCACCCACATCCGCCCCTTGGCATCCCAGGCCATGGCGATGGGATTCTGTACATCCGGCTCCGCCGCGAAGAGTGTCGCTTTGAAGCCCGGCGGCAGTTTCAGCATCGCGAGCGACTCCTGCGGCGTCGGCGGCTGGGCATCGCCGGGGTCGGAATTGTACAGGGCAGGGAAGTCCGCCCCTAGCAGCGCAGCAGACGCCAGGGCTAGGAATATGCAGGAGGTCGGGAGAAGGCGGCAAATCATGGTCAACACCGCCACCCTGAAACCTCCACTGCATTCCGGCAAGCCGGAGGTGACATCGCGCTCAGAGTGACTCTTGGGTCTGGCATGGAGAATCCTTGAGCATTGGTCTGCTGATTTCTTGAAATGCCAGGTTTCCCGGACGAAGTGACTTTTCCCACCCTCATGGCCACTCTTAAAGTTCGCAAACTCAAGTCCTTCCCCGCCGAGATCTCTGTCCCCGGAGACAAAAGCATCAGCCACCGCGCCGCGATGTTTGCGGGCATGGCGGATGGCACAACGGTGATCGAGGGTTTCCTCCCCAGTGAGGACTGCCTCTGCACGGTGAAGGCCATGGAGTCGATGGGTGCGGTGGTGGAGCCGCTGGAAGAACTCGAAGGCGTGGGCCTGGTGAAGATGGCGATCACGGGCCATGGACCGAAGTTAAAGGCACCGACGGGGCCGATCGACTGCGGGAACTCAGGGACGACGATTCGTCTGCTCTCAGGCATTTTGGCCGGACAGGACTTCACAGCTGAAATGATCGGAGATGCTTCGCTCTCGAAACGCCCGATGAAGCGTGTGGCGGACCCTCTTGCACTGATGGGTGCCAAAGTGGAGGGTCAGGGAGAGAAAATTTGTGCGCCGCTGCGGATCACGGGCAGTCCGCTGAAGCCGATCACCTACACGCTGCCGATGGCGAGCGCGCAGGTGAAGAGTGCCGTGCTGCTTGCAGGGATGTTTGCACCGGGCAAGACGACGGTGATCGAACCTGTGGCGACACGGAATCACACAGAGCGGATCATGAGCCACTTTGGCGTGAAGTGGCTGCGCGATGGCAATGCGATCTCCGTCTATGGCGGTCAGGTGCCACGCGCGACGGACATCGTGGTGCCGGGGGACATATCGAGCGCGGCCTTCTGGATGGTGGCCGCTGCGGCAAGTCCGGGGCAGCAGATCACTTTAAAAAATGTGGGCCTGAATCCGACCCGCACGGGCGTCATTGCAGTGCTGCTGAAAATGGGAGCGCACATCACCAGCTACGAGACGGACAGCTCAGGCGAGCCTCGCGGCAATGTCGTGGTCCAAGGAAGTGATCTGAATGCGACGGTGATCGGCGGTGACGAGATCCCAAACGTCATTGATGAACTGCCGATCCTGGCGGTGGCTGGCGCCCTGGCGCGTGGGAACACCCTGATCAAGGACGCCCGCGAATTGCGCGTGAAGGAGACCGACCGCATCGCCGCTGTAGCGGAGAATCTGCGCCGCATGGGCGTGGAGGTCATCGAGTATGAGGATGGGATGGAGATCATCGGCGGAGCCAAGCTGCACGGAGCGACGATCACGACCTATCACGATCATCGCATCGCCATGGCCTTTGCCATCGCTGGCATGTTTGCCGAAGGGGAGACGATCATCGAAGGCAGCGAGTGCATCAATACGAGCTATCCTGGCTTTGAGCTGGATCTGGCGCTCTTCCAGAAGAGTGACGGCGGCGTCCCGCCGATCCGTGTGCTCTCGCGTGTGCCGCGTGACGTGGCGAGCCGGCTGCGCGAAGGCTGAGGCTAACTCCAGCCTACGGAGAGCGGGCCGATGAAAAGAAACAGCCAGGCTCTCAGCTACATGACCTTGGTGGAGTGGAGGTCGCGCATGGAAATTATACCGCCGCCAATGCCTCATGCCTGAGAAGCAGCAGCTCATTCCGATGGCAGGTGCGCACGCTCAGCGTCTTTCCGTGCAGGTCCACAAACTCCACCTCGAACTCGTCAGGCGTATAGACTTCCACAACGGCATCCACCTGACCTGCGGCTGGCACTGCATTGAGCAAGGCAACACTGTCAAAAGGGTGAATATTGCGGGTTTCCATGGCGGGAAGGGCGGGTGAATTCATTCATGACTCACTTCCTCTCCAGCCTCACATAATCGAGTCCGACCATGTTTCCGGGTTTCGCCTCGGGATTCGGCGGCGCCAGCGTGAAGGTGAGCTGGTGGTCACCGGCGGACAGTTCATGTGTGCCCCATTCTTTTTCGCCGGTGTGGATGACCTTGGAGGAATTGTAGCCATCGAACGACGAGGTCACGGGCTTACCGTCGAGCGTGATGCTGACGACACCGTAGTCCTTGGCCATCGTGAGCGCTCCGTAGAGCGTGTATTTGCCGGCTTCTTTGACCGGAATGGCCAGCGTGAGCTTGTGATCTGGCTTGCCGCCAGTCCACCAAAGCTGCGCGCCACCACTCCACTCGCTGCCGAAGCCGCCCATGTTTTGCGGTCGCGTGCTGCCGCCCGTTTTGGAAATGATCTTCAGCGTTTCGCCTTCGAGCGCCCCAGGAACCGCATTCGCCTCGCCTTTGGATGAATTCTTTGCTGCGGGTGCCGCACCGCTTTGCAGATACTTCACGAGATCTACCACCATCTCTGGCTGCAAGGCATCAAAGAGGCCTTCGGGCATCGTGCTGAGCTTCGAGACCTCGCGCTTGGCGATGTCCGCCTGCGGCAGGGTGAACTCGACGCCGCCCATCATGGCGATCT
>CAYMHJ010000382.1:0-5988 GCA_964390165.1 uncultured Prosthecobacter sp. | reverse complement strand
GACGTTCCCACCGCCTCATGAAAACACTGCTCGCCTTCGCCTTCCTCGCCACCACAGCCTTTGCCGCCGATTACCCGCGCGTCATCTTCGCCGATGATTTCTCCGCCGAGGGCTTCGGGCCGCGCTGGGGGCACTACAAGAGCAGCAGCGTCGTCAAAGGCGGCGTGCTCGTTGGCATCACCGCGCCGACCTCCGACCACAGCGCGGTCGATAACATCAAGTTTGAAGGCGAGAAGGACCTGCAGGTAAACGTGAAGTTCCGCTTCGTCAGCGACAAGGCGAAGAGCTTCAATGTGTGGTTCGACGACAAGGGCTACAAAGGATCCCACGCCGGTCACATCTGCCAGGCGTCCATCTCCCCCACCGGCGTGAATCTCGCCGATGCCAAGACCGGCGGCTTCAACCTCGAAGGTGGCCTCTACGACCGCAAAAAAGCCAACCAACTCACCGACGACGAAAAGAAGCTGCTCGCCAGCAAACAGAAGCGCGTCCCCGTGAAGCTCGCCCTCGGTGACTGGCACACCCTCGTCGTCACGACGAGCGGCGACACGATCAGCGTCAGCATCGACGGCAAAGAAGTCGGCAGCTTCACCTCCGCCGGCATCGCCCACGACACCAAGTCCCTCGTCAGCCTCACCACCAATGCTGTGGACGTGGAGTATGACGACTTCAGCATCAAGGGTATTGCCAAGCCCTGAGCCTCAGCGCACCGGCCATGTCTCCGGCAGGGGAACAATCTTCCTCTGCCGCTTCTCAAACCGGATCGTCGTCGTGTAACCCACACTGCGGACCAGTGTCAGCGCCTTGTCGAAATCCACGCCTACATCCGTGGGCAGATGCGCGTCGGAGTTGATCACGATGGGCACCTTGGCGGCAAAGGCCATCTCCAGCATCTCGCGCGCTGGGTAGATCTCCCGCACATCTTTGCGCAAACCGGCCGTGCTCACCTCCAGCACGCCCTGGGTGTCCACCAGAGCCTGGATCACCGGCTCGTAGTAGCGGCGCAGATCGCCTTCGGGCCGCAGACCGAAGCGTTTCGCCAGATCGGGATGGGCATGAAAATCAAACTGCCGCGTGCGGATCATCTGCTCGTAGAGCTTCCAATACATGCCCCACATGTGCTCGATGTCGGTCGCAGACTTCCAGCGCGAGACATGCTTCGGGTCATCGACGGCGATGCCATCATGAATGTAATGCACACTGCCGATGAGGTAATCCCAGTCCGCCATGCCAGTCGTCTGCTCGATCCAGCCTTCCCGTCCTTCCAGGTGATCGCACTCCAGCGCGAGCCGGATCGGGAAATCAGGCAGTGCCTCACGAGCTTCCTGCACCAGTTCAAAATAACGCGGCAGGTCTGAGATCAGCATCCGCCAGTCATCATACTTTTCCGGCATCGGATTGTGGTCCGAGAGGCCGATCTCAGCCAGTCCGATGGCCTGCGCGTGACGTGCGTAATCGACTGGATTCCCCTCGGCATGAAGGCAAAGCGGCGTGTGCGTGTGATAGTCCGTGAGCATGGCGTTCCCTGCGTCACTTTTCCCAAGGCGCAAGCACTTCCCTCCATCACTCCCGCCTCGGATTCTCGCCAATGTAAGCCTCGAGTGCCCGGCCAAGACCTGCACCGACCATTCCATAACCTTCCACAGACATCAGTGGGCTATTCCAGCCTGTTTCCAGCGTGACGGAGATGGTGGAGTCACCCGTGTTTGCCCGCACCCAGCCGCTGCTCATGCGTCCACGCTCTTCATCCGTCGTCACGTAGGTGGCAAAGCGATACTTCGGCTGCACGGGCATGGGCTCGATGATGTTGGTGGCGGCGAGGTCGATCCAGCGCTGGTAGTTTCGCTGCTGGATGCCAGTCATGCGCTCAAAGGCAAAGGGGCCGAAGAAAAAGATCGGATCATTCGCGCCGGGATTGTGCAGGTCGATGAAGACATCGAGCCCGTGCTTCGCGTGAATATCACGGATCATCTTTTGGGCGGCGGCCACTTCGGGATAGATCGGCTCGGCAGCCCAGTCGCGATTGTGATCACGTGGCACGGCCTCTTTGCCACCCGCGCCAAGAGTGGCGTTGTCCACGTCCATGATTGGGATGTAGTGCAGGCAGGTTTTCGCACGCAGAGCCTTTGCTTCATCGCTGGCATACCAAGTGATGAACCCTCGCCCCACCTGGCTGCCGCCTGCTTCCCAGGCATGCTGGCGAGAGCCGACCCAAATCTGATGCAGCGCGTTTTCATCACCAATGCGGATGCCATTGACCGGGCGGCCATCGCGCGTCTTTGCCAGTTCAAAGCGCTTCGACTCCGGCAGCTTTGCCGCGATGTCGGTGAGCAGTTTCTCAGCATCGCTCGGCACAAAAGGCGGCCCCCAGGCGAACGACATCGTCGCAGCCTCCACCTTGATCGTGTAGCTCATCACTTTGTCAGCGCTGAGCGTGCCTTTGGCCGATGGCGTCCATGCTGTGCCATCGACGCTGATCCACGCCTGCTTCGGCTGGCACCAAGCAGCGGCGAGCACGGTCTTGTCTCGAAAGGGCTTTGATTGTGCCTGCACTTCCAGCGTGAAATCCTCACCCGCCGTGAGGCCCTCCAGCTTGAAAAACCACCAGCACGGCCAGCCACGTCCTTCGTGCAGTTCAGGCATGATACGAAGGGTTCGTGTCGCTTGGTCGAGCTTCACGACCTCGGCATTACCCCCATCGAAGTCGGTCAGCACACGCAGTTCAGCGTGGGCAGTGAGTGTGATCAGGAAGACGAGTGACAGCAGGCGCATGATGAAGCTGAACGTCACGCACGGGAGCGATTGTTCACCGACTCAGGCGCAGCTCAAATCAAACGCCGCTGATGCCAAGCGCTGGCCGTTGACTTGCAGTTCCACCCGATGACTGCCAGAGTAGTGCTTCCGCGTGGTGAAGTCTCGGATCACCTGCGATTTCGACAGCTCCAGCTTGGCCCCACCTTTCAGCTCGGACTCCGTCCATTTGAAGACCTTGGCAGCACTGCCACCGCTGGCTTTCACATAATGAATCACATAGTCGATCACGAGACGCTGCGGCTTGCGCGATGTCGAAGTCACGGTGGCGGAGATCACCAATCTCTGGCCCAAAGACAAGCTGGTGGGAGACACAGACAGTGTCGCATCCCACGTCCGCGCCTTCCGCAAAACCAAACAACTGCAAGGCCCGTGGATGACCACGCTTGATGAGCGTTCGGCAGGCATGTTTGGCGATCCAGGACTGCCGTTCCTCGCGAAGATCCCAGGCTTCAAGGCGCTGCATCACCCATTCGGGATGATCTTTCGTGATGTCATTCAGATGGTTCGCGACTGACTTCCGCACATAGAGCGCCGAGTCTCCTTTTAAGGCCTCCAAAATCGGCGCCGTGGGACTCGGATCAGTCACCAGTGAAGGCAGTCTCATTCCCCAGGGCAGCCGAGGTCGCGAGCCCTCACTGGCAAGACGCCGCACATGCTCGCACTCGTCCTCGGCCCAGCGCCGCATCGTTTTGAGCGCACGCTTCTGATCTGCAATCAGGAAGGGCCGCACGGCAAACTCCGCCGAGCCATGCTTGGTAAAGCCACGCAGCGCATCGAGTGAAAAATCAAAGTCATGCAGGCCATAGCTCGCCACGAAGTCCGAAAGAAAGATCGCCACAAAGCCATGCTCGATCTTCGGTGCCAGACGGTGCAGGACCTCGACCTTTTCACGGAACGAACCCGGCAGCGCCGCCTCCACAGCGACCGCACATTGGTGAAGCCTCTGCATCAGCGTTCGCTCCTCCAGACCGTCGAGCACGCTCTGGAGAAACACCTTTTTGCGGAATGGCTTGGAGAGATCTGCGAGTTCGAGAGCCAGCGATTGATAGCGATTTTCGTCAAACCAGTCTTTGAGTTGTGCGGGGTGGGATTCTTCCGGCATGGTCGCGTGAATGAGAGGCCATGCGGCATTTCCGGCGTGCGATCAACCGCGACAACGTCATCTTTTTATCGGCTACTCTGAAGATCGAGGGAGCTTCCGCCGTGATGCTCTCCGACATGAAGCTCCTGCCCCTCGCCCTTTCCCTTTTCACCTTCACCTGCCTCGCAGACACGAACTGGCCTCAATTTCGCGGCGAAGGAGGTCTTGGCATCGGCTCGGGATCGCCGCCTGTGGAGTTTTCGACGGAGAAGAACCTGAAGTGGCAGGTCGATGTGCCGCATGGGCATTCTTCGCCATGCATTTGGGGCGATAAGATCGCGCTCACTGGCCTCGCCGAGGGAAAGCTGGTCACGTTTTGCCTCAACAAGGCCGACGGGCGTGAGTTGTGGCGGGTGGCGGCTCCGGCGGAGAAGATAGAGGGCGCGCATCGCATCGGCAGTCCGGCGGCGCCGACATGTTGCACGGATGGAGAGCGCTTGATCGCCTACTTCGGCAGCTACGGTGTGCTAGCGTATGACTGGAGCGGCAAGGAGCTATGGAGGAAGCCGTTGCCGGTGCCGGTGGTGGAGTTTGGCACCAGCGCCTCACCGATCATCGTGGATGGTAAGGTCATCATCGTCGCGGATCAGGATGTGGGCAGCTACATGATCGCGCTGGATGTGAAAACGGGCACAGAAGTGTGGCGTGTGGATCGCAGCGAGTTCCGGCGCGGTTTCTCGACGCCCCTGGTGTGGCGGCATGATGGCGTGGAGGAACTCGTTGTGTGCGGCTCGCTATGGGTGCGGAGCTATGATCTCAAAGATGGCAAACAGCGCTGGTCCGTGCGCGGCATGGCGCGTGTATCGAATGCCAGCCCCGTGGCCGCGGATGGTGTGTTGCTCGTTTCGAGCTGGAACGTCGGCGGCGATGAAGATGACCGCGTGCTCATGGAACCGCATGAGAGCTTTGCCGTCGCGAATGATGCCGACAAAGACGGACTGCTCACGCTGGAGGAGTTTCCGAAGGGTAAAATCAAAGATCGCTTCTCGCAGATCGACGCCGACAAGGACGGCAAGGTGACGAAGGCCGAGTATGAAACCATGCGCGGCATGTTTGCGGATGCGGTGAATCAGCTCTTCGCCATCAAACCCGGCGGCAGCGGCGACATCACGGACACGCATGTCGTCTGGCAGGTGAACAAGCATCTGCCGTATGTCTCCTCGCCTGTCGTGGCGAACGGTCGTGTTTTTACGATGAAAAGCGGCGGCCTTGCCTCTGCATACGATGCTAAAAGTGGCAGCCCCATTTATCAGGCAGAGCGCGTCGATGCCTCCGGCGATTACTACGCCTCCGCTGTCAGCGCCGATGGCCGCATCTACATCACCTCCCAGCGCGGCACGGTGGTCGTGCTGGATGCTGGGAGCGATGCGCTGAAAGTGCTGGCTCGAAACGACCTCAAAGCCTCCGTCTTTGCTTCACCGGCTATTGTCGATGACGTGATTTACCTGCGCACGGACAAAGAGATGATGGCGTTCGGGAAGTAGAACGGGATTTCAACCCGTTTTCCCCGAAACACGAGTTGGAAAACTCGTGCTACGTCCTTACCCGCACCCACAGCATCGCAGCGACGATATAGATCGTGCCAAAGCCGACGAGCACGGCATCCCAGCCACCGGCGTGGGCGATGAGCCAGGGCACCACGATGGGAAAGCAGGCCGCGCCAAAGTTACCGCACATGTTGGTGATGGCGCTCACGGTGCCTGCGTGAGGTCCGCCGAAGGCCATGAGCGTGGCCGAGTAGCATGGGTTCACCGCGCCGGCACAATACATGCCCGTGCTGATGATGATCACCGCCAGCACGGGCTGCGCCACAAACCACGCGGCAAAGATCAAGGCCGCGCACAGCATGAGCATCGTCATCGCCATGCCCTGGCGGGCGAGACGCTGGCGGCCCGTCCAGCGCATTAGCGCATCGGAAATCAGCCCGCCGGAGAAGCCACCGGCCACATCCGCGAGCAATGGCAGCGTCGTCAGCCAGGCGGACTTCGCCAACGTCATGCCGCGTGCCTCTTGCAGGTAAGTGGCGAACCAGC
>CAYMHJ010000381.1:0-6028 GCA_964390165.1 uncultured Prosthecobacter sp. | reverse complement strand
TCGACGAGCACGCCGCCGCCTCCAATCGCATGCACACGGGCCGCAATGTCAGCGGCACCACGGTTTATCCCTCGCTCGGCTCCATGATCGCCAGCGAACGCGGTGCTGCCGCCGAAGGCGTGCCCGCGTATGTGCTCATCGGGTATCCGAACTTCTCGCGCGGACCCGGTTTCCTCGGTGCGAAAGCCGGGTTCCTCTACTTGCTCGATACCGACGCCGGTCCTGCCGGTTTGAAGCGCCCGGAGCACATCCTTGATCCGCGCCAAAGTCGTCGCGAGCAGTTGCTCGGCACCATGCGCCAAAGCGCGAAGGAACTGCGCTCTAGCCCCATCCTCAACGAATATGACACGGCAATGCAGGAGAGCCTGGCGCTCGCTGGACCCGAGTTCATGGAGGTCTTCAATCTGAAATCCGAGAAAGGCGAACTGCGCAGCGCCTACGGCAGCGAGTTCGGCCAGCGCTGCCTGCTCGCGAGGCGACTCATCCAGCGCGGCGTGCGCTTCATCGAGGTCTCGCACAATCTCAACTTCGTCAACGGGACCGGCTGGGACACGCACAACCAGGGTCAGCTCAAGCAGCACGTCCTCATCCAAGATCTCGATCAGGCACTGAGCACGCTCATCACCGATCTGAAGGCGCACGGACTGCTCGACAAGACACTGATCGTCGTGAACACGGAGTTCGGTCGTCCCTCTGCCTTCGATGGCGGCGGCGGACGCGGGCATCAGGGCAGTGCGTTCAGCGTTGTGCTGGCGGGTGGCGGTTTGAAGCACTGCGGTGCATGGGGGGTAACGGACGAGCTTTCCAAGACGCCATTGGAGAACCCATGCAGCGTGCCGGATCTCTTCGCCACCATCCTCGCCGATCTCGGCATCAATCCATCCAAGGAACTCTACGACGGTGATCGCCCCGTGCCGATTACTGATCGCGGCCAGCCGGTCAAAGCGCTGTTTGCTTGAGCATTTCTCCCGAGACAAGAAGAGGCGATTCTAAAGAAACAGATCGACGAGATTGTGGATGCCGCTTTGCGTGAGCAACCCGAGGGGAAGACGAACCCCTTCGCCCAGAAACTGGGGCTGTCTGGCCTGCCCTATGTTTCCTCCCCCTACGGCACTGGTGCCCCTACGCCCTTGAGCGCTGAAATTGCTCGTGCTTTGATTGCACGAATCTTCAAAGCGGAAGGGTTGGTGTCAGCTCCGACGACATTCGCTGAAAAGGACTTCACCGGAAGCGTCGATGGCTTTGATAAAGAAAAGCGCATCGGATTTGTGATCGGCGACTGGGACAGTCTTGACGAGACGGCCTTCGGAAGCTGGATGTCACAAGAAATCTTCGAACTCGCCTCCGGCGACACTCAGCCGGTGCCCCCGGAAGAAGAGGCTCGGCTGAAGGATCGATTTGATAGCAGGGCGAAATGGCTCTTCGAAAGAGTCCAACTGAGCGAAGACCAAAAAGCGGAACTTACGGCTGCGACCAAACTGGAATCTGTAAAGGAGAAAGCCAAAGCGTATGCCGCTCTCTTGCAAAAGGTTGAGGACGCAAAAATCTCCATGGCCGAGATCGAACTCGCAGAGAAGCAGGCGGACGCTCACAGACGCTATCTCGCCATCATTTCGATATACGATCAGCGCTTCCAAATAACCGAATACGACCCAGAAGCTCGTGATCGCTTTGAAGCCCTCAATCTCGAGGCCGAAAAGATCAAGTTTGAGAGCGCGGACGAGAAGGCGCAGTGGTATCGCAGGCAGCATGATATGCTCTGGACGGAGATGAGCCGCCAGCGGCTCATGGAGCTGGCGCGGTCTGTGCGCGAATACATCGCCTGGGCAAGAAGGAGCGGCATTCAATAACGTCGCCGCTGATGTCCTTCGCAGTCACGTCTCAAGTCCGCTCATCGTTCGCCTTCAATCTGATCCTGCACTCCGCGTTCTGTATCTGATGGACCTGGACCACGCGGTTGCTGGGTGTGAAGCCTGGTTTTTTGCCTGCTGAGAGGCTCACGGTGGCTAAAACGGAGTTCTGAGCGCGTATGCTCTGGCATGTTTCTCATGAAAAAGTGCCTGTTGTTCTTTTGGGGTGCAGCTGCTGCTTCTGCCGCTGATCCCTCGCCTGTCGCGCAGTGGTCTTTTGATGGTGACAAAGCGGACATCGGAAAAGCCGAGGGCGGTGTGGTGTTTCAGCAGGAGGGACCGTCGCCGAAGCAGTTTAAGCACATTCCGGATTCAAACAAAGCGGCACGGTTTGAAGGAACAAAAGGTGGCTTTATCCGCGTGACTGATCCGGGCGAGAAGAGCCTCTTTGATTTCGACAATGGAGACGCCATCACCATCGAGGCGTGGGTGAATCCCGCTTCGGCTCCGAAGGGTGGAAATGTTTACATCATCGGCAAAGGGCGCACGTCGAATCCGGGGCAGGAAGCGAACAATCAAAACTATGGGCTGCGCTTGTGGGACAGCGGCGGCTTTCTGAGGCCGAGTTTTCTCTTTCGCAGCCGCAAAGACGGCGATCACGCGGGCGACTGGCATCGCTGGACGACGACAGGTGGCATTGCTGCGGGCAGCGGCTGGCATCATGTGGCGGTGACGTATGAGTTTGGCAAACCGGAGACGATTCGCGGCTACATTGATGGAGAACTCGCGACGGGCGCTTGGGACATGGGCGGAGCGACGAAGCAGGCTCCGGTGGTGGACAATGACGAGGTATGGCTCGGCACGTCGATGGGCAAAAAGGAGAGCGTGAGCTTCGATGGACTCATGGACGAGGTGCGGCTGTATCGCGGTGTCTTGCCGGAGAAAATCATCGCGGCGCGTTATCCGGTGGAGCCTTACACGCCGATGCTGCCTGAGGGCGGATTGCCGAAGGGCAAGGTGCGCGTGGAGATCGTCGAGAACATCGGCAAGGCCGCGAAGTGGCCGCGCCAGTATCCGCAACCGGTGGATGTGTATGAGGAGGACGTGTTCGGCTTCTTTCAGATCGCGCAGAAATACACGGACACCGGAGTGCGCGCTGAGCGTAGCAATCCGTATCTGCTGCGTGCGATGGCGAGCATCGCGTTGCCTGTGGGCAAGCAGGAGCTGCTTATGCGTGTGCGTGGTCAGGGCCGCTTGTGGATGGATGGCAAGGTGGTTGCCGAGATCCTTTTCGGTCAGACCGGCGGTGGCGCGCACAATGAGGTGGAGCATGCCGAGGTGGAGAAAAGCGGTCCTGCGCTACGCTTGCTTGGCCCCGGAGATCGCGAGACGCGCATCAGCATCGACAGCGATGGCAAGCCGCACGACTACGTCTTTGAAATGATCGCTGGAAACGGCCGCGTGCGCACCACGCTGGGGGAAACGAGCCTCAGCCTGCGCCATGCGGATGGCATGCACACACTGCTCACGCCTTCGGAGAAGATCGTGCCGCTCACCGATGAAGGTTGGGCTGACTTCCGCAAGGAGCGCCTCGCATTCTTTGCCGTGCATGATCAGAAGCAGCGCCAGAGACTAAGAGCGAAACAAGACGCGTATTGGGCGCAGCGCCACGAGCAGGCACGGGAGGTCATTGCGAAAAAGAAGCCGCTGAAGCAGGCGAGCATCGATACGCTACTCGCCGCGTCTTGGGACAAGGCCAACACGGCAGGGAAACAAGCCGCTGGTGGCATTGATTTCGCGACGCAGATCAAGCCGATCCTCGCGGAGAACTGCTTTCGTTGTCATGAAGAGAAGTCAAAGGGCGGCCTACGCTTGAACACGCTCGAAGCCGCGCTGGAAGGCGGTGAATCAGGCAAGCCGGCCATCGTTCCCGGCAAGCCTGCCGAGAGTCAGCTCATCAGCATGATCCATCCTGACGCGGGCGATGAAATCATGCCGCCGAAGGGAGATCCGCTCAGCGATGCGCAGCGCCAACTGCTCACCGATTGGATCACGCAGGGCGCGAGCTTTGCCAGTGCGAGCCAGAAGATCGAGCCGACCGCGCTGACCGAAGACCTTGAGTTTCTGCGCCGTGTCACACTCGATACCGTGGGCGTGGTGCCGAGCGCGGAGGAGATCGAGGCCTTCCTCACCGAGGACTCGCCGCAGCGACGCGAGCGTGCGGTTGACCGCCTGCTCAAAGACACGCGCTGGGCGGATCATTGGACGGCGTATTGGCAGGATGTGCTGGCGGAAAACCCGAACATCCTCAAGCCGAGCCTGAACAACTCCGGCCCTTTCCGCTTCTGGATTCACGAGGCGCTGAGCGACAATCTGCCGATGGACCGCTTCGTCACCGAACTCGTGCGCATGGAGGGCGGCGTGCTCGCAGGCGGCCCGGCGGGCTTCTCGATGGCGGCGGAAAACGATGTGCCGATGGCCGCGAAGGCACACATCCTCAGCACCGCCTTCCTCGGCCAGGAGATGACCTGCGCGCGCTGCCATGACTCGCCCTATCATCAGTCGAAGCAACGCGACCTCTTTGAAATGGCTGCCATGCTGAACCGCAAGGCGATCACTCTTCCCGCGACTTCATCGGTGCCGATGACGACCTTCGCTGGACGCAAACCGCTCATCCCGATCACGCTGAAGCCCGGCGAAGTCATCGCACCTGCCTGGCCGTCGTTGTTTGAAAAGAAACTGCTGCCCGCAGAGCAAAGCGCCGCCTCTCCGAAGAAGGACGACAGCCGCGAGCAGCTCGCCGCGCTCATCACCTCGCCACAGAACGAGCGCTTCGCGCAAGTGATCGTGAACCGCATCTGGAAGCAGCTCATGGGGCGCGGCTTTGTGGAGCCGGTGGATGACTGGGAGGCCTCGAAGCCCACGCATCCCGAGCTGCTGGAGTGGCTGGCGCGTGAGTTCGTCGCGCACGGCTACGACATGAAGCACCTGCAGCGCCTCATCCTCACCTCCGAGGCTTACCAGCGCGAGACGCGCCCGCTTCAGCCCGGCACCACGCCGGATTTCGCCGCGCCGCTGCCACGCCGCATGACTGCCGAACAAATTGTAGACTCGCTCTTTGCCGCTGTGGGCAAGGATCTCGACTCCGAGGAGCTGACGATGGACAACGACGGCACGCAGTCGCAGAGCGCCATGATCAGCCTCGGCCATCCGCGTCGCGCCTGGGAGTTCACCTCGCTCTCGAACGAGCGCGACCGCCCCAGCCTCGCCATTCCGAAGGCGCAGGCCATCGTCGATGTGCTAGAGAACTTCGGCTGGCGCTCCTCGCGTCAGGACCCGAAGAGCGTGCGCGAGACCGCCGCGAACGTGCGCCAGCCCGCCATCCTCGCCAATGGCATGCTTGGCCGCTGGGTCACCACGCTGAGCGAAAAAGGCAGCCTCACCGCGCTCGCTTTGCAGAAGGACATCACTGCGGATCAACTCATCGAACAACTCTTTCTCCGCCTGCTCACGCGTCGCCCGACCAGCGAAGAGCGCGCCACATTTGCCAAGATGCTGAGCCCCGGATTCGCCGAGCGCATCATCCCCGAAGGCAAGCGTCCACCGCCCATCGTGCGCCCGCCTTTGAAGTATGTCGCATGGTCAAACCATCTCTCCGCAGGAGCCAACAGCATCAAGATCGAGATGGAAAAACGGGCCCGCGAAGGCGACCCACCCACCACCGCCCTCCGCCCCGACTGGCGCGAGCGCCTCGAAGACATGACTTGGGCTGTGCTGAACTCACCGGAGTTTGTGCATCTGCCGTGAGGCTGTTTGTAGCATGGCCTTTTTAGGCTGTGCTGCTCCGAATCTACATTTTCCAAACCACAGGCTAGAAAGCCCATGCTACTCAACTCATGAAAAGACGTTCCCTTCTCAAACTCGCCGGAGCCGCTGGCGTCGCAGCTCCTGCGGACATCGCCCTGCTCGCCAAAGAGGCCGCGCATGTGGCGCATTTCCCCATGGGGAAGGCGGAGCATGTCATCCACATCTGGCTCGGCGGCGGTGCCGCGCAGGTGGACACCTGGGATCCGAAGGCGCTGGGTGATCCCAAGGCGAAGAAGGCCGGCAGTTATTACCCGAGCATCGACACTTCAGTTCCCGGTGTGAAGGTCACGGAGCATCTCTCGCGCTGCGCG
>CAYMHJ010000380.1:0-6029 GCA_964390165.1 uncultured Prosthecobacter sp. | reverse complement strand
ATCGTCATCGACTGGGCGACATCGACAGTCGCCATGGGCCGCGTGCAGGTGCTGAAGCGCGAAGGCAAGCCCTTGCCTCCCGGCGCTGCTGTGGATGCAGCGGGCAAACCGACCACAGACCCGAACGAAGCCGCCTGGCTCCTGCCTTTCGGCGCGCATAAAGGTTACGGCCTCTCCCTGCTCATCGAAGTCATGGGCGGCATGATCGGTGGATCGCTGCCAACTTTGCGCGGCGGTGGTGCTCATCCCGACATCAAGAGCCAGCCATTCCCCGCCGACGAAAAGCGCACGAGCGCCTTCTACTTCCAGGTCATCCATCCTGATGCCATCAGCAGCGGCCTCTTTGCCAAAGGGCGTAACTTTAAAGAGAACGTGAAGGCGGTGATCGACGACATCCTCGGCCATGGCAACGAAGGCTGCATGCTCCCCGGCCAGCCCGAGGCGCAAAACGCCGCGCACACGGAGAAAGCCGGCGGCCTGCTCTTCACCACCGCTGAAGTCGAAGCTCTCAACGAGATCGCCGACGAGGTGAAATCCGCCCGCTTCGACGTCGCCGCACTGGCGACTTACGACGTGCCCTAGTGCAGACTTCTGGAATTCGTCATTCGGATTTCGGATTTCGTCATTCCTCCCCCCCATGCACGCCCTCGACGCCCTCAGTTACGTTTTAGAACATCAACCCGAACTCGGCGACGAAGGCCGTGTACTCTTTCTGCGGGCGCAGCCATGCGCCGTGCTGGAAAGATTCAAAGGCCGCCTCACCTGTGAGCAGCCCTGGAAGCCCCGAGCGGTGGCGCTGGAAGACTCCGGCTTCACCGTCAGTCGGGACAACACGGGCACTTTCCAGACCGTCCTTCTCCTGCCCGAACGGCAGCGGGAGACGATCTTTGGTGACATCGCCCGGGCCTACGATCTGCTGGCCGAAAGCGGCACTCTCGTGGTGGCCCTGCACAATGACTGGGGCGCAAAACGCACCGAGCAGCAGCTCGCCGAGATCGCAGGCGAGGTACAAACCGTGTCGAAACATCACAGCCGCGTCTTTTGGGCTACAAAAACCAGCGCCTGGGATGCTGCCAAACTCACCGCCTGGAAGGAAGCCGCCACCATGCGCCGAGTGCTCGACGGGCGCTTCTGGTCCGCGCCAGGCCTTTTCCACTGGGATGAGATCGATGACGGCTCCCGCCTGCTCACCGAGCATCTCCCCAAAAACCTCAGCGGTGCCGCCGCCGATCTCGGCGCAGGCTGGGGCTATCTCAGCGATCACCTTCTCCGCACCTGCCCGAACATCCGCAGTCTCGACTGCTATGAAGCCGATGGAGCAGCCCTGGAGTGCATCCGCCGGAATCTCGGCAACACACCCACAGCCATCCGCCCAAAGCTGCACTGGACGGATGTCACCACCGGACTCGGAGCCGGAAAGTTCGATGTCATCATCATGAATCCGCCCTTCCACGACGGACGCGATGCTGATCCCCTGCTGGGCATCAAATTCATCACCATCGCCGCCTCCAGCATGCGCAACGGCGGCGAACTCTGGCTCGTGGCGAACAAGCACCTGCCGTATGAAAACATGATGAAGGAGTGCTTCGAAACCGCGCGCACCGTCATCGAGAAAGGCTCCTTCAAGGTGCTCCACGGCACACATCCAAAGGCCCATGTGCAGAAGCACTCGGCAGCGCGTCCACGGCGAGGAAGATAAAGTTGATTCAAGATGTAAATGCCCCTTGCCAAGAAGGCATCGTCGTCCATAATCGCGGCCCTTCCGAAAGGATGGGAATGGGTAGGTGCCCGAGTGGTTAAAGGGGGCAGACTGTAAATCTGCTGGCTTACGCCTACGCTGGTTCGAACCCAGCCCTGCCCACCATTTTCATTCTGAGGAAGTTATGACGAAAAGCCCAACTCATTGAGTTGGGCTTCTTTTTTGGTTCGGGCAGTTTTCGGGCAGTTTTTGACTTTATCGAATGTTCTTGCTTGAGTCCCTTTGACATCGCTTCCAAGAATGTAGGCCATCCTCTAGGCTTAATCCAAAAGCTGCTTCGGTGATTCGCCCCGGTGCGGCCAATGGCCTCAAGAAGGCCCAGTTCGCCAGCCGTGCGCAGGGCCTTGAGCCTATCTGCTAAACGTCCTCATTTCGGTTTCGGCCTACGAACTCGTGCGCTGGAGGGGGAAAACCTTTCGACAACCTCGCAGGCTACACGCTGGAGGTCTTGCGCGTGGAGAAAGTCAGGTCGAAAGCTGCGCCTGCATCCCATCCATGAGCGAGGAAATCAACCGCGCCGCGTCACCTCGGCAGCTTAAACTCTTCCACCTGGAAACCCGCTCACGTCGCGTTTCGGGAACGACTTCTTCCGCTCGCTACCCGAAGGCTCTGGCGTCTATTTCTTCCACGCCGACGATGGGAGCTTGCTCTACATCGGGCAATCCTCCAACCTCCGCACCCGGCTGGGCAGTTACCGGCATGTCGGGGAAGGCAAACACCCGCGCCGCACGCTGCGGCTCGTGGCACGCATTGCCTGCATCAAGTGGAAAGAGTGCGCTTCCGCAGATGAGGCCATCGAAACGGAGCGGGTTCTGCTCCTTCAGCATCGTCCACCCTTCAATCGCGCCGGCATTTGGAAAGGCGATCCTTGGTGGCTGGCCGCTGAGGTGGAAACGGGCCACCTGACACTCCGGCTCCATCGCGAGGCCACTCCCGGGAGTCTCGGGCCTTTGTCGCCTGCTGCGAGGCACCGTCTGGGCACGGTGGTTCGTGTGCTACTGCGTCTTGCCAATCCGGGTTGGCGTTTGAGCGACTTTCCGCGCGGTCTCATGGCCTCGGCTCTGCCGCGTGAGTGCCGTCTTCCGTTGCCATCACACTCAAACTTCGTCGAAGGCCTTACAGTAGCCATTGCGGGCGATTTGGAGGCGCTTCTGGCCGGGTTGGATGCTCTTCCTTCGCCTGCCACTGTGACTGAGCAGACGTTCTGGCAGGAGGAGCGTGAAACCTTGGGCAAACTCCGCCCGCTGGTTGTGGAATCAGTTGCAACCCACGCCGACCGGGAGCTTAAAGGATCGCACCATGAATGAGTCCCTCGCCATCCTCAGTGACATTCATGCCAACCTGCCGGCGCTGGAGGCGGTGCTGGCAGACATCGAAAGCCAGGGCATCCGAGAGCTTCTTTGTCTCGGCGATGTCGTGGGCTACGGAGCCCAGCCTGCCGAGTGCATCGAAATGCTGCGTTCTAAGTCGTTCCTGAGCATCCTGAGGGGCAATCACGATGTCTACGCCGCCTCCGAGGTCGATCCGCCTGATGTGTCGCCCGAGACGCTGGAAGGCGTTCGCTGGACGCGTGCGCGGCTCAGCCAGGAGCACCGGGCCTGGCTCGGGGCACTGCCGTTGACTTGGCAGGGTAGCGATTGCGAGGCTGTTCACGCCGCCCTGCCGACCCCGGAAGCTTGGGGCTATGTCCTCGAACCTGCTGCCGCTGCCCGCCACTTTGCCCATCAGCAGCACAGGACCTGCTTCATCGGCCACTCCCACCGGCCAGCCATGTTCGTCGAGGGGGAGGATCGTGCGCTCGACATCACCAGCCTCGAATCCATCCGCACCGACCGGAAACAGGTCATCAACGTCGGCTCCGTCGGCCAGCCCCGCGACAAAGACCCGCAAGCCTGCTACCTCATCTACCGCCGTGAAAAGCAGGACGTGTGGTGGCGCAGAGTCGCCTACGATGTCTCCGCCGCCCAGACCGCCATCATCGCTGCCGGCCTGCCGATCAAGTTCGCCCAGCGCCTCGCCCATGGAAAATAGTTCTTCCCACGTCCCGTCTAGCATGCATCTGCCGGAGCCCGCCGTCCTTGAGGCTATGAAGACTCTTGTTCGCAAGTGTGAGGGCGGGCAGGTCATCTTCCGTGCCAAACGGGGCGACGCATGGCTCTGCGACGTGCAACATATGGAAGTCAAGGAATCAGCCTTTGCCGTCGATCTAAAACCGCTACGCCGGGTGGACACAGCCATGTGGAGGCAGCAACAACTGCGCCCGCCCTTCACGGCTCGATGTCCATGGTGGTGGCCCGGCCTTGACTTGAAGTGTCATGCCCTCGTCTGCACTCGGTTGGTGGACTGGTGCATCACCTTCGATCCGCAAAAAGTCGCAGAGGTTGTCGCGATGGCTGAAGCTCCGAAGATGCCGGTGGGAGATATTCTCAGCGTGCTGAGACGTGTTGAGATCGACTAGCATGCCTTTCACCTGCCTGCGCTCGGGACCCGGGTGATCTTCACACCCATGGCGGCTAGGAGCACCTTGCCCATTTGGCGGGTCTTTTCGTCCGATGGCTTTGGCGGCAGCAGTTCGGCGAACCGTCCTGAAAAGCTATCCGCGGCCATCTCCTCGGCATCGCCCAGGTTCCAGAACTTACCGTTACCCGAACGATGAATCGGCAGAAGGCGGGTAATGTTCCCCTGCGGCGACTGCCCGATCAGCACCACTACTTCCTCACGGTCATAGGACTCCGAGGGAGCAGTCTCTGCGTCGAAATTCTCGCCGGGCTTTGCCTTGGTGATCCAGGACTCCAGGATCAGCACGACAGCATCGGCACCATACGAGGCCGTGATCAGGCGCACCTTGTTGGCAAAGTCATCCTTCGCCCCCGTGTCGCTCAGGCTGTCCGGGGTGAACAGGATCAGCCCCTCCAGCGTGGCCGCCATCATCACCGGAGCCAGTTTCCCATGACGCTTCATGGTCATGCGGGCATAGCGGTCAGCTTCGGCGAGGAGGGTTTTCAAAAGCATGGATGAGGATCAAAACGGAAAACTGATCTGGCCGGGAATTTCCGGCGGCACAGGTGCGGGTATAGCCACTACATCATTTGCTGCCCAGCGCTTACCGGCCTCACTCAGTTCCCATATGCCTGGTTCTGTGGGATTTAGCAGGTTACGTTCCTTCAGTTCCTGCCGTGCAAAGCGCACATTGACGACCCATCGGACCTGCCCCGTTTGGAGCATCTCACGATCACCATCTTGGAGCTGTGCTGCGAGAATTTTGCCAACCTCCGTTATCGCGTCTCTCGTCCTAGCTCGGCCCCCGAGAGATAGCAGCGCTTGGGCAAGAGGCTTGTAAAAACGCCACTGGGGAAGCCAACCCGGTGCATCATCGTTGCTGAGGGATTCAGCAGGGAGGCATTTGGCGAGTTCTGTCCACGACGCTGCCAAGCCTCGCAGTGATGCCAGAAACCCTTCTAGTCGACTCGCTGCCGCTAACCGCTCGGTGTGGCCATCTTCCTGCGGTTGGCGGTATTGTTCCATGATTGTCTGCAAGCCTTCGGTTAATGCCTGCCATTCGGGGGCGAGTAGGTTGGAGTTGTTCATGAAATTATTTGGTTCGGCTTTTGATGAGAGAGTTCTGAATCGCTCGCTGTCTGCGCCATGCGCCATGCGCAATCGATCATGGAGCACTTGGAGTGCTATGGCCAAAAACGTGCTGACGGTGCCAATACAGGAATGGGGTGTGCTGGGCGGTTATCCAGCGGAGTTTGAGGTCTGGCCCGAGAAAAAGCTTGGACCGGGTCTCGGTGTCGAGCTTGGCGGAGTAGATGGGCAGGCCTAGGTCGTCGAAGGTCATGAGGCCTTGGTCGAAGAGGGCGTCGAGGTGGGCGCAGAGGAGGAAGCCGTTGAAGACGTTGAGGCGCTCCTGGTCGGTGTCGCACTTGGCCCAGGGTTTGGCGTGGCTGGCGCGGAGGAGTTCGGGAATGGCGATGCCGGTGACGGCGCAGGCCCCGCCCCAGTAGTCCATCACGGCGGCACGGAAGAGGTCCTGGCCGCGGCGCTGTTTCACGAGGGCGAGCACTTCGGTGGTGCTCGGCGGGTTGGCGTCGATCTTGGCGATCTCGGTGGCGTAGTGCTCGGAGGCTTGGTTCGGCAGGGACATCGCCAGTTCGGCGGCGCGTCGCAGCAGACGGCCTAGGGAGGCTTCGTCGGTGGCCTGGAAGGTGTCGCCGCTGGTGTGCTGATCTGGAAGGCTGCGGGCGATTTCGGCGGTCGGCGGGCCTTT
>CAYMHJ010000379.1:0-6070 GCA_964390165.1 uncultured Prosthecobacter sp. | reverse complement strand
GCGCTGCTGCGCCGCATCCAGCGCCACATCAAGTTCCGCATTCCAGACGCCTCCATGCGCCGGGAGTTGTTCGCCCTTCATCTACCCAACCCAGATCGGGTGACGGCTGATTACGCGGTTCTCGCGGAGCTATCGAAGGGCCTCAGTGGCGGGGACATCCTCAATGTGTGCGTGAACGCGATTCATGCGGGGAGCACGGAGGCAGACACGTCGAAGTGGCAGGTCACGCAGGAGATGTTGGAACGGGAGATTGTGAAGGCGAAGAAGGCCAAGGCGGAGCACGCGGGAGAGAAGGCGGGGCCGAAACGGAGGATTGGGTTTCTGCCGGGCTGATTGGCTTGGATTTAAATTTCTGACCTCAATTGGTAAAACCCAGCCCATGCGGGACTTCGATTGTTGGCGTCGGGTTGTCGTTTTCGGCACAAATGAGTCTGACCTCCTTGGCTCCAGCCGCATTCAGGGCTCTGCGTATCCGACTGGCGGCAAGATGGGGCATGTTGCAGTCTTCGCTGAGATGTCCTAGCGCCACGATATTGAGCCCAGGATGAACGATTTCGCTGATCAAATCAGCAGTTTGATGATTTGAAAGGTGTCCGCGACATGAGGTAATTCGCTGTTTGGTGACCCAAGGACGCTTGGTGTCCTCTTCGAGTAGCTGCGGTTCATAATTGGCTTCGACAAACAAGGCGTTTACCCCTCTCAAGCTGTCTTTGATCGACTTGGTGACACAACCCAAGTCCGTAAGGAAGCCCAGCCGACCGTTGGCCGACGTCAGCACGTAGCCCACTGGGTCGACCGCATCATGCATCACTGGAAAATTTTTAATTTGGAGATCACGATACTCGATGGTGGAGCCCGTCTGCATCAGACGCCATGCAGGCGGAGTGCTAAAGTGGAGATTATTCAGCAGATATTCCTGAGTGAGGGTGGTGCAAAATATTGGCGGCACCTTGCCCTGGCTGAGCTCTTCAAGGCCACCAATGTGATCCTGATGCTCGTGAGTGAGAAGGATGCCGTCGAGGTCGTCCATCCTGAGGCCAATGAAGCCAAGACGTTGAACGATTTCGCTCGTGCTCAGGCCAACGTCCACCAGCAAAGCCGTGCTGCTGGTTGTGACCACGGCACAGTTTCCGGAACTGCCACTGCCAAGAATGTTTAATTGCATCTGCAGGATGGTTGCGAAGTGATGGTTGCAGGCACGATCATGGGGCTCAAGGCTCGCTCAGCCCCAGGAGTTTACGATACAGCGACTCCAGGCACCGCCTCACGGATAACGCACCAGCACTGAGTCGTAACGATGTCTCGTCCATGTAGATACGCTTATTCAGCTCAATCATCATGCTTTTGTAGTCAAAACGGGCATCAGGAGTGATGGAGTTGCTGAATGGTTGATTGACGCCGACACTGAATCCATGCTGCTCAAAGTGGTCGATCACCATGGCCAGCATGGGCTTTGATGGAGTGCTCCAGTCAGAATTAAATCCGATGCATATGTCCACGGGGTGAACATCACTGGGAAAAGAGTGGCCATCAATCAGCAGTGCCCCAGGTCGAAGTTCATCCACCAACCGATTTCTGTATCCGGCCCACTGGACCAGTCCAAGTTCGATGAACTCCGATGAAAGGCTTCTGCGCGCCCCGGAATGCGATTGAGTGTAAAATCGTCCTCGGCCAACCGCCTCCAAGGGATCATTCTCCAATCTTTCCAAATCGCAGTCGAATCTCGATACTTGCCCAATGACGGATGCTACTCGGGGATGCTTCCAGTCAAAGAGTTCATCTGTGAACCAGTCCGTCCAATAATCCGCGTCTTTGGAAACCAGATCCGCATTATCCCAAAGATTCACATCAAAGTTCCGAGTGGCATGTGGTATGGCCAGGACAATTTTTTCAAAGCAGCTCTCCATGTTATTCAGCACCTGTTGTTTATTAGTGAGACGGCACGTTAGAGTTTCTAATTCTTCAAATAGAATCTTGTCACATGAAAAAGCACCCATAGCGCACTCGACCAGACGACAATGGGCCAAAAGTAAGGAAGCGGAAAAACAACTTCCGTAATAAAATCGTTGATTTTCTCGCACACTAAGAAAGCCAAAATAAACAAAAACGAAAAAATTACTAACCAGAAGACGCAGAAGGCAAGAACCTCTGAACCCATTATCGACCAGAGTGACAAGATGACGAAGATCCCATAGAGTGGGGACCAACCGCCATTTTGCCGGGAGGCCGCGTCTAGATACTCGGCGGTGAACCAACTGTTGCCGCCTTTGTAGTCGTTCCTGACTGCAATATCCTTCATGATCTGCAGATTTTTAGAATCCTCAGCGCTCATCATTGGCCGCTCGATCACAATGATCTTTTTTTGTTCGTCTTCATTCATATCGATATCAGCAGCACAATTTTTCGAACCCACTCTCCATATCCCGGATCATCCTCTGTTTGAGTTTTTTTTGATGGCGTCATACTGCCGATAGGCATCTGCCTTCGGAACCTTTCTTGAAACCTTGGCCAGGTTCTCCAGAACTCGTTTGTTACGCTGAACATGAAACTGATTCAGTTGAAAGGTTTTGCCAGCAAAACCTAGGCCGTTTTTGTTGAGCTGATGCCTCCCAGAGCAGAGAATCTTCTCCGCAACACCCCGCCACCACGACACATATGAATTTCGATGCGGGTGGTCCTTCCCTGAGCGCATGGAATCAAGCACTTCCCTCATGAAATCCCTCTGATCGCCTTCGGCCTGCTTTGATAGAATTTGGGCGTAAAGATCGGCATAATGTTCATGTCGGGTCTCCAGGGCATCAATTCCCTGAGTGATCAAAAGTCGATAGGCCGTTACTTTCGCGAGACACGGCAGGCATTCCCGATGACCGCTCGCCACCTGATCGATCAAATCCAGCCAGGATTCCACTTCCCCATGGGGCAACTGCCTTAAAACAGGCACCAACTGATTGAAATCCTGCATGCCCGAGTGGCCCGCGCGAAAGGCATGAGGCACATGCTCCTCGCGCTGGTTGGTGATCGAACGGCGTATCCAGTCGCGGTCAACGGGGTCGGAATGGTGAGTCTGCAATGTCTGATGAAGGTTAGGGTTGTGACTTTCTCGGGGGTAAGCACCTGCCAGGATGATTTCAGCTGAGGAAAACGAACACCTGCTTGCCTGCCGCCCTGGCTTTGCGGATGCCATCTTGGGTGCCTTTGGATTCACCGAGGGGGAAAGCAGCGACCACATCCGCTTCGAGAATGACTTTTTCATTGCGCAATGGACCCGCAGCCCGGCCGTATTTCGACCACTCAGCAGGGATGTGCTGGTGATCGAGGCCGAAGTCTATGGCGATGCGTTCGCTCAGTGCATCGGCCCCCTTGGCCCCGCCGGAGACGACGCGTTCCATTCCAGGCAGACGATCCAGCAAAGCCTGGATTTTCTCCCTCATGAAATCGTAGTCGGTGAAGTTGCGACTCCCAATGATGGCCAGGGTGCGAGCGGAGGGCGTGGCGGTGTTTTGTGTGGTGTGTTGCATGTCGACCCATTTTAGTTCAGCTCGCATCAGGCACAAACCCACTGCGGTATCCTGTCACAGTGCCATTTCGTCATGGAGCAGATCGGGGTGGCCCAACCTTTTTGGGTTGTGACACGCCTCCCTCATGCGCCCCTTCTGGTTGTGGTTGAAGTGCCTCAACTCTCTGCGCAATAATCTTTGGCGGTGCTTCGGCATTTCCGGCCATTCCTGCCAGGACTTCGAGGATGCTGGTTAACAGGGCAGCACACCTTCGAAACAGGGCATGGGCAACGAGGCCTCTGTGATACGAAGCAGGCCAAGCATACGCCGATGCGCCTCTGCGAGCAGCGATACGTCATCACGGGCATCGTGCCTTCGAAAACCCTGTGTCTGAATCTCCAGTCGCTGAAGAACGGAGTCCAGGTCGTGGCGCACTTCGTTGCCCTAAATCAGAACAGAGAGATCGACCGTATCCCAGGCGTGCACCTTCCGAACGTCCAATCCCAGCCGCAAGCAAGCCGCCCTGAGGAAGGGGATTTCATACCGTCGAGCATTGTGTGCGATCACACATTCAGCACTAGAGGTAAATCTGGCGAACTCACGCAATGCATCTTCTGGCAAAGAAGCGTGGATCAGATCTTCTCTTTGAATGCCGGTGAGCTTCCGGATATGGGTTGGCACGGTCACCCACTCCTGATGGAGATGGGTTGAAAAGTGGTCAAGGTGACAGCCTGAGCGAAGGTCAACGGCAATAGCAGCTATCTGGAAGATACTGTCCTCCTCGGGCAGGTGCCCCGTCGTTTCAAAGTCCAGGATCACGCCTTGCATACAATCCATGCCTCAGTTCACCGCCTCCTTGCAGTTTGCCTCGGCATTCGGGATTGCGCCCGTTCTCCGACGTTGTTGTGGGATCAAATCACCAATCAACATCTCCGGTTCATCCTTCCAGAGGGGCATGCAATCCAGGAGAAGTCTCCGCACATCCTCGCGCAGATGCGTATCTGCCAAGACATGCTCCACGCTTTGCTGCTTTCTGCGCTGCAGTTCCTTCAACACGTCTTGGGAACGCTTGCTGGGAGCCTGCCGGGGCGGTCTGGCAAACCATAACATTTCGCCTCGCATGTGTCGAGCCCAGGCCTCGAATCCAGACTGACAGGCAAGGGATTTGATGAAGGGGGGGCTCTCCAAGCCTAGAAGCCCCCTGAGCGCCTCATTGACCCGTTCATACGTCGTCGCTCGGGATGCTGACTCTCCTTGGTGGTAGATTCGCAACTGGGTATTTAGACAGGTCACTGCAGCTGCGCCCTCTGGCATCGCGCCCATGACCTGCAATTGAACCGGAATCCCCTCGGCCTCGCTCCAAAACAGGGCACAGCGCTTCCGGGACGGGTTACCCCCATGAATCAGCTCAGCAATCGCAAAGCTCAGGCCCTCCTGCTTGCCAGGCGATCGGCGGGATCGGAGGGCTTGCATGACCTTTTCCGAGGCTGTTTTGCCCACCACCAGGATCCATTCCGCCTTGCCTACAAGCTGCGCAGCCAGTTCCTCGCTGAGGCCTTCCAGATGCAGCGCCCAGGGGGAACGGCGCAGCATGTCCTGATAACACACCAGCAATTCCCGCGCGCGAAGCCTCGGCCTGACCGGTCGATAGCAGCTGGCAAGATGTTCCAGAACTTCGCGCCGAAAGTCTCGGCCGGTCTCTTTGGCGAGACATTCTGTAGCACTGGCATAAACGGCATGTCGCTCAGGCAAACGCTGGATCGAAAGCAGTTCGGCAAAAACCAGGATCCTTCCACGGCATGTGTGACACCCCTGGTGGCTGGTTGCGACCGTATCAACGGCATCCAGAACACGCGCCAAAACTTCCGGCGCGGCTCCTTCCTGGGTTCTCAACAGGCGGGCAAAATCCTCCGTTCCGGGGCTTCGATCCGTGGCAAAAGGGTGAGTGAAGCCGTCGTTGCGATGGCGGAGGACGTGGGCAAGAACTTCTTCAGGCATGAGCTGCCTCCTTCTTGTGTGTGTTTTTGAGTGAATCAGACACTTCTCTGGCCAGTACATCGAGCTGGCAGGCCATGGCGCAGCTCAGGTCAAAGAGAGACTGCAGGGAAGGATTCTGTCTGCCAACTTGAGCCAGACGGGAAATCACCGTCCGCTCCACCCCAGATTGCCGTGCCAGCTCAGAAAAGCTCCGACCTGAGTCGGCTATGCGGCGAGCAAGTCCGGCGCAAAGTAAGGCAGCCAGCCTCCCAGCCTCTTCTGCTGGTGTGTCGTCGTGGGCCGAGTGATCCTCAAGAAGGCAGGATCGCCAGGCACAGCGCCTTCCTGCTGGCGTCTTGAATTTGAGTTGGATCGCCTCACAAAGCACCCGAGCGAAGCTGAGTCGAAGGCCATAGCATAGCCGAATCGCGTATTCACAACGTATGGCGCGAACACCATCAATAAGCAGCTTTAGGGAGCGCAATTCCACACCGGACGCCCGCGCCCATTGAGCCAGACTCAGACCTGAACCACGATGCTCCCGGATGAGGATGGTGCAAAAGGCCTCCAGAAAAGCGGGTTCCACTTCTTCAGTC
>CAYMHJ010000378.1:0-6088 GCA_964390165.1 uncultured Prosthecobacter sp. | reverse complement strand
TTCCGTGGAGCCACTACTCACGCCCGCACGGGCCCGACGAACGCGTGCAGCGGATCACGAAGAATGCGCTGAAGCGGGCGATTGGCTAAATAGGCACCAGGTAGCTGGGGAGATTGTTGATAGATAAATCAAGCTGATATTGACTGCTGCTTGGGTTTTGCACGCAATAGTTGGCATAAAACCGCCAAATTACGCCACATCTTTTGAAGTGCTCAATAGGTGGAAACTTCATATTCTGGAGTGTGAAACAGCTCCTTGTTTTCCTGATTCTTCTATCCCCCGTGCTGACCATGGCGCAGGCCGTTGTGAACCATGTGCGTGCTGCTCAGCGCACGGGCACCAAGCTGGTGGACATCCATTACAGCCTGAGTGCCAGCGCTTCCGTTAGCGTAGCTGTCTCGGATGACGGCGGGAACACCTATGTGGTACCGGCTTCCAGTTTTAGCGGCGATGCAGGTGTCTTGGTCACCAGTGGAACCAACAAGCACATTGTGTGGGACGCTGAGGCGGACTGGAATGATCGAACATCGGCGACCATGAAGTTTCGAATCACGGCCACAGGAGTCCTGCCGTCTCCCGATGATCTGGTCATGATACCGGGAGGCGATTTTTCAATGGGTGACTCATTCGGAGAAGGCGATTCTGATGAACAGCCCGTTCGCACCGTCTCCCTGGCAGATTTCCGCATGGGCAAGTATGAAGTCACCAAGGCGCTTTGGGATCAGGTGCAAGCGTGGGCCATAAATCACGGCTACACGGACCTCCCAACTGGTAGCGGTAAAGGTGTCGTCCATCCAGTTCACTCGATCAATTGGTACGCCATGGTCAAATGGTGCAATGCGCGCAGTGAACGAGACGGTTTGACACCTTGTTATACCGTCGATGATGTGGTCTTTCGCATGGGTGAATCCGATACCGTCGAATGTGACTGGAGCGCTTCCGGCTACCGCCTGCCAGCCGAGGCAGAGTGGGAAAGGGCTGCACGAGGCGGTCAGGATGGAAAGCGCTTCCCATGGGGGGACGTCATCAGTCTTGCCGAGGCAAATTACCGGTCGCTGGACGTGGAATACGACCTCGGGGGTGGCGTGGGCTACCATCCTGATTATGCGTCCGACGGCACCCCATACACCTCTCCCGTCGGAAGTTTTGCAGCCAATGGGTATGGACTTCATGACATCACAGGGAATGTCTGGGAGTGGTGCTGGGAGTGGCATACAAAGCCGATCACCATCAGACGACAACCTTTGAGCCAGATCATTAACCTGGGAGCAAACGCGAGTTTCATGGTAGCAGGCTCGCCAACCGAAGACATTTCAGTTCGCTGGAAAAAGAATGGTGTTTTTGTCACGCAGGCATCAGCTGATTTAGAATACGAAGTTAACTCAACATCATATGATGATGCACGTCTTTATCAGGCACGGATCACTGGTTCAGGCAGCATCGTTTCCTCGGAAGAGGCTTATTTGGTTGTAATCGACAAATCGCCACAGGCAGAAACCGCCCCGCGAAGGAGTTCTGTCGTTTTGCTTGGCCGCGCAAAAGCGCCGGTGGGAGCAGTCGGTGCATTTCAATGGTTCAGGGACGGAAACGCGTTGCCAAATTTTGGACGCTTTTTGGCGGACGAACTGATCGAAGACAACCAACGGACACCTCGGTTAACAATAGCAACTTTCGACGTCTTCGATCAAGGTAACTACACTTGCAGATACCAGGATTTTCCGCGTGGGTTGGAGGGTGAAACTGGCCCGATCTCCCTTTCCATAGCGGCACCTCCACCCGCACCGCCAGAAATGGGAGGTTCTGAGACAGTAGTAGTTTCGACCACTGGTACGACGAGCCCGGCACCAACCCAAGGAACTGTATTGTTGTCACCAACTCCCTCTCCTGCCGACGCTACGCATCGTGTCCTCCGCGGCGGCAGCTGGGTGAACGAGGCTTTTTTCTGTCGCACTTCGTATCGAAACATCAAGGCTCCATCCACGACGAGCAACCGTGTAGGGTTCCGTGTGGCCGCCACGTCAATGCCTGCAAACCCATACTCTGACATCGTCGCCATTGATACCCAAGGGCCTGGCACGGTGAAGCTGACGGGGCGTGTGCTGGATGAAGAGAGCGGGATTCCGCTCGCAGGTGTCACCATAACCATCGGCGGCCTCACGAGAATCACAGGTCCCAACGGAACCTTCGTCATATCCAATGTGGAGCTCCCCCTAGGCGGCTCCACTCTGAGTGCCAGCGCCGACCATTACCTCACCCAAACGATTTCTGTCACCGCTGGCGAGAATCAGAAGGCGGTGGATGTCGGAGACGTGCGATTGGTCCGCGATACTGAGAACCCAGTGGTCGAAGGGCTGAGTCTGGACCCAAACGGAATTTTTCTTGCAGGCTTCGGGCTAAGTCCAAACCTAAAAGCCAAAATCAACTGGAACAAAAACACGCCTAGCAGTGTGGAGATCACGGTGAATGGCGCTTTGTATTCTGTTCTCCAAGGCGAAAGGTCCGAGTATAGCATTTCCATCCCAGTTGACTCAGTCTTGCGAGCTTCATTTTCTGAAGCAAGCAACGTCATTAGTGTTGTGGCCGTAGCAGAGGAACATGGCAAGGTGTCCAAGCCGAACCGTTTGGTGGTGCCTGTCGTTCCCGTGCCTCCAGGACTCCGTTCAATGAGCACTCTTTTCCAAAAGTACGGCCCGGACAGGGTCGGGTTGGACTTCGATCTTTCGACCCACAAAAAGGAGATTAATTTGCCGGTGCTCGGAAAATTCGGCTTTGAATGGGGTGCTAATGCCTGCTTCGATTATGAAGTCAAGGAAGGCAAATGGGAGATTGGTTTGGGGCGCCAAGCGGAGGGCCAACAAGGGATGCGTGGCACTCGACCAAACTTTCCGGGATTGCTCCGGTATCCGAAGGCAAGCCTGTATATCGGTGATAAAATTATCAATGCGAGCATCAGCGGCAAGGCCAAAGGAACCGCGACATTGGCTGCAGGAGTCGCGCTCAATACAATCGGATTAGAGGCCAGCCTGAAAACCAAGATTGAACTTACCCGACTGGGCTTGGCAGACATCTTTGGCCCAGGCTGGACAAATGTCATCTCGTTGAATCCGCTTGCTGGAAAACTCCTCAAGAACGTGTCAGTGACCTTATGGCTCATTCCAGAGTTGGGAGGCACCGCTAGCGTGAACTACTCCCCATTTGATTTTAACGAAGCAACACTCACTGGTGCCATCGGACTGGAGGCAGCTTATGAACCCAATATTGGTGACGTGTTCAAAGGGCGTTTCTTCATTGGTAGCAGGAACGCTCTCACTGTCGGCCTTCCACCGCCCGTTCTAAAGAACGTGAACTTTAAGGCTTATGCCGGCTATGAGCTGAAGGTGTTTTCGGTCACAGCAAGTTGGGAATATCCATTCATCGACGAATCTTATTCGTCCGGGGCTTCGCTCGACAGCGGCACTGGATACCGGTTAGCATGGGCAAATCAGCCAGCCGCATGGAGGCCGATGGAACGCCCATGGAGGAAGGCTGGCAAAGAAGAGTTTATCGTAGCATCCGCCGACGATGGATTGCAAATGGATACGGCTCTGATGACTGATGCTGAAATGTTCGTGCGCATTGGGAACTCAGTTGGCCTAGCCGCGCCTCCTCAGAAGCAAGGGACAGCCGCGGCACAAATTGTGAGTGACGTAGGCTTGCAAGCGCAAGTGACTTTGCCTTTGCTAGGCAACGTGTTTCCTGATTCGGAACCCACCCTTGCTGGAATTGGAGACGATCTGATGCTCATCTACATCCGAGATACTGGTGCCGAAAACCCGGTTCAGTTTACCCAAGCCGCATGGACATTCTTTGACGGCACGACATGGACTACGCCAGCACCAGTTGCGGATGACCCGCGCGGACAGTTTGAGCCTTCTGTGGCATTTGACGGGCAAGGCCGGGCGGTGGCAGTCTGGTCCCAAGTTAAAAATGCCATGTTTGATCAGGGGGAACTTACGGAACTGGTCACGCAGATGGAAATCATTTCAGCAACCTGGAATCCTGTCACAAAAACCTGGGGTGAACCCATCGCATTGACTGACAACAGCTTTCTCGATCACAAGCCGCGCTTGGCCGGCCCATTGACAGACGGGGATCTGATCCTGACCTGGCGAGAGAATCAGGCGAATCTGCTCATCGGTACAGGGGCCGCAGGTGCGCCGCAAAATACGCGGATCATGACACGGCGATTTGATTCGGAGACGAATACATGGGGAGCTACGGCTGTGCTGGTCGAAGGACTGTCAGATGAACTTTCTGATTCGCTTGCAGCAAATGGGGGAAAGGCAGTATTCGTCGTGACCCGTGACACGGACGGAGACCTTGAAGATTTTGACGATGCAGAGTTGTTTTATCGCATTTGGGATGGTGTGTCAGACTCATGGGGAGCGCTGACGCGGTATTCAACTGATGCAGTTAACGATCGAAATGCGAGGGTGGCAATTGGCCAGGCAGGTAGCATTTATTGCCTTTGGCAGCACGGAGATGATTTGGTGATGGATGTGGATTTCGCAGGAAATCCCTCCCTCGTTCGTCCTGACTCAGGAACTTTGGGCTTCTCTAATCTGGCCATGACAGTGGGCCCTGCGGGCAATGTCGTTGCCTTGTGGCAAGAGATGACGGCAAATGGCTCTGACGCGCACTACCGTGTCTATGATCCAGTCTCAAACACTTGGGGAAAAGACAGCTTGTTGTCCGACGATGCCGATTTGGAACACTCCTTTGCCCCCGTGTGGGATGCGGCGGGGAACCTGACCCTGGCCTACAACAACGTGGAGATGACCAAGCAGACCAAAAGCGTGGAACTTGAAAATGGAGATGTGGTCGATATTGAAGGAGTGCCCCAACCAGGCCGGGTGGATCTCATGATGGCCAAACGGAGGCTGATCAAAGACCTCAGTGCTTTGCCGGATGGTTTCACTGCCGAAGGAACCGATTTCCTGCCTGGGGATGCGGTGATCTTCAAGGCACGGGTTAAAAATTCAGGGAACCTTGCGGTGCAGGATGCCCAGGTGGCCTTCTACAACGGGGATTCCGCCCAGGGCGGCGTGCTGATCGGAACCGTCACAGTCCCTGGCTGGCTTGAAGCCGGTGCCGAAGAAGAAGTGACACTTCCGTGGACAGTGCCTGAACCTGCACTGGCGCGAACGATCCATCTCAAGATCGATCCTGCCTTGCTGGTAACAGAAGCAGATGAAACCAACAACACCTCGGTGCTGCGCCTCAACGGTGTGAATCTGGCGGTAAACTATGGCAGCGGTTCCGTGTTGCGGGATGGCTCCGTGCGGGTGGTGGTAAATGTTCACAACCTGTCCGCACCGGAGTCTCCTGTGACCACGTTGCGATTGATGGACAGGGATTCGCGGCAGACTCTGGCGGAAACCACGATCAGCCAGCTCGCCCCGCGTCAGTCGATTGATGTGGCGTTGGACCTGCCTCCGGGCACACAACCGGAAGGGGGCCGTACCTACATTCTTGTCGTCGACGAGGAGAACTTTGCCCGGGATACGAACCGGGAGAACAACGAATCCATCTTTGCCCTGAGCCTTCGAATTGATGATGATAAAGATGGCATCCCTCATTGGTGGGAAGTGGCCAACGGGATGAGTGACACCAGTGCCAACGATGCGTCGAAGGATGAGGATGGTGATGGATTTGACTCCTTGGCCGAATACCTTGCAGGTACCAACCCACGCAACGCACAATCGCGGTTGGGTATTGGCCAGTTCAATGTGCTCACAAACACCACCACTGGCACATCCACCAGCACCGTGTCATGGGCATCGGTCGCCGGGCGGCTGTATCGCGTCGAAAGATCATTCGACCTAAGCTCATGGCAGACCGTGGCGGATGATGTGGAACCCACTCCACCTCTAAACACGGTCACTGACACGACAACGCCTCCTAGTGGGCGTGTGTTTTATCGAGTGGCGGTGAAGTAAATGCCAACGGCCACAGCCAAATCTTCCCTTAGCTCCATTGCTCAAGCCGCAAGGGCCCGATGAGCGCGTGCAGCGGATCACGAAGAATGCGCTGAAGCGGGCGATTGGGT
>CAYMHJ010000377.1:0-6112 GCA_964390165.1 uncultured Prosthecobacter sp. | reverse complement strand
CAGCCGCCTTGCCAGTGGATCAAGGGACAGCACAATCAAGCTCTGGGACTCATCCAGTGGCAAAAATCTCGCTACCCTCCAAGGACATACGTGCGAAGTAACAAGCGCCGCCTTCAGTCCCGACGGCAGCCGCCTTGCCAGTGGATCAAGGGACAGCACAATCAAGCTCTGGGACTCATCCTCGGGCAAGGAACTTGGCAATCTCCAGGGGCATAAGAGCCCTGTTTTGAGCGTCGCCTTTAATCCCGACGGCAGCCACCTTGCCAGCGGATCTGAAGACGGCATGATTAAGCTCTGGGACGCCACGAGTGGCAAAGAACTAGCCAATACCCACTATCATAAAAATATTGTACATGGCGTCGCCTTCAGCCCCGACGGCAACCGTCTTGCGGCTTCAATTGACAATACAATCACGGTCCTGGACTCTACCCTTAGCAAGGAACTCGCCAATATATCGGAGGAGCGTGGAGGTTTGAGGAACTTCGCCTTCAGTCCTGACGGCAGTCGCCTTGCCGGTAGCTACGACTATTACCACCTTGCCTTCCGCGACGGCGGAGGTGCGATCAAGCTGTGGGATGTCGCGGAGGGTGGAGAAGTTGCTAGTTTTTATGGGCATACGGATGAAATCAAAGATTTCGCCTTTAGCTCCGATGGGAACCGCCTTGCCAGCTTCTCAGGCAAGTTATTTGACCTAGGAATGATCAAATTCTGGGATGTCGCTACGGGCAAAGAACTCGCCAGCCTACAGGGCCAATCGGACATGACTAGCATTGTCTTTAGCCCTGATGGCAGGCATTGCGCCAGCAGCTCATATCACTCAATTAAAGTCTGGGACGCCACCACGGGAAAGAATCTCACCAGCCTACGGACGAACTCAGTAACCAAGTTAGCCTACAGTCCCGACGGCAGAGCTCTAGCCAGCCGCTCGTGGGGAGGCACTATCGAGATATGGGACTCTATAACTTGGGTAAAAGTCGACACCCCATCGGCCAAGGCTCTCGAAGTTGCAGATCAATGGCTTTCCCGTAGCAAAGATTACTCACATCCTGATGGCTGGCGTACCGTTAAACCCGATGGCAAAGCCATCCGCATCGTTCTGAAATTCCCCAAGCTTGATCTAACTGCTCCGCTGCATGCCGGGCTCGCAGCATTTGACCGCTATAAAGTCATCTTCCCTCCGATCACTCAGACCACTCCAATGATCCACTACCGCAAGGATACGTTGGCCAATCTCGCCGATCCTAAACTCACACCTGAGCGCCGCGCCGAATTGCACATGGAACTCTGCACCAAGTCCAGCCAGTTCCGCGCCGCCACCGCACAGTGGCAGCGCCTGATGCAGGGCGAGTGGCCCGGCTTTGAAGGAGCCACCGTGCCCAAAGATCAAGCCCCCGCGACCATCCCCGACGACAGCCCCATCCGCCGCCTCTACCTGCTCGCCTTGATCGATGCGACGAAGCATCCGCAGATTCACGGTCATCCCACCATCTGCCAGACCGCCGCACAGATCGCCCCCGTGCTAACGAAGGAGATGATGGCCACACCCACGATCTCACTGGCGATGATGAGCCTGATGCAAACCCTCGCCAAAGACGATGTCCCCGACATGAAAGCCCCACGCGAAAACCTGCTGCAACGCCTCAAGGAACTCGCCTCCAAAGAATGGCTCGAAGTGCTGCGGGAGTCCACCAACTGATCTCCAACCCCAACCTTGAACCCATGAAAACCCAATGGATTGCCATGACCTGTCTCATTTTTGCTGCGGCAAGCTGCACCACCATTCCCTCCAGGCCACTTTCACCCGAGGAGCAGTCCTTGGTGGGCATCTGGATGACCAATCAGCGGGTGGACAATGTGGGGAAGGTGCAGGCGGCGCAGCAGGTGCTGCCAAACCGCCAGTCTCACCTGCTGGCGCATGTGATGGGACGCGGCCCGGTGAGCGGAAGCAGCCGGTGGGAGGCCGTCAATGGACGCATGCATGAGACGGGATTCCTAGGGCGCGATGACTGGTCCACCTACCAGCTCACCAACGGCGGCAACACCCTGATTCTCGATGGCATCAACGGGCGCATCACCTGGGAACGCTACTCCCACAATCCCCATCACCCGCTTCGCGATGCCTATGCTGCGGCTGAGGGAGCCGGCGCGCCGGGGTCGAGCCCGCCCGGTCTGCTGGACTTTGCTTTGCTGGACATGAAAAACGACCTCAAGCGCAACGAGGCACGCGCCGCGATGGGTGACCAAAAAGCCGCCGAGTGGGTGGCGATCTTCAAGCCCCAGATCGAGTATCACGAACGCACGAAGCTGGAGAACATGCGGAACTTCCAGGCCTCACGTCGGCGCTACCCCATCGACTGATGTCGTTGCTGTCGAACGCCTGCCTCCATCCTGCAGGCCATGTTTCTTTTTTACTCAACTCAGGGGTGGTGACTCCCTCTGGAAAGGCAAGAAGCCCCGCTTCCGCCCTTTCCTGACACAGGTGTGATCCGGTGAGGTGGCGGTGCGGTGCTTCGGAACCCACGAACACCACCCTCCGCATGAAAACACCAACACCCTCCTCATCGCAGCCCTCCCGCGTCCTCACGCCACAAGGCTGGCTCGTCCTCCTGCTGGCGCTGGCCTTTGCCCTGGCGCAGGCTTGTCACCTCCAGGCACAAACAGAAGCCGCCCGGCATGATCTCCCGCTTTCCCAAGTCAAAGAGCGGGCCGAGGTGGGAGACACCGAAATGATCTTCGAACTGGCTCTGCGCACGAATCAGGGCCGTGGGGTGCCTTACAGCCAAAAGGAAACAATTCTGCTGATGAGTCATGCCGCAGGCAAAGGCCATCTCACGGCCCAGGGCATTTGTGCCATGAATGGATGGGGACGTGAGGTGGACCACGCTCTGGCCTTTCAAACGCTGCAAAAGGCCATGGAGTCAGGTGATCCCACTGCCACCCGGAATCTCGGGCGCTGCTACATGAGCGGCTGGGGCTGTGAAAAGGATGAGAAGCGCGGCTTTGCACTCTACCAAGAAGCCGCAAAGTCAGGCGATCCCGTGGCATTCTTCTTCCTGGGCGATGCGATGCTGCGCGGAACTGGCACCGAGAAAAAACCGGCGGCAGGTGTCGATCAACTCGAAACGTCCGCTGCTGCCGGTCTCTGCATGGCGATGGAAAAGTTGGCGCAGTGCTATGACGAGGGAACCGGCTGCCTGAGGGATGTCATCCGCGCCGCCGAACTCTACCAACAGGCCGCCGATGCTGGTCTCCCCACCGCCTTGCGTGAAGTGGGCCGCCGCTACTACAGCTCCAACCTCGGCGTCACCCAGGACATCCCCAAAGCCCACGCTCTCTGGCGCAAGGCCGGTGACCTAGGCGATGCACGCTCACTCGACTGGCTGGCAGAGGAATACCGTGACGGCAAAAACGTGACGAAGGACTTTGCCAAGGCTGAAGCGCTCTGGCATGAAGCCGCCAAGCTGGGACTGCCTGAGAGCCTGCGAGACATCGGCTACGAGTATGAGATAGGCAAAAACACGCCCGAAGACCTCGCCAAGGCGAACACGCTCTACCTTCAAGCAGGTGAAGCCGGAGATGCCGTCGGCTTTCGATACCTGGCCCACAACACTTGGTATGGCCGAGGCCGCCCCTCGGACAAATCCGAGGCACTGAAACTCTATTACAAAGCCGGCGGCCTGCGTGACGGCTTTAGCTGGCGACTGCTGGGCACCTTTGCCGCAACCGGTGACGGCCGCGAGAAAAGCATCGCCGATGCGGAGCAGTGCTTCCTGATGGCCGGTGAATGCGGCGAACCAGAGGGCTACAACAGCCTCGCTTACTATCGCTATGAGCTCGCCACACCACCTGATCACGCCAAGGCGTGTGAGTTTTACCTGAAGGCCGCGCAGATGGGCAATGTGCTGGCGATGTGCAACTACGCCAACAAGCTCATGGAAGGATGTGGAGTCCCCAGAGATGCCAGTGGAGCCGTGAAGTGGTATGACAAAGCTGCAAAAACCTGGGATGGAAACGGCCTCTGGAAGCTGAGCCAGTGCTATGCCTCTGGGCGGGGAGTCGCCCGAAACCTGGAGCATGCCGCGAAGCTGCTGGCCATGGCCGATGAGAAAAACTTTGTCTTGGCGACCTTCGACCTCGCCAACTGCTATGAGCAAGGCCTCGGCATGCCAGCCGACGCCGCCAAAGCCCGCGCCCTTTACGAAAAAGCCGCCTCACAAGGTCATGCCGGAGCGAAGGCGAAACTGGATGCGCTGACCGCCCCGTAGAACGCCAAGCTGAAATTTCGGCACAAATTTACTCAACTCCACCGCCCGAACTCCCTCTGGGCCTGTGAAAGCGATGCACTCCGCACGCTGACACCCACAACACCACATCCTCAAACATTATGAAAACGATCCGCATCACCTCCCTCATCATCGCCGCCGCACTCACAAGCTGCGCTGGCCCGATGCAAAACGGCAGCTACCCTTCCTACAGCTACGCCAATACCGGCAGCCGCTACAGCGATGGCCCGAGCAGCTACTCCGGCTATGCACCATCCGCCTATCCCGCCCAAATCGCGAGAACCGACATCCCCGCAGCACAGTCCACCTACACCAACACGGACGGCTCCACCGCCGATGAGGAAGCCACAGCCGTAGTGTTGGGTGTTGGAGCTGCCCTGTTGCTAGGAGCCTTATTCGGAGGCGGCGGCTATAGCAGCAGCTCATCCTACGATGACGCCCAGATGCGAGAAACCGCAGGCCGCCAGGAGGCCAACCGCGCCGCTTACTCCATTGGCCAGCGGGAACCCTTTCCTGGTGAAGGTCGGTAATCGATCCTCCCCGGTCCTTGGTCTTTCCTCATCCACAAAAAATGCGGGCCGTGATGGCCCGCATTTTTCGTGGTGTCGAGGGGGGCTGGTAGTCGCAACCGAGTGAAGCAGACACTCCTGTCTGCCCAGAAGTCCAGACAAGAGTGTCTGGATCACTTGGTGGGTGCTGCGGGATCAGCGCCGTCTTTTTTGTCATCCCCTTTACGGTTACGACGGCGCACGTGGGAGGCGGTTTGCCATTCGGCGAGGATCGCAGGCTGATCGCGGAATTTATTGGGGACGGCGGTGTTCAGGACTTTGAGCAGGTCTTTGCCTTCCTGGATGAGGCGGCGGACCTCGGCGGCGCTGCCGGCGGATTCACGTTTGTCCTCGATCTGCTCCTCGCTGGTCTCGCCAATGGCGGCGAGGTCGGCCTGGAGATCGGCGACGAAGTCGGCGGGTAGGTCGTAGGCGATGAACTTCGCGGCGACGCCGGGCTTGGCGAGTTCCTTCAGGAAATCATTGGCGGTCTGGATGGTGGCACGCTGGGTTTCATCGCCCATTTTGAACGCGGCGCTGAAGCCGGGCTCGTCGAGAGCGATGGTGCGGGCGGTTCTGGCGATGGCGAGGAGGTCGATGCGGACCTCGTCGATCTGGCTTTGCTTTTTGGCCGTGGCTGGGCTGGCATCGGCTCCGGGCTTGGTATCGTCCGGGCCGATCTCGGTGAGGAGAGCAGGCAAACGGGCGAAGGCGGTTTTGGCCTTGCTGGTGTCCGGGAACTGGGCGGCGTATTGGCTGCCGAATTCGTGGGTGCTTTTGAGGGCGTCGTAGATGGCGTATTCGTGGTCGGTCATATGCGTGGTCGATTGGTTGGTTGATTTGAGTCGCAAGGGACTGGGACGAGGTGATTTTAGGCAAAAACGTCACACGAAGTCAATCTGGATGCTGCTGGAGCCAATGTGGACAGCCTCGGGGGTGGCTCAGCCATCCCCTGACTCAATGTGAGATGATTCCGGAGTTATTCTTGTACCATTCCTGACCTAATCTTTCACCATGCCGGACCTCATCTCGCAAGAACTGGAGTGAACCTTGACCTGCCAAACCTCACAATGGAGCATGCCGAAGCTGATCCTTACACTTGAACGACTCAATCTGTGGGTGTGCTGAAGTTTCCTTTGAACCGACTGCCCCAATACCACCGAGGGCACTGAGGGGCACAGAGGTTTGCAAGACGATCATCTCGTGAGCGGTTTACCTCACTCTGCCATGTCCGCCGATCTCTTCTCTCTCCAAGGTAAAACGATCCTCCTCACCGGTGGC
>CAYMHJ010000376.1:1847-6113 GCA_964390165.1 uncultured Prosthecobacter sp. | reverse complement strand
AGAGGATCGGCAGTGATCCGCGCTTCGATGCGGTGATCGCGAAAGCGATGCAGACAGACCGCGAGCTGCGCTATCAAACTGCCTCGGAGATTCATCAGGATCTGCACAGCATCCTCACCACACCACTGGGCATTCCTCCACAGCCCGCCCGCCAGCCCTCAGCAGCGCCTGCCGTGCAGAAGCCCAGAGCCAGCGCGCCGCAGTTGCCGCACAAACCTCAGGAACAGGCACCTCAGGAGACGGCATTGCCAGAGAAGTCGAGTTCTGGAATGATCTATGGCATTGCCGCAGCAGTCGTTGTGCTCGGCATGTCGGCACTCATCTTTTCCAAGAAGGAAAAGCCTGTGATCGCCGAGATTCCGGTGGTGCAGACTCCGGTGGAGCCGCCGAAACCCGAGGTGAAGCAAGAGCCTGTGATGACGCCCGATCCAGTTCCCATCGCAGCCGCACCGCCAGTGGTAGCTCCAGTCATGACACCCGAGCCCCCCGTGAGCTCTCCCGCTCCCGTGGAGATGGTCGCCACTGCCAAACCAACGACGCCGGAGCCAGTGATGCCAGCGCCCGTTATCACGAGTCCTGCTCCAGTGACTCCGCCCGTGGATACAGAGGTGGCTCAGAAGACTGCTCTACTGGCCGCGCATCCGCGTCTCACCCAGTTGGAGAATGGTTTTCAGGCAAAGCTGGAGACCGAGGCGCTCAAGACCTATCGCACCGCGGTTGCCAGTCTGAATCAGAGCTACCTTACCAAAGGCATCGCCACCAAACGCAGTGCCGCCCAAGCAAAGGGAAGCCTCGTGGAAGTCACGGCGCTGGATACTGAGACGGCTCTTATCAAAGGCGGTGGCAGCGTGCCTGTCGAGGACGGCGCGGATACTCCCGATGTCTTGAAGGAACTGCGCAAAGCCTATCGCGGGGCCGAGGCCGGCTTTGCCAAAGAGCGCGATGCCAAGGCGTCTCCGATCTACGACATCTATGTCAAAGCACTGGACGCCTACATCGCCGAACTCACCCGGACGAACAAGATCGCCGATGCGCAGCAGGTGAAGGTTTTGCGGGACGAGGTCGCCACAAAACGACCAAACCCTGCACCTGCTGTAGCTGCTGCTAAGCCGACCGCTCCGGCCGCGGCCGCCATGTCCACGCCTCCTGCCGCACCGAAGCCTGCCACCGGAGGTAGTGTCTGGCGTGCTACCGCTTTGTATCTCGTGAGTGCCGGCGGCACTTGTGTTGTTTCTAAAAATGGCGCGAACATGACGATAGCCAAAGAGGAGGACATCCCCAGTGGCAAGTTTGACATCCTCGAACTCAGCTTTGACCGCCTGGGATCATTGCTGCCCCAGCCGAAGAATGAAGACTTCCGTGTCTTCAATGGCCTGCGCGACCTGAGGCGTGTCCTGGTGCGTAATGTTGAACTCACTGATCCCGCATTCGAGTTTCTCTCCGGCAATGACGAACTGAACTGGGTGAGCCTGGAGGGAGTCAACAACGTCACTGATGCCGTTGTGCCCTACCTCATGCGGGCTAAGAGGCTCGACTTCCTGGGCATCCAATACGCGAAAGGCTTCACCGGCAGCGGTCTGGACAAGCTACCCTGCACCGCCACCCTCACCAACATCGATCTGCTCAGTTCCGGCATTACGGATGAAGGCCTGAAGGCCATTTCAAACTTCAAGAAACTGCAGAGTCTCCGCGTCAATGGAGGCACCCCCACCGATGCAGGTTTCACCGTGCTCGCGAAGCTCAAGGAACTCGTCTGTCTTGACCTGTATGGCACCACTTTCGGAGACGAGGCAGCGACCGCCATCTCCACTCTGCCGAACCTTGCCAAACTCGAACTGTATGGAACCAAGATAACGGATGTCGGCTTGAAAAAGCTACAATCGCTCAAAACACTAACCTCGATCGGCCTCGGTGGCACCACCACCAGTCTCCAGGCAGCGGCCGATTTTCAAGCTGCCCTGCCGCAATGCCGGGTGAACCGCTGAGGGATCACGTCCCGGCCTTGGTCAGTCGCTTTTTCAGTTTCTTCAGCAGCTCGGGGTTCCCTTCCAGCTCCTCCATGAGCAGCGTCAGCACGTCGAGCGTTTGACGGCTCATGTGGTGCTCCATGCCTTCCACGTCTTCATGCACGGTCTTGGGGTCCAAACCGAAGCCGGAGAGCAGTCGCGTGAGCACTTCATGCCTCTGGGCGATTTCTTGGCCGATCTTTTTCCCCGCCTCGGTCATCACCACACCGCGGTAGCGCTCATAGATGACGTAGCCTTCGGCATCGAGCCGCTGGATCATGTTCGTCACGCTGGCCTGTGAGATTTCGAGGTTCTTCGCGATGTCCACCACGCGGGCGTAGCCCTTCCCCTCGATCAGATTGTGGATCTGCTCGAGGTAGTCTTCGATCGCGGGCGAATGAACGTGCGCGGTGGTTTCCTGGCGCTTGGCGGGTGGCATGGGCGGCGAAGGAGTAGCAAGATGGGCGCAGCGGAAAAGCAGAAGTTCTCGGGTGGAGGCAGGAAAGTTAGCCCAGGCTAAAACTAGCACTTGCGAGATCGAGCAGAGCCGCCAGTCTTAGCCCAGCCTAAAATTGCCATGCGAACCAAGCTTTCCTTTCTCAGCCTGCTCATCGCGTTTTCATCGCTCGCCGCCCTCGAGCCCGAGCCCCGCGAGATGAGCACGGATCGCCCAGACACCACGGAGTCGCCCTATTCCGTCCCAGCGGGCATGTTTCAGATCGAGGCGAGCTTCTTCGACTACAGCCGCGATGCAAACAAGGGCATCGGGTCCGCCGACCAATGGATCTACGGGCAGATCAATTTCAAGATGGGTATCACCCACGACTCGGATCTCCAGGTCATCGTGAACAGCCACGCCATCGCCGGTGAATCCGAGCGTGGCGATAGCACCCGCACGACGGGTTTCGGAGACATCACGGTGCGCTACAAACAGAACTTCTGGGGCAATGACAGCGGCACCACAGCCTTCGCTTTGATGCCCTACGTGACCATTCCCACGCATACCGACGTGAGTGATGAAGCCTGGGCCGGTGGTCTCATCATGCCACTCGCTGTCTCGCTTTCGGATCGCGTCTCGCTCGGCCTCATGGGCGAGGTGGACCTCGTCCCCGATGCGGAAACAAACGGCTACGACCTCGAATGGCTGCACTCTGCCACGCTCGGCATCTCGTTGACCGAGAAGCTCGGCATGTATCTCGAAGTCGTCGGCATCGCCGGGCAGGATGCCGACTATCAGGCGCTTTTCGATACGGGTGTCACCTTTGCTGTGACTGAAAACCTCGTTCTCGATGCCGGTGTGCGTCTTGGCATGAACCGCGCTGCGCCTGACTTTGGCGTCTTCACTGGCATGAGCATCCGTTTTTAAACCATCCCCACCATGCTGACCCGCCTCCTTTCCCTTGTTCTAGTCCTATCTGTCCTGCCTTCCTGCAAAAGAGAAGCGGCTCCGACCGACGGCAAAAAGCGCATCCTCACCACCTTCACCATCATCCAGGACATCGCCCAAAACGTGGCTGGTGACGCGGCGGTGGTCGAGTCCATCACGAAGCCCGGCGCGGAAATCCACGACTACGAGCCCACGCCGCAGGACCTCGTGAAGGCGCAGGATGCCGACCTCGTTTTGTGGAACGGCCTCGGCCTGGAGCGCTGGTTTGAAAAATTCCTCCAGCAGGTGCGCGACGTGCCCGCAGTGGTCATCAGCGATGGCGTCGAGCCGATGAGCATCGGTGAAGGACCCTACAACGGCAAAGCCAACCCCCACGCCTGGATGTCACCCGCCAATGCCATTCGTTACGTCGAAAACATCCACGCCGCGCTCGTGAAGCTCGATCCGCCAAACGCCGCCACCTACACCGCCAACGCCGCTGCCTACACGGAGAAGCTGAAGGCTGTGGACGCCCCTGTGCGCCAGAAGTTGGAGACCATTCCCGCTGCGCAAAGATGGCTCGTGAGCTGTGAGGGAGCCTTTTCCTACCTCGCTCGCGACTACGGCATGAAGGAACTCTATCTCTGGCCCGTGAACGCCGACCAGGAAGGAACGCCGCAGCAGGTGCAGAAGGTCGTCGATACTGTCCGCGCCAGTCAGATCCCCGTCGTCTTTAGCGAAAGCACCATCAGTGACAAGGCCATGCAACAAGTCGCCAAGGAAACTGGAGCCAAGTTCGGCGGCGTGCTCTATGTGGACTCGCTGACCGAAGCCACCGGCCCGGCACCGACGTATCTGAAGCTGCTCAAAACCAACGCCGACACCATCGTGAAG
>CAYMHJ010000376.1:0-1837 GCA_964390165.1 uncultured Prosthecobacter sp. | reverse complement strand
TTCACCGGAAAATGACCCACCCTCTCTCCATCGAAGTCTCCAACGTCACCGTCGCATATCCGAACGGGCACATCGCCCTGAGCCATGCCACATTCACCCTGCGACAGGGAACCATCGCCGCACTCGTGGGCGTGAACGGCAGCGGCAAGAGCACGCTTTTCAAAGCCATCATGGGCTTCGTGCGACCAGTGAGCGGCAGCATCCGGCTTGCGGGCAGCACGGTGGAGGAGTCGAGGAAGAGCAAACTCGTGGCCTATGTGCCGCAGAGTGAGGAAGTCGATTGGACCTTCCCCGTCAGTGTCTGGGATGTCGTCATGATGGGCCGCTATGGGCACATGAACTTCCTCCGCATCGCCAGTGCCGAGGACAAGCGGATGGTGAATGAAAGCCTCGCCCGAGTCGGCATGACCGAGTTCAAAGACCGCCAGATCGGCGAACTCAGCGGTGGGCAAAAGAAGCGCGTCTTCCTGGCCCGAGCCCTGGCGCAAAACGGCCAGATCATCCTGCTCGACGAACCTTTTACAGGTGTCGATGTGACGACCGAAGAAGCCATCATCGAGCTGCTCCGCGCCTTGCGGGATGAAGGCCGCATCATCCTCGTCTCCACGCACAACCTTGGCAGTGTGCCCGAGTTCTGCGATCACGTCGTGCTCGTGAATCGCACCGTGCTCGCCTCCGGACCGCTGGAGGACGTCTTCACTGAGGATAACCTCAACCGAGCCTTCGGTGGCGTGCTTCGTCAGTTCCATTTCGAAAGCAGCACCATCCAGGATCACGACGGAAAAACCGTGAAGCTGCTCACCGACGACGAACGCCCGCTGGTCTTCGGCAAAGATGGCCACCTCGAATACAAAGACCGCTCTGGCCGTGAGGCGCTGGTCAAAAAGAGGAAAGAGGAGGTGGGAGAATGAATGATCTCCTCACGCCCTTCGAATACGACTACATGCTCAAGGCCATCCTCGTGAGCGGCTTGATCGGCGGTGTGTGTGCCTTCCTCTCGTGCTTCATCACGCTGAAAGGCTGGTCGCTGATGGGCGATGCCTTGTCTCATGCGGTGGTGCCGGGGGTTTCGCTGGCTTGGTTGCTCGGGCTTCCATTCTCCGTCGGGGCGTTTGTGGCGGGGATTCTCGCGGCGGTGACGATGGGTTGGATCAAAAAGAAGTCGGGGCTGCGTGAGGATGCGGTGATCGGCGTCGTGTTCACGAGTTGGTTCGCACTCGGGCTGCTGCTGCTCTCACTTTATCCGAGTAATCTTAACCTCAAGACCATCATCTTCGGCAACATCCTCGCCATCTCTGATCCCGACATCCTGCAGGTGCTCATCATCGCGGGCATCTCCATCCTCGTGCTGGCGATGAAGTGGCGCGACCTGCTGCTCTACTGCTTCGATGAAGCTCATGCACGGGCGCTTGGCATGAACACGGGCTTCCTGCATTTCCTGCTGCTCTCCTTGCTTGCGGCGACTGCGGTGGCGGCGCTGCAAACGGTCGGGGCTTGTCTCGTCGTCGCCATGCTCGTCACGCCGGGAGCCACGGCCTATCTGCTGACGGATCGTTTCGGCAAGATGCTCGTCATCGCCACGATCACGGGCGCGCTGTGTGGAGTCATCGGCGCGTATGCCAGCTACTTCATCAATGGCAGCACGGGCGGGTGCATCGTCGTGCTACAAACGCTCGTCTTCCTCGCCGCTCTCGTCTTTGCGCCGAAGCACGGCCTTCTCGCCACGCGACGGCTGCGTCGTCTTGCCGCACTACCCACATGAGCTGGCTCGCCCCACTGCAATATCCATTCATGGTCGAGGCGCTGATGATCAGTGCGCTCGTCGGAAGTGTGTGCG
>CAYMHJ010000375.1:0-6157 GCA_964390165.1 uncultured Prosthecobacter sp. | reverse complement strand
CATTGCTCCTAAACAAGACCGCAGGCGTGAACGCGATCGCCGGAAACGTGACCATTGGCGATGCGTCAGGCGTGGACATCCTCCAGTTGTCAGCCAGTGACCAGATAGCGGACACTTCGATTCTTACCTTCAATGGGACAAGCACCAACGCCGGAACCTTTCGCCTGAACGCGCAGAGTGAGACAGTCGGTGGCATCGTCAGCACCAGCGGTGCGGGCATCATCGAGAACGGCTCCGCCGGCACCTCGACGCTGACCCTTGATGTGAACACGACCGACCGCGTGTTCAGCGGCATCATTCAGAATGGTGCCGCAGGAACCCTGGATCTGATCAAGACAGGCAACGCCGTACAGAGTCTTTCTGGTGCCAATACCTACAGCGGCACCACCACCATCAGCGGTGGCAGTGTCATCCTCGGCAGCGGCACCGGCACCACCGGCACCGGAGCCGTCACCGTGCAGACGGGGGGCACCCTTCTCGGCACTGGCGTGGTTCGGGGCACGACCTTCACGCTCGATAATGGTGCCACGCTCCGGCCCGGCGACGGCGCGGCAGACAGTGCCCACGGCACACTCTCTTTCACCCCGGCCTCCGCCTCCGGCAGCACCAGCAGTCTGCAAGGCAGCATCATTCTCGGCATCACCACCGCGACCGCCACCGATGCGACCTACGGCGGCAACCTGCTCGGCTCCGCGGGCTACAATGCGTGGGTCGATGCTATTTCCGGTGCCGGCAGTCATGACCGCCTCGTCTTCAACAACCCGACCACCGGCACTCTACAGATCGTTGGCAGCAGTTTCACACCGCAGCAGGGCATGGCCTTCAATCTCCTTGATTGGGGGAATCTGGTGACACCCAACGTCAGCGGCTTCACTTTCAACTCCGGCTATCTGATCGGCAACGGCGACGAAGGCGCCGACCTCGATCTGCCCGATCTGACTGGCTCTGGTCTTCTTTGGGACTTCAGCCGCTTCACCACCAGCGGTGTGATCGTCATCGTGCCGGAACCCAGCCGCGCCATTTTTCTCTGCCTGGGGCTCTCTTGTTTGTTTCTTCGCCGCGCTCGTCACCAAGCCTGATTCGATGCCGCATCCGCTTGATGGTCATCGTCTCATCAGCCATGTCTGCGGCGTTTCTCCTTCTCGACCGTTGGGGACCTTTTACCATCGGCCTGCTCCAATCGTGGTCACTCCCGACGCGGTTGGACTTTAGCCGCCTTTCGTCATGCACATCTTGACACGACACCTCATTTCCCTCGTCGCCTTCACTCTGGGAGCAGCGCCGCCGCTCCACTCGTTCGGTGCGGCCGACGGTCAGGCCGCCATGCCGGAGAAACATCACCCTTTGCTCAAAGAGCACTGCCATTCCTGCCACAATGCGGAGAAGCAGAAGGGCAAGTTCCGCGTGGACGACCTGCCCTTTGCCATCGGTGACAATCGCTCGGCCGAGCGCTGGCAGAAGGTGCTCAATGCGCTGAACTCAGGCGAGATGCCGCCGGAAGATGAGAAGCCAGTGCCTGGCGATGCCAAGGCGGATCTCCTCGACGATCTGGCGAATGTCATGGTCGTGGCCCGACGGAACCTCGGCGACACAAAAGGCGTCATCACCATGCGCCGGCTGAACCAAAGGGAGTATGGCAACACGCTGAGGGAACTGCTCGGTGTGCAGATCGCGGTGAACGAACTGCCTGCTGACACGAGCGCTTCCGGCTTTGACACGGCGGGCACGAATCTTTTCATGTCGGGCGATCAGTTCGAGCAATACCTCGATCTCGGGCGCGAGGCCGTGGCGGAGGCTTTTGAGCGGCACGATCAAGCGGGTTTGGTGAAGAAGGAGCGCTTTGAGGCGGAGCAAGGTTTGCTAGAGCGGGTCAGCCAATCGCTCAAGAAGCGCATCGAGTTTCGTGTGGCATACAACAAGTGGACGCGTGAGGTGGACAAGGCGGCGGCGCTCCCGGAAAACCAGGCTGCCGCGGCTCACGTTCGTCAGGAGATGAAAGGACAGCCCTTTTATCAATCGTGGGCAAAGATCAAAGGCGCGCCTTCTCCCGTCACCTATGGCTTCACGGATGCCGTGAATGCCGTCCATGAGGGTTCGGACGGTCCTTGGAACCGATACGTTCCTTATCAATCCTGGTTCGTGTCTCAGCCGGAGAACATGACGGGTGGCTGGCTGACTATCGGTGACAACTCGGTAAATACCTATTTCTCTTTTAGCATCCACGGATGGCCAGCAGGCGACTACGTGGTGCGTCTACGAGTAGCGGCATCGGAGAAGGTGGGTCCGGAGCGGCGTTTCATCGAGTTCGGAAGGGGTGGCGGCAATCCCTTCAAACACGAAAGCACCCACATGGTGACCGGAACTCTGGCTGAGCCGCAGGTCATCGAGATTCCACTGACGCTGACGGCCAAGGGCCTGCGCACCTTCTTTGTGCGGGAACGCGGCACGCACGACGATGACCATCAGCCGAATCTCAAACAAAACGCCGGCATTGCTGAAAACGGAATCGGACCCGACTTCGCTCTCTGGGTGGACTGGGCCGAGGTGGTGCGCCTCCCGTCAAATCCTGCCGCGCCGGGCATGAAGGCGCTCGCTGCGGTGCTCGGCGATGCGAAGAGCAACGTCCCACCAGCCGAACTGGGCAAGGCGGTGGAGAACTTTTGCCTGGAAGCTTTCCGTGGGCAGCAGCCGTCGCTTGGCTTCTTGAAGCGACTTGCTTCGGTCTATGCGGATCGCCGCAGTCGCGGTGAAAATCACCGCCAGGCACTCGCGGAAACGCTCGCGCTCGTGCTCGCTTCACCGCGCTTTTTGTATCTGAGCGAGCCGCAGCAGGACAGCGAAGCTGGCAATCTCAGCGCACGCGAGCTGGCCACACGGCTGTCGTATTTCCTCTGGAGTGCGCCACCAGATCAGGCACTGCGGGATCTCGCCGCGAGCGGTGCCCTGTTGAGACCGGAGGTGCTCGCAGCGCAAACCAATCGCTTGCTCGATGATCCACGCTCAACCGACTTCCTGCGCCCGTTTCTTCACCAATGGTTGCGCATGGACCGGCTCGATTTTTTCAGGTTCAACAATGTCTTGTATCCCGACTTCGATGTCAGCACCAAGGAGGCGGCGCGGATGGAGGTCTATGAAACCTTCGCGCACCTCCTGGAACAAAATCGCAGCCTGAGCGAACTGCTGAAGTCCGACCACGTGATGGTAAACGGGTTGCTGGCGAACTACTACGGCCTGCCCGGTGTGACAGGAGATGCGTTCCGCCCTCAGAAGCTGCCTGCGGGGTCACCGCGCGGAGGTCTGCTCGGCATGGCGGCGATCCATGGCATGGGCAGCAATGGCGAGCACACCAGCCCCATCGAGCGCGGTGCCTGGGTCCTGCGCAAGCTGCTCAATGATCCGCCGCCACCCGCACCTGCGAATGTGCCGCAACTGAACCGCCTGGAGCACAAGGTGCTGACCACCAGCGAGCGACTGCTCGCACATCAGGAGCAGCCACAGTGCGCCAGCTGCCATCGAAAGATCGACCCCATAGGCTTCGGGATGGAGAACTTTGACGCCGTCGGCCGGTGGCGCACCGAGGACTCCTACGAGCGTGCCGGTCTGGGTAAGAAAACATGGACCGTGGAGCCTGCCGGAGCTTTCCACAAAGGACCCGCCTTCAAGAGCTACCACGAGCTACGTGACCTCATCCACGCCCGGGTCGATGATTTTGCGCGAGGCTACAGCATGGCACTCATCGAATACGCCCTCGGGCGCTCCATCGGCTTTCGAGATGAAGCCCTCGTCGAGAAGATGACCACCGAGGCCAAACCGCAGGACTTCGCTCTTCGCAGCTTCATTCAAACCTTGGTCCGCAGTGAGGAGTTCAGGACGAAATGATCAACTGCCACACCCCTTCAACTTCATGATCAAACGCCGACACTTCCTTGGCTCCAGCACCGCCACGCTGGCGCTTCCATTTCTTGAGTCCGTGGGCTTTCGTCGCTTTGCCTCGGCTGCGGCGCCTGCGACACCTGCCAAGCGCATGATCTTCATCGCCATGGGCTATGGAGTGACAGAGGAGACTTGGTTCCCTGACCGCAAGCAAACTGGTCCCGGCTTTACGTTGCCGCCAGGACTCGCCCCGCTCGCAAGGCACAAGGACGACATCACCGTCGTGCAGGGTCTCTCCAATCGTTATTCTGAGGACGCCCATGCTGGCAGCACCTTCTGGCTCACGGGCGCGAATCCGCATGAAAGCGGCGCGGCGTTTCATAATGGCATCTCTGCCGATCAGGTCGCGGCGGCGGCTTTTGGCAAAGACACTCGCTTTGCCTCACTCCAACTCAACGGCAGCGACAAGGACCTCTCCGGCCCCGGACACGGTCCTGGCTTGTCGCTGGCCTGGGACCATCGCGGCAAACCCATCGGCGGACAGAACTCGCCGCTCACGGCTTACAATCGGCTGTTCTCCGCCGAGAACGTGCCGCTAGACCAGTTGCGGCTTCGTTTGGCACAGAAGCGCAGCATGCTCGACACCGTCATGGAGGAGGCGCGTGACCTCCAGCGCGGCCTCGCGAAGAACGATGTCGAAAAGCTCGACGAGTATTTTCAAGGCATCCGCGAGATCGAAATACGCCTCTCGAAAGATGAGCAATGGCAGTCCGTTCCCAAGCCAAAGTCACCGCTCCAACCACCTCCAGAGGAATCTTCAGGCCGCGAAGAAATCCGGCTGATGTATGACCTCATGGCGGCGGCGCTGCAAACCGGCAGCACTCGCGTGCTGACCTATCGCCTGCCCATCGCCAATCTACTCAGCAGCCTCGGCGTCAAGGTGGCCCCGCACGACATGAGCCACTACAGCCCGGGTGAGCGCATGGAAGCCTCGCAGCAGCGTGATGCCGCCAACTCCGAACTGCTCGCTGGCTTGCTCGACAAACTGAAGGCTGTGACCGAAGCCAACGGCACTCGCTTGTTCGATCACACCACCATCGTATTCGGCAGCAACCTCAGCACCGTGCACAACCTTACCAACTGCCCCACGCTCATCACCGGCGGCGGCTCTGGCATCAAACTCGGTCACCACATCGTCATGTCCAAGGACACACCGCTCTGCAATGCCTGGCTCACCCTGCTTCGCGGTTCCGGCATCGACCTCGAACGCCACGGCGACAGCTCGGGCGTGGTGAAGGAATTGATTGTGTGACCAAGATGGCGATATCTGGAGAAATTGATGCTTTCTCTTTCGGCCGTTCTGCTGAATCGATGAACTCGCATGCCTAGCGACCTCATTCGTTCGATCTCCCTCTTTGTGTTGACCACTTCTTTGTTAGTGGCTCAAACAGCGACTGATTTGTCGCCGCTCATGCCGCGCGTTGAAGATCAAACGCAGATGTGGTGGGCAGAGGGTTTTCCGGGGCATACGCCAGCGGCACCTTGGCTGCGAGTCGTGCAGACCGGGACGTATGCGATGGCGCTGAACACCGAGACGCTGCGGATTCCACATTTCGGTGCGGTGGGAGGATTGGAAGACGACTGGCGAGCCCTGCCTGCCGCCGAGTTGGGTTTCAAGATGACGGTGAATGGCACGGTCTATCGCTGCACGGCGGGCGGAGAATGGTCGCGCTTTACTGGACCTCGTTTGGTCGAGTCAGGCCGCTTTTTCCAGCGAGGCGATGTGACCGATTTGAAGTTCAAGGCGGATGACGGCAGGCAGTTGAATGTCGAAGCGCGATTTGAGACCGCAGCATGGGCGGACCGGTTGGCGCTGATCTTGGCGGCTCGTCCTGGCGAGCTTCCCATCGCAGTCGGGGAGGCTTCTTTTGGTCGGGTTCGTGGTGGTTTTGGATTGGATGGCTCCAATCACTTCGAGATCACACATCGGCCTGAGTTGGACCCTGAGCAGTTCACGCTGGAGTTGTGGGCCTATGTGCCGCCAAACTACCAGGCCTCCGAGCGGCTGGGGCCGTGGTTGGTGTGCAAGAATCGCAATGAGGTCGTGAACGGGAATTTTGGCATCTGTCTGGCCAAAGACGGCCTCAATGCTCGACTGAACATCGGTGGTGGTCCCGCGAATGCGGTGACGCTGAAGGCAAAAAAGCACCACGACGTGAACATCAACGAGTGGAACCACCTCGCGATCAGCTATGACGGCGATGTGCTGCGGCTTTACCTGAAC
>CAYMHJ010000374.1:0-6173 GCA_964390165.1 uncultured Prosthecobacter sp. | reverse complement strand
GGTAGCCGCTGCTGCCGTTGGCGAGTTCGATGGTGAAGGTGTCCTTGAAGGGGCTCTTCTCTTTGATTTCAAGACCCGTCTCAGTGAAGACCTCGAAGGGGATGGACGTGATGCCGAGTTCGCCGATGCGGAAGGCGACGATCAGCGCCTGGATCGTGTCGGGCTGGGCTCTTTTCGCTTCCATTACGCGTTCGGCGTAGGGCTGCTCCAGGCGATGCACAGGCGTGGCATCCTTCGACTTGGCGAGCACGCCTTCGGCCCATTTGATCTGCTCGGGTGTGGGACGACGCACGGCGAGCTCCACATCGCCAGCGGCGGCACTCAGCGGCACCCAGTCTTGATGCTGGAGGCCCTTGTGAACACGCAGCACCTCTTGCGCGAGGTCGTTGGCGACGACGGCGATCTTTTCATACGGCTTGTAGGCCTTGGCTTTGGTTTTGCCGCTGTAGTCGTTGCTGTTCACATCACCGCAGGGACCGTTTGGCAGGAGACCGACGCAAGGGGCGCCGAGGGACTGCTCAATGCGGCGGCAAAACTCGCCGAAGTAATCCGCCGACAAGTCCTCGCGTGGCACGCCGCCGACGTAGTGCAGCCAGTAGTTCGCCATGAGCGCGATCTGGCGTCCGTCGGTGGCCTGCAGCGAGAGGCAATAGACCTCGGGATTCGTGGGGCCAGCGGGACCTTCAAAGCGTGGAATGAGCGTGCTGCTCGGATTCATCACGGCGCGATCTTGTCCGCCAAACGGATTCGGATTCGTCACACCTTCCTTCAGGATCCAGCGGCGGTTGCCCACCCACTGCGACAGTTTGCCCGTGCCCCAGGCGATGCGTGCGGGTTCGAGATTGTTTAGCGCTCGCTTCACACCATCCACCACGCGGGAGATGACCAAGGCGCGATAGTCGAACCCGACCTCTTTGACCGTGATCGCCGACACGCTGGAGTGCGTGTGAGTGGAGGAAAACATCATGTGCGAGGCCGGGATGCCCGTGTCCGCCTCCAGCTTCTTCTTGGTTTCGTCCAAAATCTCGCGGCTGAGGTGAAGATTGTCCGCCACGGCAAAGACGAGCTTCGTCTTGCCATCATCGAGCGCCAGACAACGCACATGCAGCTCATCGTGAACGTGCTTCGAGATCGGCTGTGGCGCAAAGTTACCCACAATGGTCATGCCGAGCGGCGGCGTGATGTTGCTGGTCGCCGCACCTGCTCTGAAGACTTTCTCCTCAGCCGCGGCACAAAATGGCAACGCGAGTGCGGCGAGGCTGATGGCGATGAGGTGGCGACGATGGGGGTGATGCGGTCGTTTCATGGAATGATGATGAAGGTTTGAGTTTCTTGGCGGCTGACGGCCTGATTACTTCTTTGGCTCGGCGGTTGGCGGAGGCGGTGGCGGTGGCTTGGGAGGCTCTGGTGTCCACTCGGGCTTGGGTGAGATGCCGAGATGCTGGTAGATCATCGGCACCAGCGCGGTTTGCGGTACGGGTGAGTGGAGAAGGCGCTCGCGAGGCAGGTGGGTGCCGTGGGCGATCAGCCAGATGTTCCGTTCCATGTCGCTGTTGCCGCCGTGGGCGTTTCCACGACCTCCGTGATCGGTGGTGATGAAGACCAGCCAGTCTTCTTCGGCAAATTGGGGCCGCGCACGCATCGCCCGGACCAGTTCGCCGATGTGGGAGTCCACATGGCTGATGGCATTGAGGTAGATGACGTTCTCGGGTGAGAAGCTGCCGCGCTCATCAATGGCACCGTGACCGAACTCATCCACCGAGCCGAAATAGACGAACATGGCATCGGGGTTCTGCTCGCGCAGGGTCTTCAGCGCCGCGTCACGCACCTCGATGTCTTTTTCGGGGTTGTCGATGAAATGACGTTTGGCATCCGGCACGGCGGTGAACTTCACATCGAGGAACTCCTTGTCTCCCACTCGCGATCCATCGGCGATGTAGTCATGAATCGGCGGCCAGTCGGCAAAGGAGGCGCAAAACGACTGCGGCTGCGTTTCTTTGATCCGCCGCATGAAGTGCGCATACGTCTGAAGCCGCCCGCCGATGAAGCGATTGTCCTTCACGCCGTGCTGATTGATCCACACGCCGGCGAGCAGGCTCGTCCAGCCAGGACCGCTGACGGTCGGCTGATGCGTCGGAGTGCCGAGTTCGCCCCCGGCGTAGCATTTGAGCGAGATGAGGCCGTTTTCACCCTCGCTGAGCCCTTTCATCTGTGGAGCCATTCCGCGTGCCATCGCCGCCGTCACGGCATCCGCACGACAACCGTCGATGCCGATGAAAAGCACTCGCTTTCCGGCGAATGAACTCTTTTTGCCCGGTCCTTGCGCGAGCAAGGCAGGAGCTACGACGAGCGAGAGCAGCGATAGGAAGAGCGATCGATGCTTCATTTCTTGGCCTCCGTTGCTGCTGGCGCAGGCCAGAGTTCGTTGAAGGCCTTCACGGTTTCATCGACGAGCACCTGGCCGCCTTCGGGGCCGACGCGGCTGCTTTGGATGATGGCGCTGTAGCTGCCGCCAGCGACGGCTCGCGGTGTCGGCAGATAGCCGCCGGAGCCGGTGAGCTGGATGAGGAAGGTCTGCACGGCTGGGCTGCGGGCCTTCATCTGCACGCCGTAGTCGGTGAAGAGTTCAAACTCGTTCGTGGCGATGGCGACATCGCCGAGGCGTAGGGCGTGGAGTTCCATTTGGAAGACGCCGGAGGTTCCGGCTTTCTCGGTTTCATAACGATCCACCACGCTTTTGTTCCAAAGATACTTCCACTGCTCCTTGGGGTTGTCTTTGTATTGATCGACAGCCTTCTGGGCATCGGCGAGTTCCTTCTCCGTCACTTTGCGCCAGGGCAGATCAATCTTCTTCGTGTGGTGCTGCAACACAGCACCGCTCACAGGCTCCAGTTTGGCTCCTTCATAAGCTTCCTCCCAGCCGCGAACGACACGACGGGCGACTTCTTCGAGCCGTGTGAGGCCGCGAAGGCGGCGCATGCGCTCATCGGCGGCTTTGCCATACATCGGCCGCGGCACTTGATCGCCGCCAGCGCCGGTCCACGCGAGAATGTGCAGGTCTTTGCCATGACGCTCACGCAACTGACGACGCACCGGGTCCCAAAAGTCGGCGTGAATGACTTTGAGGCCTTCGACTTCTTGCGATGGACATGGCACATTCACCGCCGTGGCGATGAGCGTGTCGTTTTGATCCCAAAAGAACAGCACGTCGAGATTGTGATCCTCATAGCCCTCGATGCCGCGAAACTCCGGCACGTTGGTCGGTCCATACATCTTCGCAGTGCCGTCCGCGTAGGTCGCACGGCGATTCTGCGCGATCACGGCCTGTCCTTGGCCCCAGCCTGCTTTGCTCGGCTTTCGGCTGCTCCAGCTCTGCACCATGGCCTCCACGATCTTGCCCACCATGAACTCGGTGTATTCCATCGGCATCATCACGTTCTTGCCGAGCAGGCTGTAGCGATCTCCCTTCATCGTCACGGGAGCGGTGTGCGTGTGCGTGGCATTGAGAAAGAGCTTCTGGAGATCAAAACCGGGCAGCTTGTCCTTCGCCTTCTCGCGCACCAGGTCGATAAGCCTCGTGCGGATGCCCACGATGTCACAGGAGACCATGATGGCCTGATCCAGCACGGTTTCTCCCTCGCGTGACTCCAGGGCCAGAGCGGTAGCATAGATCTGCGTCTCGGGTTTCTCCGAGATGCGCACATGCATCTGACCATCCAGCGCCACCGGTCGATCCGGCGTGATGTCGATGGTCGCTGCACCGACATGGAGGTCTGAGGCAGAGACGATGGAGGAGGTGGCGAGGAAGAGAAACGAGAGCGAGAGGAGGCGCACCAGGCTAATACACGACGACTGCGCCGTGCTTATCAGTGTGGTGCAGTCCTTTGGACCGCTCTGCGTGAGTCCAGAGGACTCAACCACACTCAATCAACCGCGAAAACCCGACAACAGGCCGCGTAGAAGGAGGGACTCATGACGAATCCAACTCCCTTCCCAACTTCACGCACGCGACGTTCGTTCATTGCCACATCGGGCACCGCGCTAATGACGGGTTTGTTTGGCCAATCCATCTTTGGAGCCGAGGAGAAGAAGCCGTTGCCCGATTTGCCAGAGGGCTGGCATTTGCGCATGGGCAATGCTCAAACGCCCGAGGAAGCCATCGCGGAGCTTGAGGCCTTCAAAAAGGCCACACCTGATCTGGCGAGCTGGGAGAAGCGCAAAGCGGCCATTCGACAAGGTATCCTCGACGGCGCACGGCTGGCGAATCCACCCGAGAAGCCGCCGCTTGATCCGGTGTATTCCAACAAGCGAACCTATGAAGGCTACACGGCGGAGAGTGTGTATATCCGCAGTTGGCCCGGCTTCTATGTCACCGGCACGCTGTATCGGCCCGCTGGACTGAAAGGGCCGTATGCAGGCATCGTGTCTGCACATGGACATGGCGGGCGCTTTTTGCCATCGCGCCAAACTCGCTGCGCGGTGCTGGCACGCATGGGCGCGGTCGTTTTCCACTATGACATGGTGGGCTACGGCGACTCGAAAAAGGCGGGCTGGGATCACAGCAAGGTGCCGGAGATCCAGCGCCTCATCATGTGGAACTGCATCCGTGCTCTCGACTTCGTTTCATCCATTGAAGACGTCGATCCCAAGCGCATCGGCATGACCGGCACCTCCGGCGGTGCCACGCAGACCTTCCTCACGGCGGCCTTGGATGAACGCATCGCGATGGCGGTGCCGTGCTGTCAGGTGTCCGCGCATTTCTTTGGCGGCTGCCCCTGTGAAAGCGGCATGCCGATTCATTGGGGGCCGAATCACAAGACGAACAACGCCGAGATCGCCGCCATGACCGCGCCACGTCCGCTGCTGGTCATTTCCAACGGAGCCGACTACACGAAGAACACGCCGCAAGTGGAGTTCCCCTACATCCAGCACATCTACAGCCTCTACGGAGCCACAGACAAGGTGGTGAACGCTCACTTCCCACTCGAAGGGCACGACTTTGGGCCGAGCAAGCGTCTCGCGGCCTATCCGTTTTTCATCCGCCATCTCGGACTCAACAGCCTGCGAGTGTGGGCCAAGGAAGAGCAAATCAACGAGACCTTCGCCAAGGTCGAAACCGAGGAAGACATGCTCGTCTTCAATGACAAGAACCCGTGGCCGAAAGACGCCGTGGCACCAAACACACCGCTGCCGTTTTGAAGTGTCAGCTCGGTCTGAGATAGAGAGCACGAGTGTTCAATGCCCATGGAGGATATTTTGAAGTGCTTTGCCAGTGATAAAACTGGCAAGCGCATCGAATGGGTGAAGTATTGCTAAAGCGGTTTTCACTGCGACTTTTATGCGGAGATGAATTCGAAATGGCCTTGCGAGCCCTGCAGCCGCTATCTTGATAGAGCAGGCTTAGCTGCGATATCGGTTCTCAATCTCAGCTCGTTGCGCAACAAGGAGGGAATATTCCTAGAATGGACTCACTGCCCCTTCCTTGAACGCTTGGCGGGTTCGCATGCGCGAGGCGGCTCGGCCCCTTCCCTGCATCATCACCCTCCGACTGATCCACAGCAGCACCAGCCATCTTCGTTGCGCAACGAACATCACCAGGGCCGCCCTCCCAAGGCTGGTTGACACCCTTCCAGGGGGGTATGAACCAACCTGCACCTCCCCGGCCACAAGTGTGGCTCACTGAACCTGAACTCGCCAAACTGCTCAAGGTCAGCGTGCGGCACCTCATCAACCTGCGCAAGGTGGGTCTGCCTCATTTCCAGCTGGGGTCCGTGGTGCGCTACGACATTGTGGAGGTGATCGGCTACCTGAAGCTCAACCGGAAGCTTACCTCTGAGCGGACCAAGCGTGCTTCCACCGATGAAGGGGAGGTGGCACGATGAGCGCGGACTGGAACCTCATTCGCAGCAGCTACGAAGGCGGCGGCGGCTCCCTGCGGCGTGTGGCCGAGCAGTTTGGCGTGTCTATTTCCACGCTGCTCAAGCGGGCGGCACGCGAACAGTGGAAGCAGCACGTGCCAGTTGATTGCATTTCCAGGGCTCAGGATGGAATCAGAGGAATCAACCGCCCCGAAGTTGATTCCACTCCCGGCCATGGCTGGGTGATTCCAGAGGGCGTCCATTCCTGGGACCGTCTGCGTGCTGCCTCCTTCTACCACCAGCAGCTCGGCTGGG
>CAYMHJ010000373.1:0-6181 GCA_964390165.1 uncultured Prosthecobacter sp. | reverse complement strand
TTCGACATCACCTGTGAAGACGGTGCTGTCCGTCAGACACGCACCGTCATCGTCGCCACCGGTGCCAGCCCCCGCCACCTCGGTCTTACCAACGAAAAAAGCCTCATCGGTCACGGTCTCACGAGCTGCGCCACCTGTGATGGCGCCTTCTACCGAAACGTCCCCGTCTGCGTCATCGGTGGCGGTGACAGCGCCTGTGAAGAAGCGAATTTCCTCACCCGCTTCGCCAGCACCGTCTATCTCATCCATCGCCGCGATACCCTCCGTGCCTCGAAGATCATGGCGGACCGCGCGCTCGCGAATCCGAAGATCAAACCCATCTGGAACAGCACCGTGGCGGAGTATCTGACGGATGAAAAAGGCGAGGTTCGCGCCGTTACTTTGGAAAACCTCGTCACTGGCGAAAAGAGCGAACTCGAACTGAAATGCGTCTTTGTCGCCATCGGCCACGTGCCGAACGCCGCCTTCCTCGGCGACCTAGTGGACAAGGATGAGAATGGCTACATCCTGCAAACCGATGGCACCCGCACGAAGACCGAAGGTCTTTTCGCCGCAGGTGACGTGGCAGACCATGTCTATCGTCAGGCCATCACCGCCGCTGGGCAGGGCTGCGCCTCCGCGCTCGAAGCCGAGCGCTACCTCGCCGATCTCGGCGTGCATTGATGCACTTCAAAGGCAGATCACCATCGCCGTCTCTCCGGCGGCGATGCTTTGCCCTTCCTCCAGCCTGAGCAGCGCATCCGCCTGACTCAGGGCAAACAGCTCATGGCTTTGCTGCAAACCGGCAACGTGGAAGACTCCGCTCCTCACCACACCGCGTAAATAGTGAGGGCGATTCCCGTCATTGGTCAGCGCTGTGGACACCGTGGCGGGTAATCGCGACGGTGACACATCCTCCGCCCCCATCCAGCGAAGCAGTGCAGGACGCACAAACAGCTGGAAAGTGACAAAGGAAGACACAGGATTCCCAGGCAAACCAAAGATGGAAACTGTCCGCCCATTGCAGGCTCGCGTGGTTTGTGCAAAGAGGAACGGCTTTCCAGGCTTCACCTTCACCCGCCAGAGATCGGGAACGATGCCGAGTTCGAGCAAAGCAGGCTTGATGTGATCATGATCACCCACGGAAACCCCGCCACTGAGCACGATAATATCGGAAGTTTCGATCAGCCTAAGCAGTGTGCCAACCGTGTCCGCCAGGGTATCCCGGCAATTCACCGTGCCAGTCTCGCGGATGCCCAGATCGGCCAGCAGTGCCTGAATCATGAAACCATTGCTGTTGTAGATCTGGCCGGGCTGGAGCGGACCACTGCCTGGAGGAATGAGTTCATCCCCAGTACTGAGCACCGCCACACGCGGCACCTCATGGACAGCAATGCCCGCGTGCCCCTGAGATGCCAGCAACCCGATGCGCCCCGGCGTGATCTTCTCCCCACGTCGCAGCATGATCTGTCCCGGACAAAGATCAGCTCCAGCCCTGCGCACATTCTCCCCACGTTCAACGGGCTCACAGCATGTGATGACATCGCCCTCGCGCACCACGTCCTCCTGCATGATCACCGCATCCGCCCCTGCTGGCATCGGTGCACCAGTAAAGATGCGGATTGCCTGACCTAGTACACAGGAAAGCTGGAGATCGAGACCCGCAGGTTGCTCTCCTGCCACTACGATCCTCCCCCTCCCCGCCGTGTCCGCTGCATGAACGGCATACCCATCCATCATCGAATTGTCGAACCCAGGCATTGGCACCGTGGCGATAAAATCCCGCGCGATGTAGCGCCCCAGCGTGGCTGGTAATGGCATATCCATGACAGGCCCTGGATTGATCCGCGCAAGCACGCCCTCCAGAGCTTCGGCTTCAGTTAGCATGATTGAGAATCAGGGTTTCCCACCCACCGGAGGTTCCAGGTCTCCGAAGCCACCTGACGGAGCTTCTCCAGGAACTGCCACCGCGGGCTTCGTGATCACAGGCATCGTTGGCTCCAGGGGAACCATCGGCATAGCAGCGCCGCTTGGTGGTAATATGCCCGGCAGACTCGGCAACGGCTGATATGCAGGCGTGGATTCTGGAGGCGTCGGAGTTGTCACAGGGATGGGCGTGGTCGTTGTCACAGTTGGAGTGTGCTGCAAGAGCACGAGGTTTGTCACCTGGGGCTGCCCTTCTTTGATGTCCGCCGTGAGGTAATGCCCCTTCCTTTCAGGTGAAAGCACCAGTTTCGAGCGTGTTCCACTGGCACTCAGCGCGATCAGTTCCACACCTACCTCCAGCGCTGGCATCGGCTCACAACGGATGAGCACATAGTTCTGCTCCGGGTTCACCATCTCGATCATGCCGATCAAGGTGGCCTGGCCCGTGGGACCGGGCTTTTTCTCCTTATTTTTCGAGGCGCATCCGGCCGCGAGAACCGTGGCGATGATAAGCGCGGGCAGTATTTTCATGGATATTGGTCTTGAATCAGCGTGCCGCAGTCTTTGCCGTACGTTTGCCCAGGCAGATCAGCCCGTGCTCACCACGCACAAAGATCTGCCCCTCACTCATCGCTGGCGAGGCAAAGACCTTTTCCTCCAGTTCACTCTCCGCCACGAGATCGTACGACCTGCCCGGTTTCACCGTGCGCAGCGTGCCAAAGTCATTAATAAACCACACCCTGCCCTCGGCACTGACCAGCGAGGCATGGTGTTCCTTCATCCGCTCCTCCCACACAATGTCGCCCGTCTTCGCATCAAAACAGTGCCCGATTCCTGAGTCTGACACGATGAGGAACCAGCCGTTTTCACAGATCGGCGATGGCACATACGACACCCCCTTGTTCGTCCGCCAATGGATGTGCGTGTCCGTCACATTGCCCACCCCGTCAGGCTTGATCGCCAAAATGTGATGCTCGGGGAAGCCTCCAGTCATCAGCAGCAGCCCGGACTTTTCATCATACACAAGAGATGCCACAAACTGCTCTGTCGGCCCGTCGATCATCCACAGTAGACGGCCATCCCAAGGATCATAGCTCGTCACACACTTCGTACCGGAGAGCACCATCTGTGTGCGCCCGCCCATCTCGCGGATGACTGGCACGCAATAGCTGCGCGTTTGGTTAGGGCGCTCGATGCGCCAGAGTTCGCGACCATCCACACGCGCAAAGGCCACGATATAGCCTGGGCCATCGTGGTCGCAGTTCACGATCACTTTGTCCTCAAACAGAATCGGGCTGGAACAAAAGCCGTGCTTGCTGGCAAACACGCCGGGCCGCACCTGCCAGAGCTGCTGGCCGCTGAAATCATGGGCACTCACCACCACGGTTTCCCCGTCCAGAAAAGCCGTGAACACACGCTCCCCGTCCGTCGCCGGCGTGCTGGAGGCATGGCTGTTCAGGCGGTGCTTGCCCTCCAGCGGCGACTTCAGCACCCGCTTCTGCCATAGCATCCTGCCATCCACGCGGTTCAGGCATTGCAGTACACGCTCCTCTGTTTCCGCCACCGCTGCGACGGTGAAAACACGATCCTCCCACACGATGGGTGAGGCATGGCCCATGCCTGGCAGTTCCACACGCCATGTCAGGCTCTTTTCATCCACCTTGACCGGGAATCCCTGATCTACACTGGTGCCATCCAGACGCGGACCTCGCCATTGTGGCCAGTTTTCGGCATGGAGCGGCAGTTTCAGGAGGAGAAAAAAGAACAGACAAAGTCGGGTCATGGAGGGGAGATTATCGGGTCTGCCGTCACTGTTCAATCATCAAAGCACATCGGCGGCCATGAGAAACCCGTGCCAGCCGCTCTGAAAAAAGCATGAGATGAAGTATTGACCCACGCTGGGGAAACTGCCAGCATCGCGTCCCTATGGCCAAAAAAGCAGCTACCCGCAAAGCAAACCCCGCCCTCATGAAACCCGTGCAGCCCGACGCAGTTCTGGCCGCAGTCGTCGGTTCCACCGCGCAGCCGCGCAGTGAGATCACGAAAAAGATCTGGGACTACATCAAAAAGCACGGTCTCCAGGACGCCAAAAACAAGCGCAACATCAACGCGGACGACAAGCTGAAGGCTGTCTTCGGTGGCAAAGACTCCGCCACGATGTTCGAATTGGCGAAATACGTCAGTCAGCATGTGAAGTAACCCCCTTACTTCCTCATCCCCACATCGCCCCTGACCTTCCAAGGCAGGGGCGATTTTTATTCTTGAACATGGCGGCTGACCTCGCCACTGCCGCCGTATGAATCTGTCATGAGTGATTCTTTAAAATTAGGCAGCAAGGCCCCGGCATTCCAGGCACCCGTCGTCGGCGGCAGTTATGAGGTCGGACAGAAGCTCAAGCTCTCCGACCTCAAAGGCGAGACCGTCGTGCTCTACTTTTACCCGAAGGACGACACCCCCGGCTGCACGAAGCAGGCATGTGCTTTGCGGGATGGCTGGAAGCAGATCGCCGAAAAAGCGCTCGTCTTCGGTGTCAGCATTGACTCGGTCAGAAGCCACGAAAAGTTCATCAAGAAGCACGATCTTCCCTTCCCGCTCATCAGCGATGAAAACATGACCCTCGTCAATGCCTACGGCGTCTGGGTGGAAAAAAGCATGTATGGAAAAACCTACATGGGCACCGAGCGCAGCACATTCGTCATTGGACCTGATGGCAAAATCAAAGTCATCTTTCCCAAAGTAAAACCCGACCAGCACCTCGACCTCATTCTCGGTGTGCTTTAACAAACTTCGGGGTTAGCAAAGACTAATCCCGCCGCCTTCTGGAATGGCTTCGATGCGAGTAGCAGGTGGTGGAGGATGTCAGGGCTCGGTTCAGGCTGCATTCCGCAGATGCGAGCGAAGCAGCCAGTTTCACAAATCTCCACAAATGGCGCTGATCAACTAAAGGCATCCATCCCACCCATCGCCCGTGTTGGCTTATTTTCGTGAAGGTGGTGGCAGGTTGGCATCGACCTTGTTCGCGGGAATCATGAGCGGCATGGCGACAAGGGGATCCGGGTTCGTGGGATCGACTTTCACCTGGATGAGATGCAGGTTCATGCCGCCGAAGGTCTCGATGCGCGTGAAATTCTCCAGCGTGCGTCCCGTGGCGGAGGTCAGCGGCTTGTCGATGCGGAAATAGTGGCTGTCCGCGTGGAAAAGATACACGGGCTTGGGCAGCGTCTGCACCGCCTTACGCAAGGCAGGCACGACATTCACGAAACCCGTGCCCCGCGGTTCGCTGCGCTGTGTTTCGGACAACGGATTCGCCTGCATGAAGAGCACAAGCGCATGGCACTCGGGTTTGGCGGCCTCTTCAAACGCGGACTGCATCCAGGCGAGCACCGCTTTGTCACGCGCCAGGAATTCCGCCATCGCGGCGTCGTTGTTCTCGCGGACATTGTTGTTGCTGCCCACGACATGCAGCGTGGCGAATAGGATGCCGCCACGGCTCCAGCGATTGTGCTCGATGTAGGTCGCAAATTCCACCTGCACCTCGCTTTGGCAAGTCAGCGCCAGTTTTGATTTGCCCAGGCTCTGATGATCAGCGGAAAAGAAGGTGCGCCGCACCACGCCGAGCCGGTCAACGGGATCAAATGCGCCCGCCGCCTCCGTGTGGCAGTCGGTCCATTTATTGTCACCGGGCACATAGATGAAGGGATGCTCGAACTGGTTGAACCAGCCGAGGATTTGTGGATACACCGCGTCATCACAGGGCCTCTGTCCGCCCTTGGTGTCGCCACAATGCACGCTGAACGCCGGACGCGCTTGATTCGCCGCCGCGATAACGTTTTGAAACCGCGCCTCATCCTGCGGCATGTAGTAGGGCATGCAGCCCATCACGAGAAACTCGAACGGTGCATTGTCATCCGCCGCAAGGATGGGAGATGAGCAAGGAGCGAAAAGGCAGAGGAACAAGATGGCACGGCGCATGAGGCCAAGCAGAACGAAGGCCTGCGACATGATGTGTCATGTGCCTTCTGGATAGTCGCAAGCGCATCAGTCATGCAATGCGGGCCTGCCTGCCGCGTTTCATGCCACATGCTCAAAAAGCTCCTCCTTACACTCGCCCTTTGCCCGTCATTCCTCACGGCTCAGCCGAATTTTGTCATGGTATTCATCGACGACATGGGCTGGGGTGATTTCTCGTGCTTTGGTAATCAAGACGCGAAGACACCGAATATTGACCGCATCGCGGCGGAGGGCATTCGCTTCGAGCAGTTTCATGTGAACTCGC
>CAYMHJ010000372.1:0-6232 GCA_964390165.1 uncultured Prosthecobacter sp. | reverse complement strand
GCCACTTCTTCAGCATCGCGATACCCCTGGGCGATCTGGCGCTGGATGAATGCCTGCATCGGGCTGGTGACGGTGATTTCCATGCGCTCAAAGTGCTTGAGCGCTCCGTTGATGTCAAGATTCGCTCCCATTTCCCGCTGAACGCCATGTCCCTCTCCCGCCGCTCTCTCCTCTGCCGCAGCCCGCTGCTCATGCCGGGCCTGCTTTCCGAGTTGCTCGCGGCGGATGATCCGCTCTCGCCGCATCGCTCGCACACGAAGGCGAAGGCCCGACGGGTGATCATGATCTATGCGACGGGCGGCGTTTCGCACATTGACACCTTTGATCCGAAACCCATCGCCAAAGGCCGCGATGGGACGGGCAAAGACAAGCTGATGGGCAACCTCTTCGGCGTGGGCCGGAACGCGCGATGCGGCACGGAGGTGAGCGATCTGTTTCCGCATCTGCGCGGCGTCATGGACGAGGTCTGCCTCATCCGCAGCATGAAGGCCTCCCACTTTGACCACAGCGAGGCCACGCTCGGCATGCACACCGGCTCGCCCACGTTTGCGCGGCCCAGCATGGGTTCGTGGGTGAGTTACGGGCTCGGCAGTTTCAATTCCAACCTGCCCGGCTTCATCGTCATCTGCCCGCATCTGCCTTATGGCGGAACGCAAGTCTATGCCAGCGACTTCCTGCCCGCCGCGCATCAAGGTACGCGCGTGATTCCAGGCGACACACCCATCGCCAATCTGCGCACGCCCGCCGCCTCAAAAGACCTCCAACCGCTGGAGCTCGATCTCGTCAGCAAGCTGAACCAAAAGCACTTCGCCTCACGCTCGCACGACACCGCGCTCGCCGCGCGCATCAAGTCCTTTGAAACCGCCTTCCAGATGCAGCAGGCCGCCCCGGAGGCCTTCGACATCACCCAGGAGCCGGAGCACATTCGCCGCCTCTACGGCCTCGACCGCAAATTGAAGGGCCCGGGTGCCGACTTTGGCTGGCAGTGCCTCGTGGCGCGTCGGCTCGCCGAGCGCGGCGTGCGCTTCATCGAGCTCATCGACACCGGCTCACGCCCGAACTGGGACTCCCATGGCGACATGAAGGAGCACGCCGACCTCGCCTACAACGTCGATCAGCCCACCGCCGCGCTCATCACCGATCTCAAGCAGCGCGGCATGCTGGATGACACCATCGTCCTCTGGGCCACCGAGTTCGGCCGTACTCCGACTCGTGAGGGAACAAACGGTCGCGGGCATCATCGCGACTGCTTCAGCGTCTGGCTGGCCGGTGGTGGCTTCAAGCCCGGCCACGTCCACGGCACCACCGACGACATCGGCAAATACACCCTCGAAAATCCCGTCGAGGTCCACGACCTCCACGCCACGATTCTGCACCAGCTCGGCATGAACCACGAGAGGCTCACCTACCGCCATGCAGGCCGTGATTTCCGTCTCACGGATGTGCATGGGCGCATCGTCGATGACCTGATCGCCTGACACCTTATGTGCCGCATCATCTTCCTTCTGTTCTGCTTTGCCTAGCCACTTTTAGCGCAGTTTCCAGGCAAAGAATGGGAACGGTTATCCGATGATGAAGCGCGAGCGGCGGGTTGGTCGCGGGAGAAATTGCAGGTGGTTCGGGATCATGCGGCCACGCTGAAGACGGAGGCCGTTATAATCGTGACGGGTGGGAAGATCCTCGACTCATGGGGCGCGGTGGAGACGAAGTTCAACGTGCACTCCATCCGCAAGAGCTTCCTCAGCGCGATGTTCGGCATCCAGGTCGAGGCGGACAAATTGAAGATGGACGCGACGATGGCGCAGCTCGGCATCGACGACAATTCACCCGCACTCACCGATATCGAAAAGGGCGCGACCGTGCGTCAACTCCTCCAGGCGCGCTCCGGCATCTATCATCCGGCGCTTTACGAAACCGCGAGCATGAAGGCGCGGCGCCCGCAGCGTCACAGCCACGCGCCGGGCACCTTCTGGTATTACAACAACTGGGACTTCAACGCGCTCGGCACCATCTACGAGCAGGAATGCCAGGCGGGCATCTACGACGACTTCGAGCGACTCATCGCTCGCCGCATCGGCATGACCGACTTCAGCGCGAAAGACGGCCGCTACGTCACCGGAGCGGACTCGATTCATCGTGCTTTTCCCTTCCGCATGACGGCGCGTGACATGGCGCGCTTTGGTCTGCTGTTTTTGCGTGGCGGAAAGTGGAACGGTGAGCAAATCATCCCCGCCGCATGGGTGAAGGAATCCACCACCGCCTGGTCAGACGCAGGCATAAGCGGCGGCTACGGCTACCTGTGGTGGATCGCGAAAAGCGGCATGCACTTAGCCGGCGTCACGCTGCCGGAAGGCAGCTACTCGGCGCGTGGCGCGGGCGGGCACTACATCCTCGTCATCCCCGCGCTCGATATCGTCATCGTGCATCGTGTGAACACGGACATTGAAGGTCGCAGCGTCAAGTCTTCCGACTTTGGAGAACTCGTCAGGCTGATCCTCGCCGCGCATGAGCCGCCACCGGTGAAAGACGACACCGCGCAGGCTCTCGATACTCTGTTGCCGTTGCTCATGAGCAAACATCGCGTGCCCGGTGTCGGCGTTGTCGCCATCAAAAATCGTCGCATCGCGTGGGAGCGCTACCTCGGCGTGCGCGAGGCTGGAACAGACGCGCTGGTGACTGCGGAAACGATTTTCGAGGCCGCCTCCATGACGAAACCGCTCGCCGCCCATGCCGCGCTGAAGCTCGTGGAGCAGGGCAAGCTCGATCTCGACAAGCCGCTCGCGACTTATCTGTCAGAGCCATATTTGAAGGGCGAGCCGCTGCATGAAAAGATCACTGCCCGCATGGTGCTCACGCACAGCAGCGGATTTCCAAACTGGCGGCCCAAAGGGGGCGCTTTGAAGGTTCTGCACGAGCCGGGGACAGCCTTCCGCTATTCCGGCGAGGGGATTCTCTTCCTCCAGCGCGTCATCGAGCAGCTCACTGGCACGGATTATGAAGCGCACATGTGCAGCTCGCTGCTGAAGCCGCTCGGCATGAAATCCAGCAGCCATGTTTGGCGCGCTGATTTCGAGAAAATCGCCGCCGCAGGCCACGACGATGCCGGTATGATCAAAACCAACCGCACGCTCTACCAAAAGCCCAACGCCGCTCATAGCCTCTATACCACGCCGCGCGAATATGCGCTCTGGCTGCTTGAAATGATGAGCGTGGAGCGCGATGCCGAGCAGTCGCTGAAACCAGACACTTTGCACCTCATGCTCACGCCCGCCGGTCCGCCCACCGATGGCAAATTGCTCTCACGTCGCGGGCAGGCTGGCGATGGCCCCATTCGTTAGGCCCTCGGCTGGGCCGTCGAACCCGCCGCCTCCGGCCCGCGCATGCGCCACAGCGGCTCGAACGGCACCGGCTTCCGCTGCCATGCCGAGTTTGACCCTGAAAAAGGCCACGGCCTCGTCATCATGGCCAACAGCACCAGCGGCGGCGACCTTTGGCGCGAGCTGGTGGAGCGGATTGGTGTGCCGTAATTTCCCTGTTGCGGTTTGTGGCGCACGCTGACTTTTTGATGCTATTTGAAATCAAAAGTAAAACGGGATTGAATAAAATTGATTATTGATTCAATTTTATTCAAGAATGAAGCGATTTCCCATTACCTGCCCGAGCTGTGAGCATCGACTCCATGTCAAGCGGCTCACCTGCGACCATTGTGGCACTGAGGTGGAGGGGATTTACCCGCTTCCCGTGCTCGCCGCCCTCTCGGTGGAGGATCAGGACTTCATCTGCGACTTCGTCAAAGCCAGCGGCAGTCTCAAGGAAATGGCCGCGCTGCTGAAGGTCAGCTACCCCACCGTCCGCAACCGGCTCGATGAGGTCATCGCCAAGCTCCAACCCACCCCTCCCACGCCATGAAACTGAGCCAAATTCTCTTCCATCCCTTCCTCCGCATCGCCGGGAGCACCGCGCTTCTGCTCGGGCTGGTAGCCATCACCCTCACGGGCTTGATCGGAGCGGTGCAGGGGCTGCATTTCGACGGCGTGCTGGACACTCACGCGGGCAAGAGCGGCCCGTGGTGGCTATTCGTGGCAGAGGGGCTGATCGACTGGATCAGCCTCGCCGTGCTGCTGCTGATTGCTGGTCGGGTGATCTCGAAAACAGCCTTCCGCAGCATCGACCTGCTCGGCACCCAGGCCCTCGCCCGCTGGCCCACCGTGCCGGTGACGCTCGCCTGCCTCGCACCCGGATTTCATCGTTTCAGCGATGCTCTGACGAAATCCATCATCGACCTGAAACCGGGCCAGGTTCCTCAAATGCCTCCAGCAGGACCTGACGCCGTCGTGTTCGCCCTCGTCACGCTTTTCATGCTCGCCTGCATCGTGTGGATGGTGGCGCTGATGTGGCGCTCCTTTTCCCACTGCTGCAACGTCCGCGGTGGCAAGGCCGTGGTCACCTTCGTCATCGCCCTGCTTTTGGCCGAGATGCTTTCGAAAGTGCTCATCGGGCAGCTTTTCCGTCTGCTCTGAAATCCATCCACAAATAGGCCATGACACACTACAGAGCCACCTGGAGCCCCCTGTTGCGAATCATCAGCATGGCAGCATCGCTGCTCTGTGTGGGCGTCGCCATTCATGAAAGGCACGCTCTGTCCTCGGGCGATATTCGCAGTCTAGATTTTTGGTTCGGTCTGCTGCCACTGGCGCTGCTCATGGGCACCGCACTCTGCACCGTGCGTGGCTACAGCCTCACAGCAGATGCCATTCTCATTCACCGCCTCTGCTGGAAGACCAAGCTGTCACGCCAGGGCTTGGAATCCGCAGAGTATCAGCCCGGCATCCTGCGTCGCAGCCTCCGTACTTTTGGCAATGGCGGCATTTTTTCCTTCACCGGCTGGTATTACATACGCACTCTGGGTAGCTATCGAGCCTACGCCACCGACATCCACCGTACTGTGGTCCTGCGTCTGAGCGGAAAAACCATCGTGCTGACGCCTGATGAGCCGGAGCGCTTCGTGAGTGAGCTGATGGGTAATCTCTGAACTACGGCATTTTTCATGGTCAGCATTTTCTCGCCACGACGAGGAAAACCACGGGTGAGCGATTGCAACCACGGGTGTCGGATGCGAAGGAAATCGTAGCATGATGAAGGACGCCCTCACAGACAGCGCCTCTTTTCCACCCACGCGGTGGAGTTTGGTGCTTTCGGTGGGTGAGGGCGGGGAGGATCAGCGGCGGGAGGCGCTACAAGCTCTGTGCGGGAGCTACTGGTACCCATTGTATGCGTATGCTCGGCGGCGCGGGCTCACGGGGGAGGATGCGCAGGATGTGACGCAGGTTTTTTTTGAGCATCTGCTGGAGGCCCGGGTGCTCGAGCGGCTGGCTGGGCCGGAGCGCGGGCGGCTGCGCTCGTATCTGCTGACGGGGATGCAAAACGTCATTTTGAAGTTGCACCGTGACCGTCATGCGATGAAGCGCGGCTCGGGCCGGGTGCTGTCGTTTGATGCCCTGGACGCGGAGGAGCGCTACCGTCAGGAGCCTGTGGATCATGAGACGCCGGAGAGTCTCTATGAACGGCAGTGGGCGCTGAAAGTGCTGGAACTGGCCTTTGCAAGACTGCGGCAGGATTATGCGGTGGCGGGCAAGGGGGTGATGGCGGAGATGCTGATCCCGATGCTGGGTCAGGGGGAGCGGCTTCCCATGGAGACTTTGGCGGCGCGGATGGGCGTGAGTGAGGGCCACGCGCGGGTGCTGATGCACAGGATGCGCAAGCACATGCGCGTGGCCGTGATGGAGGTGATCGCGGAGACGACGGACGGCGATGCAGCGGTAGTGCGGGAGGAACTGGCGCATTTTCAAGCGGTGCTGATGCGCTGATCAAGTGTAACGCCTGTGTGGTTCATGGATGACATCATAGCATGAATATCTGCCCCACCTGCCTGAAGCCAATGCCCGCCTCCGCCCCAGAAGGGGTGTGCCCGCGTTGTCTGGCGCTGGAGCTTTTCTCCAGCGGGGATGATGGTTTCGAATCCGTGGCAGATGAGCCGCTGCGTGCAGTGGGAGGGCGGATTGGCGGCTACCAACTCCTGGAACCGCTGGGGGAGGGGGGATTCGGCATCGTTTACCGGGCGGAGCAGGTGGAGCCGTTTCAGCGGCTGGTGGCGCTGAAGCTGATCAAGCCCGGGCTGGACAGCCGTGCCGTGCTGGCGCGGTTCGATGCGGAGCGGCAGGCGCTTTCGATG
>CAYMHJ010000371.1:0-6280 GCA_964390165.1 uncultured Prosthecobacter sp. | reverse complement strand
TAGTAGTTCCCCGCCCCCTGCTTTCAATCACTTTTTCCGTGCTGGCGAGAGGGCTGTCAGCGCTTGTCGCGAGAGGAGGCTCCCTGATGGGAGGATAAAAAAAGCGGAGCACCCGCCGGGGATGCTCCGCTGATGGACGGGGCGGGAAAGGCCCTGATTACTTCGCTGCGACAGGTGCCACGGAGGCTCCTGCAGGCACTTTGCCAGCGGGGACGACCTTCCAGACGGCTCCACGCTCGCTGGTGTAGGGATCGACGGGGCCGCCGTAGTTCGCGGTGGCGTGGGTGAGGTAGATGCTGCCGTCAGGGCCGATGCCGCTGCCGGTGGGGCGGATGCCGTCTGCGAGGTCGAGCATCTCCTGCATCTGCCATTTGCCGCCGTCCTGCTTCATGCCCCAGACCTTGCCGCTGCCCCAGTCGGCGCAGAAGTACACGCCGTCGAGTTCAGGGAATTCTTTGCCGCGATAGACGCCGAGATTGATGACGCAGATGCCCTGGTTGACGTGGCTGTATTCGCCGATGGGCAGGACGCCGACCTTCGGATAATTCTCAGGATCAGCGGCGGTTTCCGTGCCGTCCGGGTTCTTTTTCAGGATCATCGGGAAGGGGTGGCTGCCGCACATGAACTTCCAGCCGTAGTTCTCGCCGCCTTTGCTGCTGGCGGGCTGGAAGTTGATCTCTTCCCAGTGGTTCTGGCCGATGTCGGCGATGTACATGTCACCGGTCTTCGAGTCGAAGCTGAAGGTCCAGGGATTGCGCAGACCGTAGGCCCAGATCTCCGGCTTGGCTTTGGGATGCACTTTGGAGAAGGCCTCCTCGCTGACGCCGAAGAGGGTCATCTGCTGCAGCGGGGTGATGAAGGGGTTGTCCTTGGGGATGTCGTAGGCGCGGTCGCCGGAGGATTTGTTCACGTCGATGCGGAGCATCTTACCGAGGTAGGTATGGAGGTCCTGGCCGGCATTGATCACGTCGCCCTCCCAGCCGCCGTCACCGACGCCGATGTAAAGATAACCATCAGGGCCGAAGGCGATCTGGCCACCGTGGTGATTGCAATACGGGAAGTCGATCTGCATGAGGATCTTCACGCTTTCAGGATCGAGCTTGTCGGGGTTGCTCTTGTCCACCTTGTATTCGGCGATCATCGTGGCTCCGTTGAACCAGAGGTCGGCATACGCGATGTACACCTTGCCGTTGTTCAAGAAGTCCGAGTGGAAGGCCATGCTGTACATGCCGAGTTCGAGGAAGGAGGAGATCGTCTTGTCCTTCAAATCGAGGAAGGGACGCTTCAGTTTCTTGCCATCCTTGATGATCTGGATGACGCCGGGGCGCTCGATGACGAAGACGCGGCCAGTGCCATCATTCGGCGCGGCGACACTAACAGGATCGACGAGGTCATCGGCGACTTTGATCAGGCTGATAGCGACATTGCCGGGTAGTTTGCCGCCGGGTTGGGCGACTTTGTCATCGGCACGGAGAGCCGCGCTGGAAAGCAGCGCGGTGAGCGTGAGGAGGCTGAGGGTCAGTTTCATGGGTTGGTGGGTGGGATCTGCTTTTGAAAAAAGAAGCCGCAGGCTAGCGAGCCTGCGGCCTGGATGACAAGCCTGAAGTGATTTACTTGGCGAAACCTTCTGCGGCATTGCCGTCTGGGCCGAGCTTGCCAGTGGTCCAAAGCAGGGCGCGAGTGATGAGTTTCAGGTAGCGCTCATCCTGCACGGTGGCGGTGTTGTGGCCGATGGTGGTGCTGAAGATGCGTGTTTTGTTCGGGCCGTATTCGTTCGTCCAGGCGACGACGGCATTCGCTTCTGTGGGCTTGGCATCAGGATTGGGTTTCTCGCCTTTCTTCACCTTGGGCATGGCCATCTGCCTGCCAGTGGCCAGCGCGGTGCCGCCGAGGATCTGGATGTTGTTGTAGAGCTCTTCTTTGATGGTGGTCCAGTTCTCCAGCCCCTGGGTGATGGGGTGATCTTTGGCGGTGAAGGTGATGTCGATGGGCTCCTGCGGGCCGTGGCCGGTGGACTGGAGGCCGAGCATTTCATACCAGCCTGCATTGTCGGCACCGGGCTTCACGGCTTCGCGGAAATTCCCCCAGCGATAGCTGTGCATGGCGCAGTGGAGATTCACGGCTGGCACCCCGGCTTTGTGGGCGTCGAGGATGTTTGCCACATACGCGGGATCAGTGACATCAGCGGAGCACTCGTCATGGATGATGACATCGAAGTCCTTGGCCCAGTCCTTGGATTTGTAGATCTCAAAGGTGGCCTTCGTGCTCTTGTCAGGATTATAGGCCACATCCACGACCGCATTCAGGCGGGCCTCGATGCCTTCTTTGAGTGAAAGGGTCTGCTTGTCATATTCATGGCAGCAGCCGCCGCCGACGAGCAGCACACGAAGAGGCTTGGCGGCGTTGTCGGCGGCTTGGACAAAATAGACAGCGGCACTGGCGAGCAGGACGAGGGGAAGGAGTGCTTTTTTCATAAAGGCTGGGTTGGATTAGCGGGTAGGAAACGCGGCGTCGAGGGCAAACTTCCAGCCCATCACACCGCATAATCAGGAAAAGCCTTCTTCCAGGCGGCGAGGGCTTCGATGATCTGCTCGCGCTTTTGGCTGGGGGCGAGTTCCCAGATGAGGGGGACTCCGGGCGGCAGGTGCGGTAGGAGTTTTTCAAAGGCGACACCGCCTGCACTCAGAGGTGTGCGGTGATCACGCGCAGGCCACTGTACGTCGTGGACGTGGCAGCCTAGGAGGTGCGGGGCGATCTCGCGGAGGTAGATCTCGTGGTCCAGCAGCGCGAGGTTTGCCTGGCGCTGCACGTGGCCGAAGTCATGCCAGGAACCGATCCAGGGGCAGTCACGGTATTCCTGTAAAAGCACGGACATCTCGCGTTGATTCGGGATCTGCTCGTAGTGGCTGCGGGTCTCGATGCCGAGGCGGACGCGGTGCTTTTCACACTCAGGCAAAAGCTGGGCCAGGGCGGCACGGACGCGGTCGAGATGCTCGCGGCTGGCTTTCTCACGCGCGGCGACGAGCTTCAGCTTCAGTTCGGTGAACTTGCGGGAGTAGAGTCCGCCTTCGCTGACGATCTGCTCCAGTTCTTGGGTGATGGATTTCATCGGCACGCTGCCGATGTGGATGACGACGAGATCGGTGCGGAAGCGGGTGGCCATCTCGATGGTCTTTTTGGTCAAAGAGATGGCGCGCTCGCGCTCCCAGGCTCTGGGGGAGGTGAACTCGAAGGCATCTGGGGCGTCGATCATGACTTCGACCGGGGCGGGGCAGAAGTTGTGCAGGCTGCTGATCTTGATCTCGCCCGCGTTTACGGCATCGAGCAGGCCGGGGAGCTGGGTGATCTTGGTGCCGTGGCTGACTTCGATGTATTCAAAGCCGAGCTCGCGTGCCTCCTGAGAGATGTCATGACCTTCGGAATGACGAGGGCTGAGCCAGGAGGTAGAGAAGGAAAGCATGGGGCGGGGCGGGTGGTCTCACTTCGCCACATCGATCACGCTCATCTCATTGGCAGCGGGCATGGGCAGAGTCCAGGTGGATTTCTGGGTGGCCTTTGGCACGCCGTTGAGTTCGTAGTGAAAGACGCGTCGTCCTTGCTCGCCCGCTGCCTGGGGTTTGATGAAGAAGTCGATTTCGAGGGAGCGGGTGACGCCTTTGGGGACGTCGATGGGTCTGGCGCTGAGGGAGATCTGGTTTTCACCCTTTTTCAGGCCGCCTAGGATGAAGAATTTCAGGGTGTTGTCTCCGGCATAGTGGTCAAAGCCACTGACCTGGATCTCTGTTTCGTAGCCGACGGACTGCACGGTGCAGCCGGTGATGTAGTCGGGCACTGGGCTGAGCGGTGGTGTGGCAGGGGGTGTGCCTGGCGGGGTGAACTCTGGCAGGTCGAGGAAGTCGGGCGGTTCATTGCGCAGGAGCTTCGCGCGCACTTCAGGCTGGCTGGCGAGCTGGATGAGTTTGTTGCTGTCGAACTTCCAGGAGCCTCCCTGGCGGAAGAATTTTAGCATGAGCATGCTTTCGGGGATCTGTTCGGGATCGCCGCCCATGTTCACTTTGCCAAAGTAGAGTAGGTGGGCGGTGTCCCCGACGGCCTGGGCTTCCAGGAGGCGCAGCGGCTTCGTGTCTGCGGGGGCGAGCATGGTCTCAAAGACGGATTTCGGGAAGGCGAGCCCCTGGCTGATGACGGTGTTTCGCGTGATGACCTGGCGGTGCATCGTGATGGCTGAGGCCCAGGCACGGGCATCCTGGGCGAGCACGGCGGAGCGCCACTGCTCATAAGCGCGCTCGAGTTTCAGCCGCAGGTCCGGCTCCTGGGCGTGCAGTGGCAGGGCGGTGAGCAGGCAAAGCAGGAGGGGGAGAAGGCGGGCTGGCATGGGGAAGGGGATAGTCACTGGAAGGGCCTGGAGCAAGCGGTGGAATGTCACAGCCTGTGCCGCCGCATGGTGAGGCGCCCGCCGCACTGCATGACGTGATGCGGCTGCTGAAGGCGCTGGCAGACGCTGACGAACTCGTCCGGTGTCTCGGTATTGAAGGTGAACATGTCGTAATGGCAGGGCACGACCATGCGTGCTCCACAGGCTTTGGCGAGTGCGGCGGCTTCGGTGCCATTGAGATTCCCGGACACTCGGCGCTCGGGCTTGTGGCCATTGATCGGGAGGAGCATGAGGTCGATCTGGAAGCGCTGAAGAGCTGGCATCAGCTCCTCATGCCAGAGGGTATCGCCACTGTGATAGAGGGTGAAGCCACCACGCTGGGCGATGAAACCTAGGTAGTGGCATTGGCCGAGTTCATTGCGCTTGAGGTCGTTGTGCGCTGAGGCGACTCCGGTGATGACCCATTCACCATGCCATTGGGTGTTTTCGCAGAAGGGCTGGAGGTGGATGGGGGCATCACCCAGGCGCTGCCGGCCTTCCTCTAATATGGGCTCTGGCAGGAAAAGCGTGAAGCCTGGGTTGCTCTGGGCGAGGGGGCGCAAGGTCTCGGCATCGAGGTGGTCGGTGTGGAGATGACTCGCGGTGACGAGGCGGATGTCGGTCAGCTTTTCCGGCGCGATGCAGAGCTCCGTCATGCGGATGTGGGGCTTGTCCGTGGCGGCATACTTTTTCGTCAGCGAATCCGAGAGGTAGGGATCGAAGAGCAGGGACGAGCCCGCCACTTTGACCAGGAAACCACTCTGCCCGAGCCACCAGACGTGGAGATCATCATCCCCGCTGCCGACACTCGCGATGTCGGCTAGCAGGGCTTCGTCTCTCTGGACTGGCTGGATCATCGGGCTGGAGAGGGCTGGCCTTCAGACTGGGATTTGCGAACTTAGATCACACGATCATTGCCACCATCGACCGGAATCTGCGCGCCGGTGACTTTGGCGAAGAGCGGGGAGGCCATGGCGCTGACCATGTTGCCGATGTCCTTGGATTTGATCTCCACCTTCATGAGGTTCTTGGTCTTGTACTCCTCGACAGTCATGCCGTAGCGGGTGGCACTCTTTTGCAGGGCTTCTGGGGTCCAGAGCTTGGTATCAAACACGGCGTCGGGATGCACGATGTTGACGCGGATCTTGTGCGGGGCGAGTTCGAGAGCGGCGACGCGGCAAAGCTGGGTGAGCGCGGCTTTCGAGCAGGAGTAAGCCGAGGCACCTGGGCCCGGTGCTTTGAAGTTGCGGCTGCCGACGAAGATGATGCTGGCATCGATACCCTGCTTCACGAAGGGGATGACCTTGTTCATGAGCTTCTGATGGCTCGTGAGGTTGATCATGATCGTGCGGTCCCAGTCGCTCTGAGCCATGGCATCGAGGTGGTCGTTCTTCGGGAAGATGCCGGCGTTGCTGACGACGATGTCGATGCCGCCGAACTCGCGGACGGTGAAGTCGATGGCGTCCTGCACGGGCTGGTCCTCGGTGAGGTTCACGACGATGCCGATGCCGCCGATCTTTGCCATGATGTCGGGGATGTCCTTGTCAATGTCGAGCCCGACGACCTGCGCGCCTTGCTCCGCCAGTGACTCCGCGATGGCAAAGCCGATGCCGGCGGCGCAGCCGGTGACGAGCGCCACCTTGCCCTGATGCACCTTGCGAGCGGGGCCTTTGCGCAGCTTGGCCTGCTCGAGATCCCAGTACTCTATCTCAAAGATGTCTTTTTCTGGCAGAGGCTCCCAACCGCCGACTGCTTCGCCAAGCTGGACGGTGGCGGCGGTCGATTCAGCGATGTCGGCGACGATTTTGGCGTCCTTCAAGGTATCGCCAAAGCTGACGATGCCGGTGCCGGGCCAGATGGCGAAGC
>CAYMHJ010000370.1:4992-6283 GCA_964390165.1 uncultured Prosthecobacter sp. | reverse complement strand
GGTGATGTTTCCGGCCGCGTCTTTGACGACCTCCTGGCAGATGATGCAGAAGGCGTATTTGAGCCGCACTTCACCGCCGGGGACGAGGCGGTGGAAGCCCTGGACGGGAGTCTCCATGAAGTCTTCGGCGTCGATGAAGATCTCGCGGCTGAGAGGGACCTGGCGTTTGCCGTCGGCTTCGTTCTCGGGGTTGTTCGGGACTTCGAGCGTCTCGCTCTGGCCTTCGGGGTAGTTGGTGAGGACGACCTTGATCGGCTTCAGCACGGCATAGACGCGCAGGGCAGTTTTGTTTAGATCTTCGCGGACGTAGTGCTCCAGGAAGTTCAGTTCGGTCAAAGACGGATATTTGGTCAGGCCGACGCCTTTGCAGAAAGCGCGGATGGCCGCAGGCGTGTAACCACGACGGCGGATGCCGCTGATGGTGGGCATGCGGGGATCATCCCAGCCGGTGACGAGGCCGTCTTTGACGAGGCGGAGCAGCTTGCGCTTGCTCATCACAGTGTAGGTGAGGTTCAGGCGGGCGAACTCGCGCTGATAAGGCGCGCCGGGCAGGCCATCGACGCTGTTGATGAGCCATTCGTAGAGCGGGCGGTGATGCTCGAACTCAAGGGTGCAGAGGCTGTGGGTGATGCCTTCGATGGCATCGCTGAGCGGATGCGCGTAGTCGTACATCGGGTAGATGCACCAGGCGTCGCCCGTGCGGTGATGATGCGCGTGGAGGATGCGGTAGATGATGGGATCGCGCATGTTCATGTTTGGCGATGCCATGTCGATCTTCGCACGCAGGACGCGCTCGCCTTCTTTGAACTCACCCGCTCTCATGCGAGCGAAGAGGGCTTTGTTTTCCTCCGGGCTGCGGTCGCGGAAGGGGCTGTGCTCACCGGGGGAGGTCAGGGTGCCGCGTGTCTGGCGGATCTGCTCTGGCGTCTGGTCATCGACATAGGCGAGGCCTTTCTCGATGAGCTGGACGGCATAACCATAGAGCTGCTCGAAGTAGTCGCTGGCGTAAAAGAGATGAGATCCCCAGTCGAAGCCGAGCCATTTCACATCTTCCATGATGCTGTCCACGTACTCGACTTCCTCCTTGGTGGGGTTCGTATCGTCGAAACGAAGGTGGCAGCGGGAGTTCGGGGCGTATTCCTGGCTGAGGCCGAAGTTCAGGCAGATGCTCTTGGCATGGCCGATGTGGAGGTAGCCATTCGGCTCCGGCGGGAAACGGGTGATGACCTGCCCACCATTGCGACCTGCCGAGACATCGGCAGCGATCATTTCGCGGATGAAATCGAGGGAG
>CAYMHJ010000370.1:0-4982 GCA_964390165.1 uncultured Prosthecobacter sp. | reverse complement strand
TTGGCGCGGAAACGGCGCCAGACGCGTCCGCCGGGCGTGGCGGGTGCGGCTTCGGACATGGGGGCGGAGGGTTGCTGCGAAGGCCCGCCGCGTCAAGGCGTTGGAGTCTTTGAGAATGACAGAAGCGGCGGCAGCAAGGCTCAGCGCTTAAAGGGGTGCAGGAACTGCTGCCAGTAGCCCTTTGGCATCGGGCCTTTGATTCCATAACCTTCCGGCCAGCGACCATCTTCCGGCATGTGATAGGTGCCGAAGAGGCGATCAAGCAGCGGGAAGTGGATGGCGAAGTTCACGTCGATAGCCTCCTTTTCGATGCCGTGATGCCAGTGATGGAAGCGGGGAGTGACCAGCACCTTTTCCACCAGACCGAAGCGCAGGCCGAGATTGGAATGCACGAAGGTCGCGTAGAGATAGACCACGAGGATGTAGGCACCGACGGCGGACTGACTGAAGCCGAGCATGATGGTCGGAATCACGGTGGTGCCGCGCAGGATCAGGATTTCCAGGAAATGCATCCGCGCCCCGGCGATCCAGTCCATGTTCTGGGCCGAATGATGCACGGCATGGAAGCGCCACAGGGCCGGGATGCGATGGAAGAGGCGATGCAGCCAATACTGCACCACATCCGTGAGGAACATGATGGCGATGAACTGCACGACGAACGGCAGCGCGGCCACCCAGGCGCGAAACTCGGACCATGAGGTGATGGCTAGCAGCGTGTTTGCCGGGATGAATGACAGCCAGGTGAGGAGCTGGACCATCATGCTGCTGACAAAGTAATAGAAGAGATCCTCCCGCCATTCGTAGCGGAAGATGCCCTGCTCGGCGCGGCGCGGGAAAAGGGTCTCGATGGGGATGAAGACCAGCCCGGTGAGCAGCAGGCGCAGCACGAAGAAGTCGAGACCGAAGTAAACCGGCGTGGCATCCGCCGCGAGGGATTCAGCCGAGCTCCCGCCCATGGAGAGAGCGACCAAAGTGGCCGCCATGCCGACCGTGCCGAGCGTCTTGCTCTCACGCAGCACGAGACTGAGCATGGAGAAAAGGAAGGCGGCGATGATCACCCCGAAAAGCGCAGGCCGATACCAGCCGGTGGCGTAGGCCCCGCTCATCTCCGCCGTGGTGAACACACCGGGAAACCAGATCATGATCACTCCTCCGATCGCCGCGAGACCGAGCATCATGCCCAGCACTCCGCTGATCCATCCGCTGCCAAACTTTCTCAGGGCTGGCGGGGCTTCGAGTTCACGGCGGACTTTCAGGCGGGCTTCGTGGAGAGATTTCATGGCGGGCGATTCTCAGGAGGACAGTTACCTCCGACAAGCCATAATTGCTCCAACACCTCCGACTTTCGGCGGATGTTGATGAAGAGTCGGAAAAGACCTTTTCATCCCGCAGTGGATGTCGTTTGTTTGTGACATCATCCCATGTCGATCCTCACCACACTCGAAAGCCACCCAGTCCAGCACTTCGCAGAGGGAGATCTGGTGTTTGAGCAGGGCCATTCCACTGGTCGGCTTTATATTCTGATACAAGGCACGGTGGAGGTCGTGAAAGATGGAGTGAAGGTCGCCAAGGTGAATGAGCCGGGCTCCGTCTTCGGTGATTTGTCCGCACTGTTGGGAGTCCCGCACACGGCGGCGGTGCGTGTGGTGAAGGAGGCCAGCTTTCATGTGGTGGCAGACCCACATGAGTTTCTGGAGCAGAGCCCGTCCGCGAGCCTGCACCTGTGCAGGCTCCTGGCACGGCGTCTGGATGCGGTGAACAAATACCTCGTCGATGTGAAGCAGCAGTTTCAGGGACACGACCATCTGGCGATGGTGGACGGGATGCTCGACACGCTGATGCACCGGCAGCCTCGCGAGCGCGTGCCCCCGAAAGCCTCAACCCTCCGTGACCCGGAGAATCTGGACTGAGTGCCCCTCCTGGGAGCTCCACTCCGCCGTCATGGCTTCGAGATCGAGGATGATCGTGGTGGGCTGTGCGCCGAGCTGACGACCTGGATTAAAAACCCAGGTGCTGCCGATGCGGTCGATCCATGATCCTTCAGCATAAAAGGGCGAGTTATGGATATGGCCGCTCAGCACCATCGCAGGCTGAAAGCGGTCGATCCAGGCGCGCAGAGCTTCATCACCGATGAATTTGCGCCCTGTCCAACTGGTGCGCGCCCCCTCAGGCGGTGCGTGGTGGATCCAGATCCAGGTCCGCCCATGCAGCATCGCAGCCTCACGCACGAGCTGTGCCTCCAGCTCTGCGCGTGAGAGTTCGCCATCCCACCAGGGGCAGACAGTAATGCGCGTGTGGTCACCGAGATCGAAGCTGTCGCCATCCACATGCAGACGGTCATCCCTGGCTGCCCGAACCCATTCGGCGATGGATTCGTCGGCAGTGTTCCTGGAGTCACCATCATGATTGCCGGAACTGACGACGAGGGTAGTTTTCTGCCGCAGGAGATCGAGATACTTTTCCACGATGGCGATCTGGACATCGGCATCGAGAGCCGAGGAGAGATCGAGCAAGTCACCCCCGATGATGACGAGATCAAAGTCTCCAGCCTGGGAGAGCAGCCAGTCGAACTGCTTGAGCGAATAATGGAGGTCGGCGACAAACAGCAGGCGCATGAGGGTGTGTGTAGCGTCCGTGGATGTGCTTAGCCAGTCGAAATAATGGCACGCTCACCAGCCCAGCTTCAGTCCTGCTTTGCATTCATCAGCGTGCCGGGAAAAGCGGTGGTGTACATGACGAAGTAGCCCGTCCCGCCTTTGTCATCGAAGACCAGATGGGAAACCTGACCTGAGGGGTGCTTGTAGCGCAGAAGGCCAGGCCACAGTACCTCCGTCGCATACTTGAAGACTTTCCCGTCCGTGTATTTGAAGACCACCTCCGGCCCCTCGAAGCTGAGGTCGAAGTCGGTGGTGTTGCCCAGGCCCTTCCACACACGGCCCTGGAGCACCTTGTGGAAGTCCACCTCCTTCGATGCGGCGACCACCAGACTTGGCTCCGGCGTCTGGAGCTGCTGATAAAGGCGTAGGGACAGGTCGAGCTGTGCTTGCAGAGCATTGACGCCGGCCAGATCGGCATTGGCAGTGGCAGTGCGTTGCAGTTCTTTGAGCAGGCGTCCCCTCTCCATCACCTGCTTCAGTTGCAGCTCGCGTCTTTTTGCCTCGATCTGCTGGAGCGGGTCGGCAGGAGCCTGCGCCCAGGAGGCGGATTCCAGGCAGACTCCGGCGAGGATGCTCAGGAACAAATAAAAGGGCAGCTTCATGGCTTTTTCAGAACTTCGGTCATCTCGGTATAGTTGCGGCTGGTAAGGCCGAGCACCCGCTTCAAATCGGGAGAGAAAATGTAGTAGCTCATGTCCCCGTCGCTGCGTTTGCCGGAAAACATCCTTGGCAGTATCTGCTTGTCAGCGAGGGGTGAGGAGGAAAGGCGGCCATCCGGCGTTGCGGAAAACACCTTGGCATCCTTCACGGCGATGGCCTTCACATTGGTGGTATTCTCCAGGCTCCAGACTTTTCCCTCCAGTTCACGGGCGGCCTGCCTGCTGGCCACCTCCATGCTGGCGGAGGTCGGCGCGGCGTTCTTTTCCAGCGTCTCCGCCTCACTCTCCAGCGCAGTCTTCCGGGCGCTCATCGCATTGGCCTGATCCAGCTTGCTCTCCCGCACGGCCTTCTTGATCAGCACGTCCAGCTCTGTGATGAGCTTCCTGTCCAGCGCCGCCAGTTCTTTGGCCTGACGTTTGTCGAGTTCATCCAGGCTTTTCTGCCAGGTGGACTGGGCGCTGGCAGTGGAGGTCATCCAGCCCATCAGGAGATAAATCCCCAGAATGAAAGTCTTCCGCATGGCAGGTGGGATGTTCGGAGCATTCATGAGTGTCATTGGGCGTATATAAGGAATTCCCGAACTCCTCGTCAATAGCGCAGGCAGTGCAGACCGGTTTTAGGTTTTACCCTCCTATTCAGGTCATCAGCCGCAGGACTGAATCCCATCTCCATGGGCAGACCTGCGGCATGATTTTTTCACCGTCTCTTCCACTGCGGAATTCCTTCTCGCCCTTGACCCAACCCGGAACCGCGAACAGAGAACGGAGAACACCATGAAATACATCTTCGTCACTGGCGGCGTCGTCTCCTCTCTCGGCAAAGGCCTCGCTGCCTCGTCCCTCGCCACCCTTCTCGAACTCCGCGGCCTGAAGGTCATCATGCAGAAGTTCGACCCCTATCTGAACATCGACCCCGGCACCATGAACCCCTACGAGCATGGCGAAGTCTATGTGCTCGATGACGGCGCGGAGACGGACCTCGACCTCGGACATTACGAGCGCTTCACCCACACGAATCTCTCACGCCTGAACAACCTCACCAGCGGTCAGGTGTATCAAAGCGTCCTGGAAAAAGAACGCGCCGGCAAATATCAGGGCCGCACCGTTCAGGTCATCCCGCACGTTACCAATGAGATCAAACAGCGTGTCCATGACGTGGCTGAGATCATGGGCGGTGATGTCATCATCACCGAGATCGGCGGCACCGTCGGCGACATCGAGGGACTGCCCTTCCTGGAGGCCATCCGTCAGTTCGCCATCGAGGCCGGGCGTGACAACGTCCTCTTCATCCACGCCACCCTCGTGCCTTACATCAAAGCAGCACAAGAGCTGAAGACCAAGCCCACACAGCAGTCCATCGCCAAGCTGCGCGAGATCGGTATCGCCCCGCACATCATCCTCGCCCGCACCGAGCATCCGCTGGACCTCGATGTCCGTGAGAAGATCTCCCTCTTCGGCAACGTGCCCATCGAGCAAGTCGTGGAAGTCCGCGACGTGAAGCACAGCATCTACGAGGTGCCTTTGAAGCTGCACGAGGAGCGGCTAGACGACACCGTCTGCAATCTCCTGCATCTAAACACCCAGCAGCCCGACCTCACGAAGTGGCGGCAGTTCGTCCAGCGCGTCATCCATCCCACGCACCACGTCCGCATCGGCGTCGTCGGCA
>CAYMHJ010000369.1:0-6298 GCA_964390165.1 uncultured Prosthecobacter sp. | reverse complement strand
AAGTGCTCAGCAACGCCTCCAACAAGATCCTCAACAGCGTCAAAGGCGTGAACCGCGTGCTCTACGACATCAGCACGAAGCCACCGGCGAGCATTGAGTGGGAGTGAGACCCCCCACGGCCGCCAGGCCGCCCATCCCCCCGTTTGAGTCCCCCGACAGCCCTCCTGCGAGGGCTGTCAGCGCGTTTGCAGGCAGCGACAGCCCCGTTGCAGCCCCCGTTTGCCGGAATGAATCCTCCGACATCCCCGTTGCAGCCGTCGTCAGCCGCATTGCAGGCACTGCGAGACGCGTTGCAGCCACCGTCAGCCCCGTTGCAGGCACTGCGAGATGCGTTGCAGCCACTGTTTACCCGACTGCTTAGTTCGGCATCTCCGTTGCAGGTATGGTAAATAGCCTGCTCGATAGATCCTAATACATTGATTTTGAGTTGTTTAAGTCAAAAATTCTTTAGAGATCAATTTTGCTGTGAGTAGCGGGTGAGGTTTACTCAGCCAACAAGTACTCGAGCTTCGCCTTTCCTCTTGGTCTCGCGTTGAGACTCGGCAAAATGACACCATGCCACTGCCTGCGGATTACATTGACCTCAATCGCCGCTTTGCTGCCCGAGATCCTAAGGTGGCAGCCGAGGACCTCGCCCAGCAAAGCTACGATTTAGACCGCTGGCTGACTCGCGGCTCATCACTCACTTGGTCTGAGTTATTGCAGAAAAAGGGGGTTACGGTCGTGTTAGGGGAGCCGGGCAGCGGCAGGACATGGGAGTTCCAGGCCCAGCAGAGCCGACTTCAGGCATCTGGGAAAACAGCCTTTTATGTTCAGTTGCAGCACTTGGTCGAGCATTCGGTGGAGGATTGGTTGGAATCAGATCATGAGCGATCCTTTGCCAAATGGCGGGAGGGGACGGGGGAAGCCATTTTCTTCCTTGATGCCGTTGATGAAGCGAAGCTCCGCGGCGTGAAGGATTTTGAGGCTGCTCTCATGCACTTTCGGAAATCAGTAGGCGCACGAAACCTCAGCCGCGCTTCGGTGCTCATTTCATGTCGAGTTCACCAATGGGACCACCCCGCTGATTGTGAGCGGGTGCAGCGCCAGCTCGGGCTCAGTCATTCGGGCGATGGACCAGGGGATCAGACCAAACGCCAAGCTAAATCGAATAGCCGCGACAATGGTGCGGCTATTCGGGTCTATGTCATACAGCCATTGGACCGAGATCGTGTCGCTGCCTATGCACGCCACAAAAAGGCCACGGATGTCGATGCCTTTCTCACGGGATTGGATCAGCACCACGCCTGGGAGTTCGCAGGACGTCCTTATGATGTGGATTTCCTGCTGGGTTATTGGCGGCGGCATGGTCGTCTGGACCATCTCAGTGCCATGCTGGAGGACTTGGTCAGCTACCAATTAATCGAAGCCAAAAAGGATCAGGCCGATAAACAACGTTTGAGTCCAGGACGTGCCAGGGATGGGGCTGAGGCACTGGCCGCAGCCTCGGTGCTTTGCAAACGGCTGGACTTTTTCCCGCCAGCCCCTTTGCCGCCTCCAAATGAAACGGCCTTGTCTGCCTCGGCGTGCCTTCCATCAGACTGGTCGGCACCGGAGATTGATGCCCTCCTCGACCGACCTTTGTTCACGGCACCGAGTTTCGGACACATTCGCTTTCAGCATCGCCGGACAGCCGAGTTTCTGGCCGCTTGCTGGCTCAGACGGGCCATGAAGGAATGCTCGAATGCCGAACTGCACCACCTGCTGTTCGCCCGCGTCGGGAACCGTTTGGTTATCCGCGAATCTCGGGCCCCACTAGCTGTCTGGCTGGCTTGTCTTTCGGATGAGCCATGGGCTTTGGAAATACGACGAACCCTTCTGCACGCTTCACCTCATGCCTTTTTCAGATTCGGTGACCCCTCGCAACTACCAGGCGAGTATAAGCAACGCATCGTCAATGCATTCGTTGCCCGCTATCAGGGACGTGATGCTACTCGGACGCAATTGGATGATGGAACTCTCAGTCGTTTGGGAGATCCAGCGCTAGCGACAACTCTCAATCGTCACCTGCTTGCTGATGATATTGCTCCCGGAGTCAAAATTGAGCTTCTTCAGGTGGCGACCAAAGGCAGAGTAGCAGGCTGTGTTCCTGCTGCTCTGGAGCTTTTCAAGGCAGATACACGACGTGCGGATCTTCCGAACTATGCACTCTACTTGATTCAAGACTGTGCAGATAGAGAGCAAAAGAAGCATTTAGCTGCTTTGACTGACAGCATGCCTTCCATTTGCGAGCGTATTTCAGGAACTCTCGTCGCCATTTTATATCCAGAGATCATCGGTGTAGAAGGTTTGGAGTTATTGGTAAGACGCGTTTGGTTGAATACCTCTGATACTAATATGCTTGTCTGGAAGCTGAATGAGCATTTTGGGAAACTCACGGAAAATCAGCATCTCACTGAACTAATAAATCTTCTTCTGAGGTTGACTGGGCTAGAGGATGTTGATGAAGCATTGCAAGGAAGGGAGAATTGTATGTGGTTGTCGCCGTGCCTGCTTCCGTTAATTAACAGGATGTTGGATCGCAGTGCATTGTCGAACTCTGATCGTCTATCTTTAGGCCATGCAATTTATCGCGTCGCTAGTTTGAAAAACTCAGAGTTTTGGTTCGATACATTCATTGGTGAGAAGCTCGATTTCCAAACATTGACGCTAAATCATCCCTCTGTCAGGCGCTATGCCTTTGAGTTCGGAATGGAGGCAGAACGGAAATCTGCCAAACCTGATCCAGACTTGTGGTGGCGCGGGGAGAAGGTTTTTCTTCATGATTTAGAGTTAGATTTCTCGAGGCATGACATGTGCTGGCTTCTTGATTCAATTAAATCATTATCAGATGCTGAAGACAAAAAAGTCGTCTTCTACTTCGCATGCAGAATGTGGTTAAAATTGGGCTCTTCTAGAGAAGTCCTCCGTGAAATTCAGCAAGTAGCCAAAGCTCACCATGAGTTTGAAGAAATTCTTAAAAGCTACAGGAAGAACAGTCGCTTGTTTGAGATCCGCCAGTTGTGGCGGCGGCAACGTCAACGCGGCTTTTTGAATGGCAGATGGTGGTTGCTCAGGAAGCGTGAATGCAAGGCTGAGTGGAACAAGATTCAGAATCAATTCTGGCTACATCGTCACATCGCTCCCATTAGTGAAGGGAGGCGACCTGATGTGGTTCATACCTTGGTGAGACAAGCAACGATCAATGACCGAGGGATAGTCAAATTTGATTGGGATGAGCTAGAAAAGAAATATGGCAAACTCTGCAAGTGGTTGGGCCGCCGTATTCGCGTTGCAGCGCAGATGGGCTGCATTTCTGCATTCGAGAAATGTCACCCGGAACCGGGTGACAAAAGGTATGCCGCAGACGTTGGCTTGATCGGATTAGAATTGATGGTCAGCAGAGGACTTATTCATTTTGAAAAATTAGCACACGCAGAAGCAGGCAAGATGGCCAGTTACGCCATCCATCGTGATGATGATGGTTTTCCTTGGTGGCTGGACGAGCTCATCACACTCCATGGATTTGCTGTTACAGAAGCGTTCCAGGGTTATCTCAAAGCGGAATGGGAAATGGCTCATGATTCAAATGGCTACCCACGGATCATAGCACGACTTGGAAATGCAGAGGAAATCCGTGTTTATGGAGCAGCCAGACTCTTGAGTTCATGGCTTTTAACCAAAGATCCTTTGAATCCCCAAGTCTTGAGGCACACAACGAATTGTTTGATCAAGCATGTGCTGATCCCCCACAAAAGCTGGGCGGAATTAAGTGCAGCTCGAATAGTGGGTTATGAGCCAAACTCTACTGAGCATCTGATTTGGCTCTCTATTTGGATTCAAGCTGATGCTGGGATGGCGATGAATTATATCGACTCAATAATCGAGACCCCCGAAGAGGCTGATCCAAGAAGCAATATGATGATCAATCTTTGTGCTGGTTTCTACGGTCACATGCTTTCCTTTCCGTTGTTGCCAGACCAGAGCTTTCGAGAACCTTGTTATGCTAAGCGGTTTATAACGTTGGTTTATCGTTATGTGTCACCGAAGGATGACATTCACCGAACTGGAGGCTACTCACCCGTTGCTCGTGACGAGGCTCAATCATTCCGAGGCAATTTGATCACTCCCTTGACTGAGCATCCAAGCCCAGACGCTGACATCGCGCTGAAAGAGCTTTCTGAAGCCCCAGAGTTGCTAGACATGCGTGATTTCGTTCTCGAAATGATGGATAGGCGCGCCGAGCGCATGGCAGACCAACAGGCTTGGAAGGAGAAAGACTTTCGGGGCTTTGCCGATCAGTTCGAGATCGTGCCCAAAGTTTTGGAGGATCTATTTCATCTGGTCTGTCGCCGCCTTGAGGGGATCAAACATGATGTGGAGGATGCTGAGGAGAGCATCCGAGATGAACTGAAGGCAGAACGGCAGGAGAAAGGGTTGCAGTCATTTTTGATCAAGAAGCTGAGAGACCGCCAAAACGGCCGATACACGGCTCCCAAAGAGGCTGAGATCGATGGTGGGGAGCGCCCCGACATCCAAATTCACAATCCTGTTGTCGATGGGCATGTGCAGATAGAACTGAAGCTGGCGGATATGAAAAACCGCTCATTAAACAGTCTGCTAAAGGATCTGGAGGGGCAACTGCTCGGCCAGTACCTCAGAGATCGCCGCTCCACCCATGGGATTTTTGTCGTCGGGTTCTCTGGGCAGGGCGTGCGGCAGACTTGGCAGGACCCGGAAACGAGCCTGCCTCTCACGTTTGCCGAAGTCATCGGGGCGCTACAAGAGAGAGCGGCTCAACTCAGCACCGAAACCGAGGGGGTGAAGCAGCTCGCTGTTTATGGGATCGACTTCAGACCCAGGAAATGATGGAGTGAATAGACAAACCCGCCTGAGATGCCCGACACCCCCGAAATTCCTGAATCCGACCTGTGGGACCTGGATGCTGCTTCCAATGCGGCGATGGATGCTCAGGCGACGAATGACCTCGTTTATCGAGCCACGGAGAAGGCGCTGGGGGAGATCGCGCGGCGGTTTTATCCGGGGATCGCGAACTGGGAGCCGGAGCAGCTTCGACGGCTGGCGGATCGGATCAGCCGGGCGGCTCAGGATTACTGCATCGAGCTGGAGAATCTGGACTTTGCCTCCGAGAAGGCCAGGGAAGGGGAGTGAGAGCGGGGGTGAAGTTGGTTCGGTGAGGCGTGAAAAAAGAATTGACGGTGGGAGGCGGTTTTTGGCATGATTCGGGTAATTCGTTATGCCTCTCTACTGGGACACGCCTGGGTTGAAGTATGATTCTGGTCACAAATGGGACCAGGAAGAGGACTTTGTGCCGGACACGTCGCCGACTTTACCTTCAGCTAAAATCCAACATCGAACCCGCCGATATCGTATGAACGACCGCCAAAGAAACCAAGTGAACCGCCTGATCCGTGTGAAGGCTTTTTGCACGCAGCAGGCCCCCGCCTTCACCAACACGCCCCCGAAAGCGGGCGATGCGAAGTTTGCCAGCGCTCGAACAGCGCTGGATGTCCTGCTGCCTCAGATCAATGCGCAGCAGTCCACCCAGGCCTCCGGCAGCTATGGGCAGGCCAGCATGGATCAGGCAGTGGAGCGTCAGGAACTGCTGAGCCTGCTGCGCACGGTGAATCTCACGGCTTCAGCGATCGCCATCGACAAGGCTGACCCTGGTCTCATGGACCGCTTCCGCATGCCCGCCACGAACAATGACCTCGTCTTTGCTGCCACGGGCGATGCTTTTGCCACGGCCATCACGGAGCTGTCACTGGCGGCGGACTTCACCGAGCACGGTTATGAAGGAGACATCGTGGCAGACCTGACGGCAGAGGCGCAGGATGTGCGCGATGCTGAAGAAAGCCAGGGCAATGCACTGAGCGGACAAGCGGGTGCCACCGCCTCGCTCCCCGGTTTGCTGAAGAAGGGACGTGAACTGGTGAAATGTCTGGATGTTCTGATCAAGAACCGCTTCCGCAACAACGCGGCGGTGCTCGGTGCCTGGAAGACCGCCAGCCATGTGACCTCCACGGGTGGCGGCGGTGAGGAGGAACCACCTCCGACTCCACCGACGCCATAATGGGCCGGGTCACTGGCATTTTGCTCGGAGATTCTTTTTCCTCAGGGTTGCATTTGGGGTTCATCCGGGTTTTAAGGCAGCCCTGGATCAATCAGGCTGTGGCGGTACTTTCCCTCCACGCAGGTTTCGCACGGATAGCTCAGTGGTAGAGCGGCTCGTTTACACCGAGTTGGTCGGGGGTTCGAA
>CAYMHJ010000368.1:0-6329 GCA_964390165.1 uncultured Prosthecobacter sp. | reverse complement strand
GAGAGCAGGCTGTCCGCCTCATCGAAGAACAGGATGGCGTTGAGTTCCCGCGCCGCCTGAAAGGCCGCTTTGATGTGCTTGGCCGTGTCACCGAGGTATTTCGAGATCACCGCCGAGTAGTCCACCTGATAGAGCGTCCTGCCCAGCCGGTGGGCGATGCCCAGGGCTGCGCGTGTCTTGCCCGTGCCGGGCGGGCCGTAGAAGTTGAGGATGCACCGCCCCTGCTGGGGCTGGATGCTGCTCAGGTTCCAGACCCGCTCCAGATCAGCGCGGGTTTCCAGGGCACGCAGGGCGGCCAGGATGTCCGTCTTCACCTCCGGATGCAGGATGAGCTTGTCCAGGGTGTGATGCGCTTCCGCCTCGACAAGCAACCCAATCTCCGGGGCGGGTTTCTCACTGTCGCGCCGGCGGCGACGCGGGTTGCGGTGGTCATCGGTGGTGGCTGCATCTGGCGGCAGTTCGATTTCAGGGGTGTGTTGTGCGGGCATGGTGGGATTGGGTTGCGGGTTCAGCCAAGCAGCACCAGCGCCGCCATCAGACCCGCCACAGTGAGCCAGGCGAACAGGGGTTCGAGGTCGGGCGAGGGGTGGTAGGAAGAACGGCGTCGGCGTTGCTTGGACATGCCTCCTGCCTCGTCACCGTGACTTCGTGTGTCGCACCTTTATTTGCTCCAAAGTTATTCATGAGCGAGTTGAGGAGCCCTCAGAAGCTCAACGAGACTCGCATGTGAATAACTTTGCGCCGCGTCGTAATAGACGTGGTGCCCAAAATGCCACGCCACAGACAGGGTCTTTGTCGCACTATCCCATGAGGATCGAAAACGGAACACCCGCTGTGGCGCTGGCACCTGACTTAAAGCCTGAGAGAACATCGCCCCATGAGGGCTCCTATAAAGATCCGGCTCCGGTCAGGTCCAGGGCATCGCCAAACAACAAGCTAAAACCGATGAAACCAAACCAATGGAGCACACTGACGCACTTTGCTGGCATCGACTGGGCCAGCCGCAGCCACAACGTGGCGATTGTGGATAAAAATGGAGGCGTCGTTGAAGAGTTCGCCTTTGATCACACAGCTGAAGGCTGGCAGCATCTTCGTGAACGCTTCGCAGCCTACCCTGGTCTTGCGGCATGCGTTGAAAAGGGGCTGGCCTTTGTCGTTGAACAGCTGCTCATGACCGGGGCGCTTATATTCGCCATCCCAGGCAAAAGCGCCATCACCTACCGCAAGCGCAAAGCTCCAAGCGGCACCAAGAGCGATTCATTTGATGCATGGACCTTGGCCGATGCTCTGCGCACGGACGGTCACGACTGGCAGCCGGTGAAGCAGCCGGATGAACTGACTTTGAAGCTGCGGCTTCTTTGCCGGGACCAGGTCGCCCTGATCGAACAGCGCACCTGCATCATCAACCAGCTCCGGGCCGCTCTTAAAGAGTATTATCCAGCAGCACTTGAGGCCTTTGAAGAATGGAAGGCTCCTTCGGCCTGGGCTTTTATCGAAAGGTTTCCTGATCCTGCCTCTTTGGCCAGGGCGGGCCGCAAGGCATGGAACAAGTTTCTCCATACCCAGCAGCTCGCAAGGCCTGAGTATTATGAGAAGCGGATGCAGGCCTTTGAACGATCCGCGCACTTTGTCGCATCAAGCGGAGTGACTGATTCCAAAAGCCTTCTGGCGGTTAGTCTGGTGAAAATGCTGCGCTGCATCCAGGCGCAGCTGGATGACTACGACACGCAGATCAACGCGACATTCAACTCACACCCGAAGCAGGCGATCTTTGATTCCTTGCCTGGAGCAGGAGCAAAGCTCGCTCCACGACTGCTCGCCGAAATTTGCTCATGTGAGGATGTCCTCACCAGTGCGGAGGCACTGCAGTGTCATGCAGGAACTGCACCAGTCAGCTACCAGTCTGGAAAAATGCACAAGGTGCGCGTTCGCCATTCATGCAACAAACACCTCAGGGCTGCAGTGCATCTGTGGACATTCCAAACGCAGAAACAATGCGCCTGGGCGGGTGTGTATTATAAGGCACAGCGCGAACGGGGGAAATCTCATGCATGCGCGCTGAGGTCGCTTGGGCATCGCTGGTTGAAGATCGTCTGGAAAATGTGTCAGACGGGCAAGGCGTATGACTCAAATCTTCATGCGACCAACCAACTCAAACATGGCTCTTGGATATTCAAGATGGCCGTTCCATGAACACAAAAACAATGTCAACAAACAGACCAAAAAAGACTTTACGACCACAGAGAACTTCCGTTTTGATCACCATTTGGCGGAGCCGTAGCTGGATGTTGTGCAGGCAGCCTCAATCAATAGGCTTCGTGTTCACAGGGGATGCTTTTCACTGGCACGAGCCAGCGCAGCGGATGGGGATTTTCAGCCCCGCGACTGAACTTGATGCGACCATCAGAGCCGTTGTTAAAAAGCACCTGGATTTCCCATTTCGGACCGCGTGCACCATGTTTGCCATGGGCTCTGCGGTTGAGGTCAAAGCCCAAGCAAATCCCAGCGTTCTAAATACTCGTTCGTACGGTCGGCGAATTTGCGGACAGGGCTGTCATTATGTGCCTGACCACGGCGTCCAGGGGTGTTTAGCCAAGCGCTATGGTCATTGCGGACGTGGTTCGCGACATCGGCACTGGGCACGACATGATAACGGGGGCGTTCAAGTGGTGCGCCAAGCGTGACGAAAATGTAGAAATGGCTTTCTGAAACGAAAGTCTCCGACTTTTCATTGAGCATCCAAGAAGCCTTGGAGATTTGGCTGGTTTTGCACTGAATGGTCACAGACCGGCTAGCGTCAGCATTAGTAGCAAGAATATCGATGCCGCGTGTGTTACGCAGGGAAATCGAGGCAATAAAACCGCGCCTTGAGAGCTCCGCGGCGACAAAATACTCGCCCGCAACCCCAGCGAGGAGAGAAGTGATCTTGGTTTCTGGTTTCGATGCCATTTTCGTTCGTGCTGAAGTATTTCCGCAAACCCACCAAATGAACACGTTCATCTGGGCGGTTTTTGTCGGTGAAAATGCTGATCGATGCTCGTAGCAGATCATCGGTCCCAACAAATTGGCATCGGCTGATGGGGAATTCTCAATCAATTGATCGGCCCCCGAATCTCGGACAGGGTGCAATGTTAGTCTGCGGCGATGAGTTGGGTGTTTAGGGGGAAAGGGTCGTTCTGTCCAGCAGGAAGCGCAGTGGAGGGCTGGAGCGGAGCGAAAGCCCGTAACGGAGCTTCCTGCTGGTGCCGCACTGGGGGCAGGTAGCCCAGCGCCCCATGAGGACGCCTGTGGTTGTAGAAATCGCGCCAGTCATCGACCATGACTTGCACCTCTTCCAAGTCGAAGAACAACTCCCGATCCAGCAGCTCCGCACGCAGGCTGGCGTGGAAGCTTTCCACGTGGCCGTTCTGCCATGGCGCTCCCGGCTCAATGTACGCCGTCTGCACTCCAGCATCTCGCAGCCACTCCTTGACTGCCACTGCGATAAACTCCGGCCCGTTGTCACTGCGCAGATGGGTCGGTCGCCTTCCGGTGGTCATCAGCAGCCATTCCAGGCTGTCGATGACCCGCGTGGCAGGGAAACTGCGCGCTGCTTTCAAATGCAAGCACTCCCGGCTGTGCTCGTCTAGAATGGACAAGATCCGCACTTTGCGCCCATCGGCCGTGGCGTCTTCAATGAAGTCGTAGCTCCACACCTCATCCACGTGCTGGGCCTGGTGACGAACCCGTTTGCCTTTGGCCAAGCGCCTCCGCTTGCGCCCACGGCGTGCAGCTCGGATGCCATGCAACGCGCGAACTCGTGCCGCCCTCTTGTGGTTGACCACCTCGTCGTGCTCCAGGCGCAGGATCTTGGCCACCTTGCGCGCACCAAGTTCCGGGTGCTCTTGGGACACTTGGATGAGCAAATCCGTGCTGGCTTGGCTTCGAGCACTGCCCCGGCGGCACCGATGACAGGTCGAGCGTGCCACGCCCAACACACGGGCTGCACGCTTGATCCCACACATCCCCATGCCCACCACATGCATGACTGCGTGTTTACGGTGCATGGGGCTTACCACTTTTTTGAGTTCACCTCCTTGAGAATCTGTATGTCCAAGGCCTGGTCAGCCACCAAGCGCTTGAGCCGCTGATTTTCCTCTTCCAGGTCCTTCATTCGTCTGGCCTCATTGGGTTCCATCCCGCCGTATTTCCGCTTCCAGCGGTAGTAGGTTTGCTCACTGATGTTGTGCTCCCGGCACACGTCGCCAAGGCGGCTACCGCTCTCGACGGTCTTGAGGATCTTGATGATTTGCTCTGGGCTGTGTCTCTTTTTCATGGTGTCTTGCGGTTCGTTTTAACCGCTCGACTCTCACTGCGCCATGTCCGACTTTAGGGGGCTGGATCAGCCCCATGTGTTCAAGACCAAATGACTGACCGGAAGAAGCTTCATTTCCCCAAGTTCAACCCCGAAACCCACAATGAAAAAACAGCTCAATACCTTGATTTCACGCCACGTAGTCTTTTCCGTCTCTCTCGTCATGATCTTGACGGCGCAGATGGACTCCGCAGCGCAGGAGACCGTCCGCGACCGGTTATGGTTGTGGGGACACCCTCCCGGCGTTTTCAACAATCAGCTCCGCAAGGTCCTCGGCAAGGAGTCCTCCATCGGACCGGTCGCGGCGGCGAAGGACCTGGGAATCCCCAACGTGATTCACATTCGCTACCGCGGTGAACCAGAGCCGCCATTCGACGGCTACTATCAGCCTTTCCGCGAGCTCAAACAGGTTTACTGGTCACTTGTGGGTGCACATGGAGCGACCTCGCCGGAGGAGCGGAGACAGGTTTATCAACTCTCGGAAGACAATCCAAACCTGCGTGGGTTCATCCTCGACGACTTTTTTCATGTGCAGCCGCGTGGCAATGCCTCCGACTCGCTGCGGGAGATTCGTCCTTGGTTGGCCGGGAATGGCGTCGCCTTTCCCGTCACACTGGAGGCGCGACCGCCGGAGAAAGAAGCCGTGGATGGCGTCACGCTGACTCAGACCGATTGGAAGGGCGGACACTATCGCAGTCGGGCGGTGGAAGTGGAGCTGTCCGAGGACGGGCACCTGTGGCGGACAGTCGCCAAGGGCACGATGCCTGACAAGCCCGCTGGCACGCTCTCCCTTCAATGGCCCGCCACGACCGTGAGCGCCGCCCGCATCCGCGTGTTGGACACTCTGGATCAGGGGAAGGATGCGAGCTGCGGATTCGGCAGCGTGGCTTTCACCCTGGTCGGAGCGAATCGCAGCTTCGGGCGCTGGCGGGCCAGCGCCTCGTCGAACTATCCGGGGCACGAGGCGCTCCAGGCAGTGAGGGGCATCGTGCCGCCGGACAACGAGCCGTTGCCTGCGTCGCTATCGGTGGCCGAACTCAACGAGATCGGAAGGCGCACCGTGCGCGGAGAATCGTTGCCGGTGATGGCCGTCATCTACACCAGGCAAATCAAGGCGCGGGCCTTGCCGCATCTCAACGCCGTTGACCAACTCTGCCTGTGGACTTGGCGGCCGAATGACCTCAAGAATCTTGAAGCCAATTTTGAGGCATTGGAGCGACTGGTCCCCGGCAAGGATCTCTTTCTCGGGTGTTACATGTATGATTTTCACGAAAGCAAACCGCTCCCAGTGGACCGGATGAAACATCAGACGGACCTCGCCTTCCAATGGCTCCGCGAGGGTCGCATCAAAGGCATCATCTTTCTGGCCAATGGCATTGCTGATGTCGGCCTTGAGTCCGTGGAGTGGACGCGCGGTTGGATCAAGGAACACGGCGACGAAAAGCTGAACTAAGAACCCGATGTTCACCATCCTGCCTTCGACTGTGCCTACCCCAAACCACACTCGACACGAGTGCAGCTTCGGCGACAACTACTACTGGCAGATGATCGCCAATATCCGCCACTACAAAGGCGCACGTTCCGTGCCTGCTGCGTCACCCGCGAAGCCCATCGCCATCCCCGGCGACTTCGCTCAATGGAGCGCCACCACGCCCGACCTCCTGCACGACGAAGCCGCCTGGACTCAGCTCGCCCATGCCATCTTCAACACCCAAGGGTTCATCTACTACCGCTAAGCCCATGAAACACTCCACCTGTCCCGGCAGCATCGCCCCCGTCTTCACCCGTCGTGGCTTTCTTCAGCAGGCATCCGCCGGATTCGGCATGCTCGCATTGAATGGATTGTTTTCGCGTGAGGCCAGCGCGGCCACTCATTTCGCGGCGAAAGCGAAGAACGTCATCTTTTGCTTCATGGACGGTGGGCCGAGCCATGTGGACACCTTTGATTACAAGCCCATGCTCAAGAAGCATCAGG
>CAYMHJ010000367.1:0-6340 GCA_964390165.1 uncultured Prosthecobacter sp. | reverse complement strand
GCCCCATGGCCGCGACCTGGAACGACTACTTCGACTTCTACCTCGAAGGCAAACCCGTCGCGAAACCTGCCGCCAAGACCGAACCGGACCATTCTGAAACCCAAGGCTGGGAAGCCCGCAACGGCAAGCTCACTGCCAAAGACGGACTTTTCATCCTCACGCCCGACAAGGCCGACAAACCCGTCTTCATCACGAAAGCCAAGCTCAAGCTCGGCGGTCCCGTCACCGCGAAACTCACCCTCAAAACCACCGCCAAAGGCCAGGGAGCCATCGCCTGGCGTAATGATGGCGACCAAGACTTCCTTCCCGCCAATCGCCTCTACTTCCCCCTTCAAGCCACCGCCGATTGGCAAACCCACACCCTCGAAATCCCGACCACCGCCCGCGTCATCCACGTGAGAGTGCATCTGCCTTCAGGCGGCGCGGAGTTTCGGGAGATTGAGTTAAAGGCGGGGAATAGGTAGCGGTGACTAGGCCAGCCAATGATGACGAACAAGCCACAGCCGAATTCGCCAAAGGACGCTCCGACTCACCTCGGGGCGCGGCGGATTTGCGTCTGCATTGCCTGAATTTGCTGGATCGCATGCTTGCACTTCTGGGCAATGCTCTTCGTTTTTGATACTGGGCCACATGGTATTTCTGGACGAAAAGCTGGCTGTTCATCTCGCGGGTGGCGTATTCGAAGATCAGCTCGTCTGTCTGACGGGCGGCTTTTATTCGTCGCTTTGGGGGTCGCCACGCCAGGGGCAGATGCCGCGCTTTGAGGGGGCGCTGACGAAGTCGAGGAGGCGGGAGGCGGGCTCCTGCCAGTCGCGCTCGCGGGCGGTGGCGATGGCTTGGCTCAGGTTTTTTCCGGAGCAGAAGAGGAGCTTGAAGAGGTCTTTGATGGCGGCGCGCTGCCCGGCACTGAAGCCCTGACGGCGGAGGCCGATGATGTTCAGGCCGGTGATGCGGTTCGTGCGCATGGCGGCGCAGAAATGGGGGATGTCTTTCCCGAAGCTGCCATTCCCCTGGATGACGCAGGAGTCGCCGATGCGGATGAACTGGTGAAAGACGGCTCCGCCGCCAATGAAGGTGTTGTTTCCGACCTGGATGTGCCCGGCGAGGAGACAGGCGTTGGCGAGGATGTTTTTGTTCCCGAGCTGGACGTCGTGGGCGAGGTGAGCGCCGGCCATGAGGAAGTTGCCATCGCCGATGCGGGTGGCGCTGCCGGGCTTGCTGCCACGGTGGATGGTGACGTGCTCGCGGATGGTATTGCCTGCGCCGAGGATGACGCTGCTTTCGGTCTCGGGCTTGAAACCGAGGTCCTGAGGCTCTCCACCAACAATGGCGGCACGGCCGATGACGGTGCCTGCGCCGATCTCGACATGACCGACGAGCTGGGCATGGGCCTCGATGCGGCAGCCTGCGGCGATTTTGGCCGGGCCGTCAATGATGACATAGGGACCGATCTCGACGCTGGGGTCGATCTGTGCCGAGGGATGAATGACTGCGGTGGGGTGGATCATCGCGACGCGCGCTGAGGGGATCACCAGACGCGGCGGAGGAAGCGGCCCACGGGACCCTGCGCGGAGGCGGGCTTGGTGTAGCGGGGCTGGTCGTTATCGTCATCGGAGGTTTCCGTGACGTAGAGGGGGCCTTTGTGGTCGATGATCTTGATGCTGGCGATCTCAATGCGGGCGATGGGGCAGTCGTTGCTGTCCACGGGCATCTTGGAGATGCGCTCCAGGACTTCGAGGCCGGAGACGACCTGACCGAAGACGGTGTATTTGCCATCGAGCGAACCGTAGTGGCCGAGGGCGAAGTAGAACTGATAACCGTTCGAGCGCTTGGAGGGGTTCACTTTGTCGCTCTTGCGGCCCATGGCGATGGCGCCTTTGCGGTGGGGGCGCTTGATCTCGGCCTGGACGGTTTTACCCTCGCCGCCGGTGCCCCAGCGCTCACGTGCGCCTTCGTCGGAGGTGAGCGGGTCTCCGGTCTGGACGATGAAACCCTCGACGGCGCGGTGGAAAGCGAGGCCCTTGTAGGCATCGGTCTCGACGTTGTCGAGGAAGTTGGAGACAGTCATGGGAGCGTCCTGTGGGTAGAGCTCAAACATGACGGTTTCGCGGGTGCCGCCGAACTTGATCTCCATGACGGCGAGCTTGTGCTCGGAGTCTTTTTTCCAGGCGGCGGGATCGTCGAGCTTCGGGCCGGAAAAGGTGGTCTTTTTGCCCGTGGTGCTGACCTGGGGACCGCCGGGGATGTAGATGGGCTGGCTGGAGGTGGCATTTCCAGGACCTGCGGCACGATCAGCGGCCTCGAAAAGCTTGCGCTGGGCGTCATCGGCGATGCGCTCGATGGCGGGCAGGGCAGGAGCGGCGGCCGGAGTGGAAGGTGGAGGAACGGTGGGGGAGAGTTCCTGGGCGCTGAGGCTGCCTGACATCCATGCAAGTGTCAGGACGGAGAAACGGGTGAGGGTCAGTTTCACAACAAGAGAGGAGGCTGTTCGGAGGGGCGCGGATCTTCGGTTTAGCGAAGAGTGGCTGGGATGCTGGGAGCAGGAGTCACTGGAGGCTCTGGAGCGATCGAAGGAGGCACTGCATTGATGCTTTCACGAACTGGCTCCGGGGCGGCAGGTGCGGGAGCTGCTGCTGAGGCGGAGGTGCTGGCTCCGGTATCGACATACTGATAGACGCGGCGTGGTCCACCTTTGGATTTGCGCGGTTCCAACCCCCACTGGACATCCAGACGGTCCAACTCAGCCACGGTGGGATTCACGGCATCGGCCTTGCCGGCGATATTGCAGGAGGAAAGACTCAGCAAAGAGGAGGCACAGGCAAAAAGGAGAATGGAACGCAGCAGGCTCATTGATTCAGAAGGGCAGATATTTTGACTTGAGCGTCGATACTAGACATTTCACCTCCGACAAGCAACACGGAATCCTCTCCGGCTGATCCCTGGCGGATGCTGCCAAGCCCCACGAAGCTCCCGGTGACAGGATGCCGCACTGCACTGGTGATGGTGCCGATGTCGCGGTCGCCAAGATGAAGATGACTGCCGACGATCACGTCGCTGCTTCCCACGGCCTGCCAGGCGATAAGCTCACGCGGCATCTTGCCGGTAGTCTTGATGCGGGAGAGGATCTCCTGGCCGATGTAGCAGCCTTTGCTGAAGCTCATGGCAGTTTTCTCCAAACCGGCCTCCTGGGGGAAGGTGTCGGCATTTAACTCACTGGGCCAGGCGGGGATGCGCTGGAGGATGCGGAAGGTCTCAGCTTCGGTGGCTGAGAGCTGAGGGCTGAGGGCTGAGGGTAAAGCGGAAGAGGTGGGGAGCCAGAGATCGTGGCCTGGAAGGCCGAAGCGGGTGGATTTGATGAGGCGGCCGCCTTCATGCTCTCCGTTCTCCGCGCTCTGCTCTGCGCCAATATGGTGCCAGAGCTGCCAGTCATCGGTGATGTCCTCCAGCACGGCGTCATCAGCGATGATGTAACGCTCCAGGCGGATGCCGAGGGTTTCGCGGAGGTCGGGGGGGGCATCGAAGATGAGGCTCTCGCCCTCGGCGTGAAGATAGATATCTCCCTCGATGCGCCCTTTGACGTTGGTGACGCAGGCCTGGAGCGCGGAGTCGACACGGGCGCAGCGTACGTCGTTGGTGACCTGGCCATTGAGGTAACGCACGCGGTCGGCACCGGAGAGCTGCCACTTGGCCCGAGTCGAGAGATCGACCCAGGCTCCGGTGGCGAGGATGGTCTGATAAAGGTCGGCGTTCATCCTCAGGACTTACGCGTGCCGCCCCTTGAAGGTCAGCTCGGCGATGCCGGATTTGTCGAGTTCGCCGAGGCCGAGGCTGACCATCTTCTGGTATTGTGCGGTGGTGGCGTCATTCAGAGGCAAGGTCAGCCCCAATTCGCGTGCGACGGTCTGGGCGATGCCGCTGTCCTTCGCAGCGTGATCGGCGGAGAACCAGCAGTCGTGCTCACGGGCGCACATGTCCCCGCCATCGGTCTCCAGCACGCGGCTGTTGGCACCAGTCTGGGAGAAGACTTCGCGGATCATGTTCAGGTCGTGCCCGAGGGCATCGGCCAGACCGAGTCCCTCGGCGAGGCCGGCGGTGTTAATGTTCATGACCATGTTCACCAGCGCTTTCACTTCCGCCGCACGGCCTGGACCGCCGACGAAGCGACGGTTCACGCTCATCTGCTCGATCATGGCGCTCACCTGTTCATACACGGATTCGTCGCCCGCGAGCATGAGGTAAAGTTTTCCCTCACGCGCATGGCTGATGCTGGAGGCCATGCAGGCTTCGAGGCTGCTGGCACCGGCCTTTTTCGCGGCATCATAAAGCTCGCGGTGAATGGCTGGAGAGAGGGTGGCGCAGTTGATGAAAATCTTGCCCGCGGAGCCGGTGAAAAGGTTGTCACCTGCATCAAAAAAGATGCTGCGCATGGCGGCGTCATTGGTGACGACGGTAAAGATGACATCGGCAGCGGCGGTGACTTCGGCCAGCGTGGCGGGAGCGGCACAGCCGAGTTCTGCGGCGAGGCTGTCTGCGGCGGCGCGGTTCACATCATAGACGGCGCTGACGTTGTAACCGCAGTCCTTCAGGCGGCGGGCCATGTTGGCTCCCATGCGACCGATTCCGACAAAGGCGACTTTTTGACTCATAAATAAAGAGGTGTGGTGGGTTGGAAAAGAAGGTCGCCATCGTGGCGAGCCACGCGCCAAAGCGCAACTCCGCAGACGCAGCAACGCGGCCCTTTTCTTTCACGCGGGCTTCATCCCGCTCTGGGCGGCGGCTTTGAAGATGCAGCGCTTCAGAGTGACTCGGAGGTAGATGATACAAAAGAGAATGATAAGTGGCATTCCGGCTCCGCTGAGATCTCCCTGGTAGAGATCAGTCAGGCTCAATAAACTCACCATCAGCAAAGGTATCCACAGCGAACTGGACAGACGCACTCGCGCTTGAATGCGAGTCAGCGTGCGACCTCCCTGATGGTGTTCGGTCATCGTCAGGATGCTGCATGTCAGCGGGGATCTGGGCGGACCCTCAAGATCATGCCTCCGCCAACCCGTGTCGGTTTGAACCTCCGTGCCAGAGGCTTTCAGGACTTCGGTGAGATGCCGGAGCAGGTTTTCACGAGTGGCTCCGCTTTCACTCCAGAAGGCCCATTCTCCAAAGGGGACACTGATCCGGCGTGGCTTGGACGGCTCGAAGACCTCCCGCAATGTCGGGTGCCAGCTCGGGCGAGCGCCGAGTGTGATCATGCCGCGCAGTCGGGCACCTTCGCGGACGATGGGATGCAGCCAGCAGAGGGTGAGGAGCTGCATCTGGCCTACCCAAGAAAGCTGATGCGGCGGAAGCGGAAGTGAGCGGCGCAGACAGACGGCGGCGGAGATAGAGAGGATGAAAAAGGCCAGGGCCAGCCATTCCCAGCCGAGCAAGAGCGCGATGCCAGCGAGCGCGATCCAAAGCATGCCGCTCAGCCAGTCGAGAGGGCAACGCTTTGACTGTTGATAAATTCCTTGGAACAGCCCGAGCCCAAGCGGTCCGTGGAAGATGCTGCCTTCGGCCAGATCCTGCGCCGGGGTGGCATCGCCATAGATGGCTCCGCGCCAGCGTGCGCCACCGGTGGGGCCAAAGTGCTGCGGGTGATCATTCATCAAAAGCGCCTCGGCGTGCCCGTAGCCGCGCTGCTGCCGGAGATAGGCGCTGAAACTGCGACGCCGATGATGCCAGACCATGGCCCCTGGCATGAAGCGCAGGCGACCACCGGCTTCGCGCAGCCGCCAGCAGACATCCACATCATCGCCCGCCGTGCGGTAGCCCACACGAAATCCGCCGATGGCTTCCAGTGCTGCTTTGCGGATGGTGAGGTTACAGCCGGGCAGGTGCTCGGCCTCGGCGTCATTGAGCATGACATGCGCCGGTGCTCCCGGCGCTGCGGCGACGATGGCCTCCGCCTGATTGCGCGGCGCGGGCGGGATGTTCGGACCACCGCAGGCCACCCATTGAGGATCATCGAACCCTGCGGCGATGTGCGTGAGCCAGTCTTCATCAGCCAGACAGTCATCATCCGTGTAGGCGAGGATCTGCCCGAGTGCCTCTCTCATGCCCAGATTGCGCGCAGCGCTGAGCCCCGCGTGCTCCTGCCGGATATAGCGCACCGCTGGAAATGCCGCCGCGATGCTGGCGATGTCCTCGGTGGAGCCATCATCAATCAAAAGCACCTCGAAGCTGGTATGGCGCAGTCTTTGCAGCGACTCCAGGCAGGGGCGGAGTGTGGCAGTGCCGTTGTAGGTGCAGATGATGACGGAGATGTGTTCTCGGTTCTCAGTTCCCGGTTCGCTGCTTAACAACG
>CAYMHJ010000366.1:0-6341 GCA_964390165.1 uncultured Prosthecobacter sp. | reverse complement strand
GGCGACGAGCTTCAGCGTGCCATCGCTGGCGTTGCTGAAGAGGCAGCGGCTGTTGGAGTTGGCCGTGATGCCAGCCCCGCGCACCTCGCCGATGAAGGCTATGTGGCCGGTCTCATTGATCGTGGGAGGGCCGAAATTGAAGTGGGTCACTCCAGGGAGGCTGGGAGCGTCCATGGTGTCCGTGACGATGAGCGTCATGGGCTGTCCGGCCATGATGCCGGTGTGCAGGCTGGCGTCAGCATGGCGGATCTGGACGGCAGAGGTGAGCACACCGCTGGAGTTGATGGAAGGAGCACCAGTGAGGCCGAAAAGCGTGGAGCCAACCGGTCCCCCCAGGATGGGGGAACCAGAGCCGCCCGGACCGGAGACATCGCTGCCGATATTGACCACCGGAGCGCTGCCAGGAGCAACGACGGTGCCGGTGACGGGGAAGTCAAAGGCGGCCTCATCGAGGTCGTCGCTGTTGATGACGATATTGCCTGAATAGGTGGCAGCCGTGGCGGTGTCGAGAGAGACCTGGAAGCTGTAGGAGGTGCCGGAAGCCAGCACGGCGGGGGCTCCATTGGTGACATAACCAGTAGGAACCGTGATGCTGGAGATGACGAGATCGACAGCGCCCGTGTTGCGAACCAGGAAGCTGCGCAGGCTGGCCACGTTCGGGGCGGTGCTGCCGAAGCTGACCACGGAGACCTGACCATCAGCCAACTCAGGAGCCAGGCTGTGGCTGCCATTGTGGACGACGATTTCAGGGGGAGAGTAGGTGTAAAGTCCAGTGCCGGTGCCCGGGCCGCCAGGGGTGGTCACGACCACATCCACGAGGCCCACGGCATGGGCCGGGGTGGTGGCCGTGATCGTCGTGGCATTGACCACGTTCACATTCGCCGCCGCCGCGCCGCCGATCGTCACTGCGGCTCCAGCCATGAAGTTCGTGCCCGTGATCGTCACAGACGTGCCTCCCGACGTGGTGCCGATGGAGGGATCAATACCTGCAACGGTGGGCGCGGGGTGCACTGCCGTGCCCGTCAGCGTGATGTCGTAGGGGCTCTTCGCACCGATCACATTGTTGAAGAGGCGGATCGCCGCCGTCTTCGCACCAATGGAGGTGGGGGAAAGTGTCACCGTAAACGTCATCGTGCCCAGACCGCTCGCGAGGCTCGTCGCGCTCAGGCTGCTCATCGTGAACTCGGCGGCGTTGGTTCCCTCTTTCATGATTACCATTGAGTTCAGTTCCACCGCGCCGGGATTGGTAATGGTGAAGGTGAGCGAAGGGCTGCTCCCCATTGATACACTTCCAAAGCTCACGGTGGTACCATCGGCCACGCCGTTGCCAGCGGGCTGCTCCAGGGCGATGTCTGCCGGAGTCGCAGCCGGGCCGCCGATGTAGCGAGCCAGCGAGAACTCGGGATTGGTATTGGTACCATTGTTGGCAATGCCGGCCACGACGATGCCTCCATCTGCGGTGACGATCACACTCACGCCCTCGTCGTTGCCAGCACCAGTGGGGTTGATCTTGATCCCACCCGTCCCGAAGCTCGTATCCAGCGCACCGCTGCTCAGATAGCGTGCCACCGCCTGATTGTAGGCAGTGCCGACCGTGGCCCCGCCCACCATCACGATTTTTCCATCTGGTTGCAGGGCCAGACCATACCCGTAGTCATGATTGCTGGCAAAGTTCGTCGTCACACGTCCGCCCGTGCCGAAGCTCGGGTCCAATGTCCCGTTGGGCAGGAAGCGCGCCAGCCCGAAGTCCCAGGTCGCCTGCCCGGAAAGACCAGACACAATGATTCGCCCATCAGGCTGAACCACCAAGCCTTCGGCGCGGTCATGCCCCGTGCCGAAATGCACTGTCGTCACGCCAGCCGTGCCAAATGTGTTGTCCAACTGCCCTGTGCTGGTCAGGCGCATCAGAACAAAGTCATCGCCGTTTCCGGCAAACCCCGCATAGCCTGCCACCAGCACTTTGCCATCTGGCAGAATCGCTGCGGCACGCGCCTGGTCGTGGGCGTTGCCCAACGGGATCACCACCTTCCCGCCCGTGCCGAACGAGGTGTCCAGCGTGCCGTCGCTTAGATAGCGGGCGATGCTGGTGTCAAACGTGCCCGAGATGATCGAGGTGCCGACGAGGACAATCGTGCCATCCGAGCCCACCGCCATGCCAAAAACCTGATCGTAGCTGGCATTGGAGATGTCGGTCTTCACCGTTCCGCCCGTCCCAAAGGTCGTGTCCAGCACCCCGGCGCTCGTGTAGCGAGCCAGGGCAAAGTCATACGCGGTGTTCGTGCTGGCGTAGCCTCCCACGAGAATCTTGCCATCGGGGAGGACTTTCACCGCCCGTGCGACATCGCCAGCGCCAGGATTTCCCACTGTGGTGAAGACCAGACCACCCGAACCGAAACTCGAGTCAAGCAGGCCATTGCTGGTATAGCGTCCCACAGCGAAACGATCAGGGCCGTTGGTCCGCCCTGCGGTGACGATCTTGCCATCCGCCTGCATATCCACCGCATACCATGCTTCGTGGGTGGTGGGAATCGGGGTTACGGTCACGCCTCCGGTGCCGAAGGTCGGATCAGGATCACCCGTAGCCGCCTGCAGGAGTGATGATGTCGTGCAGAGAAGTGCTGACACCAGAAAGGGGAGGAAGCAGATACTTGGTGATCGTTGGGCGAGGTGAAGCATGGCGGTGGATGGGTTCACCGGCTTCACCACCGTCTGCCGAGCTTGTGAGAAAAGATTCTTGAAAAAAGTTTCCCTGCCTGCGGCTTGGATCGCAAACCGAGCGCCCCTGCACCGTTGCCGCAGAGGGGCGGATAGGCAGAGGCGGCGGAGAAAAAGATTTCAAATCTCGGCCATCTCGGCTCCTTTGCCCCTCTGCGGCTGACCGAATGTCCTCACTTCTTCGCCTCAGCCAGGCGCTTCTTGGCCGGCACCAGGAGGCGATCCCTCTCCCAGCCCAGCTTGCTCTTCTCCAGGCCCGCCACCGCTTCCTCCAGCAGGGGCCGCCCTTCGGCCTTGCGGCCTTGCTTGAGCAGCACATTGCCCAAGTCGCTTTGATCTCCCCAGAAGCGGGCGCTGTCGGGACGGGTGCGTTTCATCAGTGCCAGCAGCTCGCGCAGCACCGCCTCGGCACGCGCCCATTGCTCGGTGGCACGCAGCATGTCGCCATGGCCGCGCAGGACCTCCTCAGACACATCGGGCAGGGTGCCATCATTGTGGCGCACGCGCTGGAGCCAGTTGGTGTTCAGCTTGTCCGCCTCGTCGGCACGGCCAGCGTTGACCAGGGCGATGGAGTAGCTCTTCACCCGCCGGGAGGTCTCGACGTGCGCGGGGCCGAGCTGGGCATCAAACTCGCGCATCACGTCACGCATCATGCCCAGATTGCCCTCCACATCCTTCTTCTTGTCATACAGGATGTAGAGGAACTGAACGGTCTCGCTCACGGCGGGGTCCAGCGGCCCGGCAGAGCCAAAAAAGGCATCCAGGGCCTGCTGGGCGGCGGTGATGGCCTCATCGAGCAATTGGTTGTCGTTCAGCACCCGGCCATGCACGAGCAGAGCACGGCCGCCGCCGTAGAAGGGGGAGATTTGGAGCTCTTCCAGAGCGATGCGGGTGTTTTCACGCCCCAGAGCCAGCGCCTCGTCATGGCGGCCCACTTTATCCAGCGTCTGGGCGTAGTAGGCACGGTAGAAGACCGGAGGCCGGCGCGGCCCGGCATCAAGGTGGTTGGAGGGAGCTGCAAAGCCTGCGGAGAACAGCTCCAGCGCCTGCTCATGCTGGGAATCTAGAAAGCAATGGTAGGCGCACTCCAGGCTCATGTGGGCCGGCGTCGGGTGATGAGGTCCCAGGTGGGCACGGTGCCAGTCCAGCGCCTGCAACATCTCCGGCAGGGCTTGTTTGCGCTGGGTGCCTTCCATGGCCCTGGCGTGTGCCAGCTTGTAGCGGTAGGTCCACAGCTCGGGGTCATCGGGTGCGAGCTGCGGCTCTGCCAGAGCGAGGGCCTGGACACGCAGGGGGACCGCATCGCTGGCGCTGACGGAAATGGCGAGCTGGCTGAGCATTCTGGCCTTGCGCAGCGGGCCGCCCTGAAACGTCCGCACCCGCTCCAGAATCTCGCTGACCAATTCCTCGCGCTCGATCGTCGGCGGGGCACCGAAGCTCATCAGGCTTGAAAGGGTGCCCAGGATCACCTTCGTCGCCTGGTCCGCATCGGCAGACTGCCTCCGGGCCTCCGCAGCGTGCTGCTCGGCGGCTTGTTGCGCCTGCTTCGCCAGCACGGCCTGCCACACCGCCACGGATGAGCCGGTGACGATCGCCAGGAAACTGATCACGATGGCCACCGCCGCCGCGCGATGCCGCCGCACCCAGCGCTGCGTGAGGTAAAGCACGCTCGGCGCGTGCGCTGCCACCGGCTCGTGATTCAGGAAACGCTGGATGTCCTCTGCGAAGGCCGTGGCCGACTCATACCGGCGGGTGCGATCCTTTTCGAGAGCACGCAGAGTGATGAGATCCAGATCACGGGCATGACGCGTCGGCGGCCTCGGCACCTCCTCGCGGATGATCCGGCGCATCTCGTCATAACCCGCAGCCATGAGCGTCTTCGCATCAAAGGGCGGCTGTCCGGCCAGCAGCTCATAAAGCAGGGCGCCCAGGGCATAGACATCGCTGCGCGTGTCCACATCCGCGCTGCCCGCCGCCTGCTCCAGGCTCATGTACAGCGGCGTGCCGATCATTTGCTCCACGCGGGTGCGCAGGGTCAGCTCCGTGAGCTTTTCCCCGCTAACCGCCTTCGCGATGCCGAAGTCGATGATCTTCGGAACCGGCTGCCCGTCGATCTCCGCCACGAGGATGTTCGAGGGCTTCAGATCGCGATGAATGATGCCTTTCTGATGCGCGTGCTGCACGCCGGAGCACACGTCTTTAAACAGACGCAGCCGCTGCTCCAGCGGCAGGGCTTTCTCCAGGCAGTAGGTGGTGATCGGCACCCCGCGCACCAACTCCATCACAAAGAACGGCCTGCCCTCAGGCGTGGCACCCGCATCCAGCACCTTCGCGATGTTCGGGTGGTCCATCAGGGAAAGGGCGACGCGCTCCTGCTCGAAGCGGCTCATGACCTCCAGCGTGTCCATACCCAGCTTGATGATCTTCAGCGCCACCTCGCGCTGCACGGGCTCGCTTTGCTCCGCCCGCCAGACACTGCCAAAGCCGCCGTCGCCCAGCCTCTCCAGGAGCGTGTAAAGGCCCACCTCCTCGCCCTCGAACTCGCCAGCTAGCGGCGTGCGCAGCGCATGGCTGAGCATCACGGCGGCTTCCGCAGGCGAGGTTTCAGAGAGGTTCATCCCTTCTATTTACACCCATGCCGTTTCATGTGAGAAATGTTTCCTCACCCGCCATGCCGGCTTTCCCAGACACTCGTTGGACACTCATTCTCGAAGCAGCCACCAGCCAGACCGCAGATGGTCTGGCCGCGCTGGACCAGCTCTGCCGCCGCTACTGGACACCGCTGAACACCTACGCCCGCATGAGAGGCTACAGCCCCACCGATGCCGACGACATCACGCAGGCTTTCTTTGCCGGGCTGCTGGAAAACAAAACCCACACAAAAGCCATGCCCGAACGCGGACGCTTCCGCACCTTCCTGCTGCATGCCATGCAGAACTTCATCGCCAACGGCCACCGTGATGCCGTACGCCTGAAGCGCGGCGGGGGAGCCGCGCATGAGGATGTGGAGGCGCACGCGAACACCCTCGCCACCGCGCAGACGCCCGAGACCTTGTTTGAGAAAAAATGGGCCCAGGCCGTGATCGCCGCCGCCATCACGGAACTGGAAAATGAACACCGCGTCAAGGGCCGGGCGGACCGCTTCACCGTGATGCGCCCGCTGCTCAGCATCCGCCATGATGGCGACACAGCCGCGCTGGCCGAATCCCTCAACTTGAGCGTGGCGAATTTCCGCAAGCTGGTCCAGGGCTTCCGCCAGCGATTTGGTGACCTCGTCCGTGAGGAAATCCGCCGTCTCGTGAGCGACCCAGCCGAAGTCGATGACGAACTCGCGCATTTAATGCGCGCCCTTCAGGACTGAACACCACCCACGCCAGTGGTTCATCCCATGTATCCTCCTTCCATGTGCCACAGTCACTGCATCATCGCCTGCGGGGTGACCTCTTTAAGGACGAAGGGCCGCAACTCGGCAAAGCGGGGCGCACGCATGACGAGGTCTTTCTCCTCAGCGCTGAGTTTGCCATGCAGCAGGCCGACACTGAAGTTCGGCAGCAGCTTGCACCACTCTTCGTAGCCTTTCTTCGCGGCGGTGACATCGAGCTTCTCAGACTCCTCGATCAAAGGAT
>CAYMHJ010000365.1:0-6347 GCA_964390165.1 uncultured Prosthecobacter sp. | reverse complement strand
AGAAGCTGCAAAAGATCCTGCACGCACGCGGCATTGAGGGCGTGATCGTGTCGCCACAGAGTATGCAGCTTCCGTGCAGCAAGCTGGACTACTCGCCCTTCGCGGCGGTGACGTTTGGGAATGCGATGAGCACGCCCGCGCTGCACATGTGCGCGGGAAACATGACGCTGGGCATCCACACGGCGGCGGAGCAACTCCATGCGCGCGGCTACCGGCGTATCGGCGTGGCGGTGACGAAGTGGATCGTGAACCGCTCGCAGTTCGGCTACAGCGGCGGCTTGTTTCACTGGCAGCACGGACTGGCGTCGGAGGATCGCGTGCCGCTGCTGCTCTTCCCGAGCAACGACATCAGCAAAGGCTTCGAGGCCTTCTCGAAATGGATGCGCGAGCACCAGCCGGACGCGCTGATCACCTTTGACACGCACATTCCGGGCTGGCTGAAACGACTCGGCCTGCGCGTGCCGCAGGACATCGGCTTCGTCGTGCACGACTGGACGCCGAAGATGACCGGCTTCGCCGGCATTTATCAGCAACGCGACCATCTCGCCGCCGCAGCGGTCGATTTGATCGTCACTCAGCTTTCGCAGCACGAGCACGGCGTGCCTGAGGTGCCTCGGCAGATCATGATCCCGCCGCGCTGGGTCGATGGACCCAGTGTGCGGCCGCTCGGCGGCTGAACATGCTCATTGACCGTGGCGGAGCCGTTCTGATACAAACACGGCGCATGATCACTCTCCCAACACGCCGTCACTTTCTGCAATCAAGTCTCTCGCTTTCCACGCTGCTCCTTTCCGGCGTGGCTGCAGCGCAGTCCGCCAGCAAGAAAGCCGGAAAAAAAGGCTACGCGACCGGTCTTCGAGGCGCGGTCACACCGGCCAAGCTTGCCGAGCTGAAGGTGAAGTGGATCTACAACTGGACTGCGAAGCGTCCGGCGGGACTTCCCGAGGGCATCGAATGGGTGCCGATGGTCTTCAAGGACAACGAAAACCAGTTCGCCGCGAAGGCCGTTGAGGAAATCCGCGCCGATCTCGCCAACAATCCGCCCGCCGTGCTTGGTTTTAATGAGCCGGAGGGCAAGGACCAGGGCAATACGACCGTCGAGCAGGCTTTGGCAGCCTGGCCAAAGCTGGAGGAGCTCAATCTGCCACTCGGCAGTCCGGCGGGCGTTCATGCTGACAGCCCGTGGATGCAGGCCTTCATGAAGGAGGCGCTGAAGCGGAAATACCGCATCGATTTCATCACCATTCACTGGTATGGCGGCCCGACTGCCTCGCAGCTCACGTCGCACCTCGACAAAATCGCCCGGCTCTACAAACGGCCGCTGTGGATCACCGAATTCTGCCCTGCGGACTGGAGCGCCGCCAAGACGGGCAAGAACCAGCACGCAGAGAAGGACGTGCTGCGTTTCATTAAAGATGCGCTGCCGCGACTCGAGAGGTCCAACGATGTTGAGCGCTATTCGTGGTTTGGCACCGCTCCAGGGAACACGCCCACCGGCTGCTCCGCGCTCTTCGATGCCAGCGGTGCCCTCACCAAGCTGGGTGAGGCCTACGCGGAGGCGTAACATCCACCCCGGGTTGGCCATGGCTCGTTAAAATGAAACATGCGCGCTCGCTTTGCATGCAGGGTATGTTTAAGCCTTGCCATCATGCCCACGGACATCCGCGCCCTCGAACCCAACGCTCTCTGGAATTGCTTCGCCGACCTCAATGCCGTGCCGCGACCCTCGAAGCGCGAGGAACGTGTGGTGGCCTTTGTGCGTGAGTTCGCGGAGCGTCATGGCCTCTCTTCGATGCTCGACAGTGCTGGAAATGTCATCATCAAGAAGCCTGCGACGCCGGATCGTCAGGGCAGGCCAGCGGTCATCATGCAGGCGCATCTGGACATGGTTCACAAGGCGGCAGACGGACTGAAATTCGACTTCGCCACGCAAGGCATCGACATGTGGGTCGATGGCGACTGGGTGCGCGCACGCGGCACCACGCTCGGCGCGGACAACGGTCTCGGCGTGGCCGCAATCCTCGCGGTGCTCGCTTCGAAGGACCTCTCGCATCCGGCCATCGAGGCGCTTTTCACGCTGGATGAGGAGCAGGGCATGGGCGGCGCGCTAGGGCTGCAACCCGGCCTGCTCACGGGCAAAACGATGCTCAACCTCGACTCCGAGGAGGACGACACCTTCACCATCGGTTGCGCGGGTGGTGTCGATACGCTGGCGAGCCTCGACTACACGGAGTCGGCGCACGATCCCGACGAGCCATACCTCGCCATCCACATCACCGGCCTGCGCGGCGGCCACTCCGGTCTGCAAATCCACGAAGGCCGCGCGAATGCCATCAAGATCATGGCCCGCATCCTCTGCGCCTGCGGTGAAAAAGTCGTCGCTCTCGCCACCATGCGCGGCGGCAGTGCTCGCAACGCGATTCCGGCTCAATGCACCGCGCAGGTCGTCATCCTCGATCAGCCGCGTTTTGATGAGATCTTTGCCAAAGAGGTCGAAGGCATCCGCGATGAGTTCCGCCTCATCGAGCCGCATCTGAGCATCACCACTCAGCCTGTAAAGCCAGAGCACAGTTATATCCCAACCATGGCTAACACCGTGCAAAGGCCCTTCGTCCTCACTCTCCAGGCTGTGGTGAATGGCGTGTATCGGATGAGTCCTGTCGTGCCGGGATTGGTGGAGGCTTCGTCGAACCTCTCGCTTATCGCCCTCGGCAATGGTCACGCGGAGTGGAGCGGCCTGCAGCGCAGTTCGGTCGATTCGAGCAAGCTCGATGTCGCCCGCACCTTCGCCGCGCCTTTTGAAATGATCGGCGCAAAGGTCGTCCACGACGCCGGCTATCCCGGCTGGAGTCCCAGCGCCGAATCGCCCATCCTGGAGAAAATGAAGACGCTGTATCGCGAGCTTTTCAGCCACGACGTGAAGGTCAGCGCCTGCCATGCTGGCCTTGAATGCGGCGTCATCGCCATCGCTTACCCCGATCTCGACATGATCTCCTTCGGCCCGAACATCCACGAGGCGCACTCCGAAAAAGAGTGCTGCAGCATCTCCTCCGTGCAGAAGTTCTGGAAGCTGCTCACCGCGACGCTGGCGGCGATGTAGCTTCCGCCTCGATGAGCATGCCGTGATGATTCTCACATAGCATCCAAGTCATCGCTTGATCTAAAATGTAATATTCGAAGCAATACATCTCTTGGAGAAGAAGAGTGATGCCGCCACCAGTAGCTTGAGCCAGCCAATACTTCCCATTCTCTTCACTGGCTACGAACCAATAGCGCTCATCGAGATGGAGTCGCTGGACGAGCACTGAGAATACATCCTGAGGCTGACTGTTGCTTGTTTCATTGCGAAGCTCATTCCAGAGCCAGTTCGAGTTAAGCCCTTTTGACCCACACTTTAAAAAGCGTTCGGCTATTTGATCGAGAATAGCTTGGTATCTATGCAATCGAACAAACTCGAACTGGATGTCCGGGCAACCTTTGATGGCGTTGGTTATGTCATCTCTGAGTGACATGCTACATTCCTATATATCACTGCTTGAGTCTCTCAATCAGGATCACCGCCATCTCAGCGCTGTTGTGGTTGCCGCCGCGGCCGCCGTTGTTGGAGAAGCCGATGTAGAGCTTGCCTTCGTGCTCGGTGGCGCAGGGGTAGCTGAGGGCGGCTTTGGGATGTGATTCGCCAGGTCCGCTGTGTTCGGCGTGGCGGATGACGAAGACTTGGCTCAGCAGCGGCGATCCTGGCTTGCTGACGGCGATGGTGAGCGGGAAGCGCTTGCCACCGTTGTTCGCGGCATTCGTGCAGACGAGATAACGCTGGCCGGAGCTCAACATGCCTGCGGCGGGCTTGGAGGTGGTCATGGGCAGGTTGCTTTCACCCATGGTGCTCCAGGTGCGACCGTAGTCGGCGCTCTTTGAAATCAAGGCGAGCGGTTTGGCGGCATAGCGGGCGATGTTCAGCACGTTTGCGCCGTCCACGATGATGCTCGACTCGCCCCACATCTTGAGACCCTCATGGACGGGGATGCTGACGAAATCCCACTTCGTAAAGTCATCGCCATGACTGATCGCGACGGCGGCGGGGAAGGTGCCGGTGTTGGAATAAGGTCCGGCGCTGATACCGGGCATGATCCAGTTTCCATCGCTCATCTTCACCGGCTGATTCAGAGCCCAAAAACCATTTTCGAGCACCACGCCGTGCTTGACCCACTGTCCGGTCGCCTCGTCGAGCGAGTAAGCCCGCGTGTGGATACGCTCCATCTTGTTGTAGTAGGCTCCGTGGAAGGCCCAGAGCTTCCCGCTGTGCGAAAGGAACACGCCATGACTCACCGCGAGGTCTTTCTCCTCGCCTGCGTCGATGACGCGCAGCTCGCTCCACGTTTTGCCGCCATCCTCGCTCACGCGATACTGCGCTTCTTCGCTGACCGTGTTCTCCGCCCCCTTGTTGTGGCCGATGGAGGCGTAGAGCCTACCTTTGTGCCAGGCGAGGCCGACTCCGTGGAGGAAGGTGTAGCCGTCCGCCGCTTTGTCCCACTTCTTGATAACGTGAAACTCCACGCCGTCGAGCACAGGCAAGTCCTTGGCCTCCGCGAGCTTCTGCGAGTCGTCCCAGAGCGGGAAATCGGCTGTCATGGGCTTAGGAAGCTCGTGCGTGGCGGTGATGGGCCGATAACTCGCGGCGATCTCCTCATCGCTCATCACGCGAGGCTCGAAGCGTGCTTCATCGAGAGCGCCATGGAACTGCTGCCGCGGTCTGCCCGCATCCAAGATGCCGCCGAGTGTGATGGATGCTTCTGTGGCCGGAATTGGCTGCTTGAGCTTCACCTCGCCCACGGGCTTGCCATTCAAATACAGCGCTGCTTTTCCAGAATCGACCGTCAGTGTCGCCAGATGCCAATGACCCGCCTTCAGCGGCTCCGTACAGGTGATTTCACTCCAGCCGTCCTGCCGCAAGTGCGCCTTCATTCTGCCATCTGGCTCAATGGTGACGCCCCACTGCCGTTCGCCAAGCGAGTAGCGATTTTTGCCAATGATCATCTGCTGCGAACCTTCCAGCACATACGGATTGAACCACACGGAGACTGTGAAGCTGCCGTTGAGCTGCGCGGAATTCTTTAATTCAATGACCGAGCTGCCATCAAGCACAAGACTGCCCATGAGTGAGCGTACGTGACCATGAAGCGAGAGGGAAGCATCCACGGCATCCAGCGGCCAAGTTTCTGCGGAGGCTGCCGTGGCGATGAAGAACAGAGAGAGGAGGGCTTTCACGAGGTTTTGTTGCTTCGATTGGCAATCGAATAGATTTGGGAACGGGAAGCTTCGATTGCCAATCGAAGTTACGCCCGCTGGCCCATCGCCCTCAGTTTCGCCTCACCTTCACTCCATGCGACATCGTGAGGCATGCGTTTCGACAAGGCTGCGAGCGCGGCGATGACACCTGCGGCCTCGCCCATCGCCACGGCATTTCCCGTCACGCGATAGCTCGAGTGCGCGATGAAATCGCCGCTAATGCAGCGTCCGGCCATCATGAGGCCATCGACTTCTTTCGCGATCAAAGCGCGAAGCGGGATGTCGTAGGGCTTCATGTCGATGGGCTTTGGCATGATGGCGTGCTTCTTGTTGTGATCAGCGCTCAGGGCATGCACATCGATGCCGAAGGTTACGCGCGTGACCGCATCATCATGCCGGGCACCTTTGGCGAGGTCGTCCTGCAGCACGGTGTAGCGCCCTTGGATGCGGCGGCCGTCACGCACGCCGATCTGCTCGGCAGTGGCGACGATTTGAATGTCTTCCCAGGGGCCGCCGAGTCCGCGCAGACCGGTGACCATCTTGTTCATCTCCGCACGGGCACGAACCGTGGCAGCGGTGATCTCGGCGGCGTCCCAGGCTTTGATGCCATACTCGTGGTTCATCATGGCGAAGACCAAATTGTCCCGTACATGCCACATCGTCGGTCCGGCGTAGGATGGATAATGGCCGGTGCTGACGAGCACGTCTTTGATCCGCTTTTTCTTCTCGCTATCCGTATTCTCGCCCTCCTTCGGCTGGCCGAAGCGTACAAACTCGCGCAGCGCCTCCACATCCTTCACGACGAGCAGCGCATTCAGCGACATGGGCTGGCAGGGGCAGTCCTCGGCCATGCCGATCTCAAAAGCGCAGCCCGCCTGGTAGCCGAGATCGCCATCGCCCGTGGTGTCGATGAATACCGGCGCACGCCATGCCTGGCGGCCCGATTTGGACTCCGTGACGATGGTGGTGAGCTTGTTGCCTTCCTTGAAAGCGGCGGAGACTTTGGTGTGATACTGAAACTTCACGCCCGCCTCCATGCACAGCTCTTCGAGCAGCAGTTT
>CAYMHJ010000364.1:0-6355 GCA_964390165.1 uncultured Prosthecobacter sp. | reverse complement strand
ATAACCTGCGAGCGGCTCACCATACTGCGCGCGACTTTCCCTCCCGACGATGTAGCTCACCTTGGCCGCCGCCATGAGATCGCCCTCATAAGAAGCATCCATGAACATTTTTCCCTGATACGTCGTGCCATCCGCTGTGGTCAGGCTGGCGATGCGGGTGCCTTCCTTCGTGATCGACTTCAAAGACTGCGATGTGATGACTTTCACGCCCGCCTCTTTGAGCATTGCGTGAAATGTGGCCAAGTTCACGTTCGGCTCCGCATACCACATCTCACTGCCAGGCTTCGCAGCCGCTGCACGGGCGAAAAACTCGCGCGGAAAGCCACCGATGGTCTGCTCTTTCCCCACATCCGTGCGACAGAGCCCGCCCGTGACCATGCCACCGACCCATTTCGTCGGCTCAATGATCACCACGGTGGCCCCTTCACGCGCGGCGATGATCCCCGCGCTCAATCCAGCAGGCGTGCCGCCGTAGATGACGAGATCGGTCTCGCTGCCGAAGGCGGAGAAAGAACCGAGCAGAATGAACAAAAGACGTGTGAGCATAACAGGCTATTGGAGTGGCTGAATCCCGAACTCAAGCGCCATGGTCGGCGAAGAGGTTCTGGAGACTTGTGTAAGGGCATTGGGATGTCTTCCTCATGAATTTGCGTTCATCACACGAGGGCAAGAGTCGTGTGGAAGCCTTATGGATTGGCCCTGGAGGAGGCTCCTGCTTCTGACTCGTGATGGATGATCTTGCCGCCTCCCGCGCGAGCTTCTTCGACAAGCCGACTGTCTGTTTCATCGCGGTCCCAGGGGCGTGCGCCCGCATTGGAGAGCACCCATGCCACCGTGTCGCTGGCTGGCTTTGACTTCAGGCTCAACGGCCAGAGCGGCGGCTCTTTCATGACGCGCAACTCGCTGTCTGAGTCGCTGATTTTCACCGGCAACTCCGTGCCGTTGGCATCGAAATAAAGGTTGTCGTGCAGATGAAGATCACACGGGCCCTTGGCATCGATGAACGGTGTCGAGGCGGGCGTGCTTGGGCCTCGACGTGCCACGTTGCCAATGACGACCAGCTGCCCCCGCTGCCACTCCTTGCCGTTCCATTCTCCGGCATTGAGCGCGAACTGCATTACACGACGTCCTGGATTCTGGATGAGGTTGTTCACCACCACGCCGCGCGCGCCGCCTTTGAAGAGCGGGTTGCGGTCATCGTTGCTGATGTAAAGATTGCCGACGATGGCGATGTCGGAGGTGTTGTCATGAATTAGTGATCCCTTTGAGTGAGGGCCTTTGGAATGCGTGGAGTCATGCAGCCCCTCGCCAATGATGCAGTGGCTGAAGGTGATGCGGTGGGAGGTGTTCTTCCGCCATTCATCCGGTGTCTCGCCCTCAAAGCGCGGGCCTGAGGCGCTGAGGTTTTCATCGGTGCCCCAGGTGATTGAGCAATGATCCACGATCACGTCATGCGCGGCATTCGTCGCCAGACTGTCCACCTCCCAGCCGATCATTTTCTTTCGTCCGCCTGCTCCTGGACGAATGCGGAGATGCCGGATGATCACGTCATTCGCGCTCACACCCAAGCCGCCATTGATGAGCGTGATTCCGGGACTGGGCGCTGTCTCGCCCGAGATCGTGACCTGCGAGTTCGAGATCTTCAAAGAGCGCCCGCCAAGGTCGATGACACCCGCCACATCGAACTCGATGACACGCGGCCCCTTGGTCATGATCGCCTCCGCGAAGGAGCCTGCGCCGCTGGCTGCGAGCGTGGTGACGCGCAAAACCTTCCCGCCCTCGCCGCCGCGTGTTTCCGTCCATCCGGGCGGTGATTCCCAGACTGGCTTTGCATCGACCGCGCATGCGTCCGGCACGAAAAACACAACGGATGAAGCCGCCAGTAGGGCCGCGCCAAGCGACGCGTTGAAAATCGAGATGTGTTTCATGATGGATGGGTGGGGACCGCGGAAGCTACTCAAGCCATTCCAGATTAAAACGCGCAAAGTGCAGCTCGTCCCAGTAATGCGTGCTGCCTTTGTCCGCCCGCTCGTAAATGTAGCCGATGGTTTGGTCATCAAGCACCACGATATCGGAATACGATCCGGGATGCGGCCAGATGGTTCGACCTGCGTTCCAGCTTGCGCCGTCATCGCGGCTGATGCGCACGGTTAGATTGTAGCGGCCATAGGGATGCTCTTTCTGTCGGATGGGCGACGCGGGACTCGAAAACAGCAGTGTCTTCGTGTCAAAACGCTCCACGCAGCCGTGGCAGCGCGGGGTGATGAGCTGTTCGAGCCGCTGCGGCGCGCTCCAGGTCACGCCGCCATCTTTGCTGATCGCCGTTAGATGGCGCAGATTGTCAGGTGAATCTTCACTGCTTTCATTACGCGAGATCACACGAACACTGCCGTCGTTCAGCTCGACGAACTGGCACTCGCTCGTGTTGATGCCGATGGTGCCGCCGAGTTTCCACGATGCGCCGTGGTCATCGCTGAAAAAGCAGTGTGCAAAGCTGCGCAACCGGCCTTTTCCGATGTCTTCGCGATGTCTTGCGGGAACAAGCAGGCGGCCGGATTTGAGCTGCACCATCGCATTGCCCGGCCCGCAGCCGTAGCGTTGCATCCAGCCCTTTTCCCACTGCACGGCGTGGCTCTTCGGATTGCCTGCTGGCTCCTCGCCTTTGCCTTTGAGTGTCTGCCACTCGGGCTTGATGACTTGATCGTGGATCACAACCGGTGCGGTCCACGTCAGGCCGTTGTCCGTGCTGGTGAGATGCGCGAACTCCTTTTTATCCTTCAGGAAAAACAGCCACAGCTTCTTCGTGTCACGATCCAGGCCGAGTGTGAGGTCGGTGCAGACGCGGTTGTCGTCGTCAAGGATGGTGATCTCGTCGCTCCAGGTCTTCCCGAGGTCCGCACTGCGCTTCATCACGATGTCGTGATTGCCGATGTCGCCGATGCCATCGTTGCGTTTCTCGCAGATCACCAAAATGTCGCCATTCGGAGCCTGGATGATGCCGGGGATGCGGTAGTTCGGCTTGTTGTTTGGTGTCAGGGCAAACAGGCACTGTGTCTCGAACACGGATTCAGCAGCGGTGAGGAGGGAGCCGCAGAAAATGAGACCGGTGAGAATGATTGAACGCATGGGAATGATAACGGGGAATTACCATTCGCCGTCGCGTTGGAACTTGGCTTTGGCGTTCTTGCCGAACTGCGCACCGGCTTCTGCCAAGTTGGCGAGGACTTGATCGCTGCTGAGTCCGGCGCTGCCACGGGCGGCGGGGATGACGGTCTGGCATTCATTGGCGTCCATGAAGCGCGAGGCTTCGAGGATGTGAGGCTGCGCTTCGGGTTCGATGATGATGAACCCGTGCTTGTCGGCGTGAATGAGATCACCAGGAGCTACTTTGCGGCCAAAGACTTCGACTTCGCAGTTCCAGCGCACAGGATGCACATGCGCATGGCCGACGCAGAGGCGGCGGGCGAGGGCTTTGAAGCCGGCGTTGGTCATCTCATCGACATCGCGGATCGCACCATCGACGATGGTGCCCACGCAGCCGAGGGCGCGATGCATGTTGCTGTTCACCTCGCCCCAGAAGGAGCCGATCGTACGTGGCTTGTCGAGATCCTGCACGCAGACGATCTTGGGACCGGGAATGCTGGCGACGTAGCGGCGGTACTCGTTCCAGGCATCGGGATTGGCCTCACGATGCGTTTTGTTGCTTGGCTCGATCACGACGGTGATGGCGTAGCCGACCATCGGCCCCATCTGCGGCATGAAGTCGCGGGTTTCCTCAAGATTGAAGGCATCGGCGGCGGGATCGCGCTTGGTGATCTGTTCCCAGCCATTGTAGATGGTGGGAGTGTTCCAGCGCTTGAGTTGGAGAAGGTCGGAATGAGGGAGCATGATGAGAAATGACGAAATCAGAATGGCGAATGACGAAACGAGACGCGGCACCAATTCTCTATGGTCAAGCGGGATGACCAGGGCATGGTGAAGGCCGAATCATGCACGCCGTCCCACCCAGGCCTTCTTTAATCACGCATAGCGCGGATTTTTTGCGCGAGGCTGTGCTGGCAGGTGAATGGACGGACGTTCTACCCTCCGAGCGCACGCTCTGCACGCGGCTGCGCATCAGCCGTCCGACGCTGCGCGCCGTGCTGGCGCAACTGGAGCGCGAGGGCGTGCTCAGCGCGGTGGAAAACAAGAAGCGCCGCATTCTGGCGGCGAGTGTGAAACAGCCGGGCAAGGCCAGATCGAGCGTGATCGCGCTGCTGTCTCCCGTGCCGCAGCAGGCGATGCCGCCCTTTGTGCTGTTCTGGGTGGACGCGCTGCGCGAGCTGCTGGCAGAAGCGGGCCACCAATTGGAAGTGCATGCCAGCGCGCACTGCTTTGTGGCGAAGCCTGCGGGTGGGCTGAAAAAGGTGACCCAGCGCGTGCAAGCCGCCGTCTGGGTGCTGTTCCGCTCGACGCCAGTGATGCAGCGCTGGTTTGCCGAACAAAACATCCCGGCGGTGATCGCTGGATCATGCGCGGATGGGCTGGAGCTGCCATCCGTCGATCTCGACTACCGGGCCACCTGCCGCCATGCCGCGACGATGCTGATGCAGAAAGGGCACCGGCAGATCGCGCTGCTGCTGCCGGGCTCCTCGCATGGTGGCGATGTGGAAAGCGAGCTCGGATTCCGTGAAGCGTTTGCGACCTCGAATGCCACGCCAATCCTACTGCAACACCATGAGACCGCCGAGCAGGTCGTGGAGCAGTTGGAGGTGCTGCTGAAGCGCAAACCCGCGCCGACCGCCTTTGTCGTGGCCCGTTCCATTCACACGCTGACGGTCATCACTCATCTGCTGCGCAGTGGGTACAAGCTGCCGCGTGATTTCGCGGTGGTGTCACGCGATGACGATGCTTTCCTCGAACATGTGGTGCCACGGGTGACGCGCTACTCGGCGGATGCGGCGAAGTTTGCGAAGCGGCTATCAAAGCTGGTGCTGGAGTTGGCGCAAACTGGGCGAACGAGCACGAAGCCAGTGAGGCTGATGCCGGATCTGCGACGTGGAGAGACGCTGTAAGATCAGCGTCTGGTGAGCTTTGCATGCTTGAAGTCCAGTCCTTGTGCGCCGGACAGGCGCAGTAGCTTCAGTGTGAGTCTGGCGGGGCCTTTGGGAAGCTTGATCGTGCCTGCCTTCAAGGTCTGCCAGGACCGGTTTCGATAGCGCGCCCGGCCATCTTCGTCGCGATGCGGCAGGGTGATCTCAGGCGCTGACGCTGCGGGGATGGGGACTTCGAGGGACTGGCCGCCGACGCTGAATTGTAGCAGTGAATCTGCGGCATCGCTGGCATAGGCGAGTTCGATTTCGTATTCACCTTCGGTCACGACATCGATCTCAAACCAGACCTTGGACTCGGGGTCGGTCCAGCCGGTGAGCCAGTCGTTGGCAAAGCCTGGACCGCTGGCGAAGTGGAGGGGGTTGTCGAAATAGCACTGCGGGGCGTGAAGTTCGACGGGGTTGTGCCCGGCATGACCCACGGGAAGCGGGAAGCGTTGCAGGCCGGAGCTGGAGATGTCGGCAAACCAAGTGTCATACTGTGCGGCGAGCTTTTGCACGAGTTCGGGGTGCTGGCCAGCGATGTCTTTCTCCTGACCGGGGTCGGTCTCCATGTCGTAAAGCTGCCAGGGACTGGCGCTGGCATCGTTGGATTTGGCTTTGGAGCCACCGGCGGGGCCTTTGATCTCGCGGACGAGCCGATGCCGCTGGGTGCGCACAGCTCCGGGATACTTGTTGGTCTCGTCGATGGGATTGTGGGTGAAGAGCGTGCGCTCGGCCCATGAGTCGGCTTTGCCTTCGAGCAGCGGACGGAGGCTGATGCCGTCTAGCTTGGGGCCATCGGGAAGCTTCACGCCACAGAGATCGAGTAGCGTGGGGAAGAGGTCGATGTGGGATGCGATGGGCTTCACCAGATGCGGCTGCCATCCGGCGGCGGGCCAGCGCATGAAAAGGGGCACGCGAGTGCCGCCTTCATGCACGCTGGTTTTGCCGCCGCGCATTCCGGCGTTGTAGGTCTTCACGCCTGCGGTGCCGCCGTTGTCGGTGAGAAAGAGGACGATGGTGTTGTCCGCGAGCTTGAGTTCATCGAGGTGCGCGAGCAGGCGGCCAACGTTGTCGTCGATGTTTTCACACATGCCGTAGAAGGCGGACAGCTTGTCATCGAAGCCTCTGGCTTTGAACTTGTCGTAATACTTGTCCGGCACCTGATAGGGCGAGTGCGGCGCGTTGTAGGCGAGGTAGCAAAAGAAGGGCTCCTTCTGCCTGGCGGTGATGAATGAGATCGCGTCATCCGTCAGCACATCGGTGATGTATCCCTTTGTGGG
>CAYMHJ010000363.1:0-6373 GCA_964390165.1 uncultured Prosthecobacter sp. | reverse complement strand
AAGCGCTACCGTTACATGATCGTGCTGGATGCTGACAGCCTCATGTCTGGCGGACTGCTGACCAGCATGACGCGGATCATGGAGAAGAATCCCGGCATCGGCATCCTCCAGACCTTCCCGAAACAGATTGGTGCGGAGACACTGCTGGGCCGTGTGATGCAGTTTGCACAAACGCTCTACGGCGCGCCGTTCATGGACGGTCTGGACTACTGGCAGTGCGGTGAGGCGAATTTCTGGGGGCACAATGCCATCATCCGGCTGGAGCCCTTCATCAAATACTGCGCCCTGCCGCCCCTGCCGGGCAAGGAACCCTTTGGCGGACACATCCTGAGCCACGACTTCGTGGAAGCCGCGCTCATGCGCAAAGCCGGTTATGCCGTGCGGCTGCTGCCGACGAATCGCGGCAGCTATGAGGAAGGACCACCCACGCTGGTGGACATGCTGAAGCGCGACCGCCGCTGGTGTCAGGGAAACATGCAGCACTTCTGGCTGCTCTTTGCCAAGGGCTGGCACCCGATGAGCCGGATCAATTTCCTTCACGGCATCCTGAGCTATGTCAGCAGCCTGCTCTGGCTGCTGTTCCTGGTCTTCTCCACCTTTCTGGCCGCCACACCCGTGGCACACACGGAGCCACAGGCCATGCTGGCCATGCAGATCCTGTTGGGGATCACGGTGATGCTCATCTTCCTCCCGAAGGTGGCGATCCTGCTGGATGAGATGATCACAGGCCGGCTGCACAAGCCCTTCAAAGGCAGGCTCTGCACCTTCATGAGCTGCATGGCGGACACGGTGGTCTTCACCATGATGGCCCCGGTGCTGATGGTGTTTCACTCCCAGTTTGTCGTTTACACCGTGCTGGGAAAAGGCGTGCGCTGGGTGACTCAGCGCCGCAAGCTGGACGGCCGTGTGGACTGGGCGGAGGTCTTCTTCAATCTCTGGCCCGTCACCGCGCTCGGCATCGTCTGGACAGTCTGCGCCTGGATGGTTTCGAATGGCTTCCTGCTCTGGATCAGCCCCATCCTCGCCGCACTGCTCCTGGCCATCCCGCTCGGCATCGTGGTGTCTGGAAAGCGCTCAGGTCAACGCTTCGGCCTCTTTTTGACACCTGAGGAAACGGAACCGCCAACGGTGCTGGCGACGATGAACAGCAACCTCGCCGAGATCAAAGGCCGCATCCATCTGCCTGCTGAACTCGAAAAGCATCATGGCCTGCTCCAGGTCTGCCTCGACCCATATGTGAACGGCCTCCACGTCTCCCTGCTGCGACGCCGCAAAAGCATCGACGTATCCCGCTCCTACCTCGACCAGATCGCCGACCGCCTCATCAAGCAGGGACCGCAATCGCTCAGTCCGCAGGAGATGAAAGCCATGATCCACGACACCGAGACCATGACCGATGTGCATTACCGCCTCTGGTCTGCACGTGATTCCGATCTCGCCGCCTTCTGGGGCACCGCGATCCGCCAGTATAATCTGGCCGCCAGCAATCCATTCACTCACACCCTGGCCCAGGAAATCGGGCAGGGAGAAGTCTGAAAAGGTGAATCGGTGCTGCAAAAACTGCCCTACCATAAGTTCGCAGCCCGCTCAGGTCATGCCTGCGCTGCGATCAAGTCCGTCAGGCCAACTGCAGCACGATCAGTCCTGCGTGGCCGAGTCCGCAGGCTCTGCTGAATCCTCGGCTGACTCCGGCTCTCCTGAGGCAGCCGCGCTGGCCTTGGCGGCCTCTTTGCGCAGCTTTTTGGCCTCCTTGGCGGCCTTCTTGGCATTCTCGCGCTTCCGTTTCTCGAAGTTGTAATTGATGGGTGGGGGCATAGGTGGAGTTTGTTTTAGCACCGATTGTCGGCACACGCCCTTGGAAATGCAGTTTTCTCACGGCCAAGGGCTGCTCTCCGAAGTCACCACGTTTGGCGTGATCGCTTTGAACGGGATGTGGGACTTCACGCCAGCTTGCGCAGCCAGACGATGCGGGTGGAGCCGTAGTCACGCTGGCGGATGAGCTCCCAGGGCGGGCCGAAGGTGGCGGTGTTGCGGGTGGCGAGGCTTTCGAGGATGAGACTGCCTCCGGTGGGGAGGAGTTGGAAGAAGGTTTCATCAGCGGCGAGTTTCGCGCTGAGGTCGATCTCGCCGGGCTTGTGGGCGTAGGGTGGGTCAGCGAAAACGAGGTCGAACTGAGTTCCAGCGGCGGCGAGCTGGGCGACGGTTTTGAAGACGTCTCCCTGACGGATGATGGCTCCTTCGAGGCGGGTTTTGGCGATGTTTTTTTTCATCACTTCACAGGCTCCGCGATCCTGATCGACGAGCAGGGCGCTGGCGGCGCCTCGGCTGAGGCACTCGAGGCCGAGGGCACCAGAGCCGGCGAAGAGATCTAGCACGCGTGCGTGTTCGATGAATTCACCGAGCATGTTGAAGATGGCCTGGCGGACGCGGTCCTGGGTGGGCCTGGTGACGGCCTTTGGCACTTCGAGCTGTATGCCGCCAGCGCTGCCTGAGATGAGACGCATGGGGGCTCAGGTGATGGCGGACTTGGCAATGCTTTCGCAGGATTGGACGTCGAGCTTGCCGGAGGAGAGGATGGGGATGTCTGCGATGCGGATCATCTTTTTGGGTATCCAGAGCGGGGGCATGCCTTTTTCCAGAAGACGGTAGCGGAGATCGAGGATTTCATGGTGCTCGGGACCGCCCGGGATGGCGGTGAGGAGGATGAGTGCTTCGCCTTTGTCGGGATCAGGGACACCGACGACGGCGATCTTGCGGACAGTTTCGTTTTCGAGGCCCAAGGCTTTGATGAGGGCGTCTTCGACGGTCTCGTGGGGAACCATTTCTCCGGCGATCTTGGAGAAACGGCTGAGGCGGCCTTCGATGTGGAGGAAACCATCCATGTCCACGCGGCCGATGTCGCCGGTGCGGAACCATTCGTCGGCGTCCTTGACATCAGCGGTGCGTTTTTCGTCGTGGAGGTAGCCTTCGAAGATGTTGGCGCCTTTGAACCAGATCATGCCGCTGCTATGGATGGACTGGGGCTCGAAGGTCTCGGGGTGGGTGATGCGGATGGCGAGGCCGGGGACCATCTGGCCGACGCTGCCCTGGCGGTGGCTGGGGAGCCATGTGTAGCCCTTGGAGTCGTCGCCAAGGGGCCGTGGGTTGGGGAGGTTGACGTTGGAAACGGGGGAGGTCTCGGTGAGGCCATAGCCTTCGAAGACGCGCTTGCCGAATTTGGCCTCAAAGGCTTCGGCGACTGTGGCGGGAAGTTTTTCCGCGCCTGTGACGCAGAGCTTGATGGAAGAGAGGGCCTCTTTGTTCACTCCGCGCAGGTATCCGCGAAGGAAGGTGGGCGTGGCGATCATGAGAGTGACGCGATATTTTTCGATGAGCTCAGCGAGTTTTTTAGTCTCCAAGGGGCTGGGATAGGTGACGAGATCGACGCCGCAGATGACGGGATACCAGAGGGTGACGGTGCAGCCGAAGCTATGGAAGAGTGGCAGGCAGCCGAGGATGCCATCACCACGGGTCATGCCGAGGCGGCTGCCGAACTGGATGACATTGGCCATGAGGTTGCGATGGCTGAGAATGACACCTTTGGGGTGGCCTGAGCTGCCGCTGGTGAAGAGGAGCAGGGCCTCACCACGCCCACCTTTGCGCGGCACACCGAGGAGAAGTGCGAGGAGGAAGGTGGGGAGAATTTTGCTGAGGATGAGCCAGAGTGCGATTTTGATTTTCAGCTTTGGCAGGAGACGCTCGATGAGGATGAGGTACTTGCTGGAGGGCCAGGGGAACTGCTGGGCCTTGCGGACGAAAATGTCAGCGGTGATGAATCGGTCGATGTCGGCGGCCTTGATGGAATGCTCGATGGCGGAGCGCCCGGCGGTGAAGTTGAGATTGACGGGGATTTTGCCAGCGAGGAGTACGGCGACGTTGGCGATGAGGCCGCCAATGCCGGGAGGCAGGACGATGCCGACCCGCTTCTTTTTTGTCTCCGACTTGATATGCCTGGAGAGCGCGGCGGCGACGGCGAGCACGCGGTCGTAACCGAGCGGCCTGTCATCCTTGCCATCAATGATTTTGTTTGTTGCTCCATGACGTTTGAGTCCGCAAAGCATGGCGTAGGCCAGATGCATGCCTAGCGCTGGATGAGCGGAGAACGCCTGCTCGGCGAGACCAAGGAGTGCCTCCTGGTAGGCGGCAAGTGTGGCCTCTGGCGGAGTCAGCAGCCTGCCAAAGGCCATGACTGCGGCGTTTTCTTCATAGCGAGCTTCGATGTCGAGGGCGATCTCTCTTCTACTCTGGACATAGACGGGCAGGACTGGAATTCCGGAATTGAGAAGGAATTCGAGTCTGACACCGGGGACGGTGCTCATGGGTGAGTTGATGACGGCGGCCTCGGCGGGAAGATAAATGATGACGCGGCCTTCCTCCGCCTCGCTGCCAATGGCCTGACGAAAAGTCCGGACATCCGTGGCGTCTGAGTCGATGGCCAGTGCGTGGCTGTTTTCCTGCTCCACATGGGCGCGCAGGAGTGGATGAAGTGCAGCCCCCTGCTCGATGAGATAAGTAACCTGACGGCCTTCCAGCAACGCCTCCAGACGCAGGAGGTCATGATGGCTGAGCTGACTGGGCAGTAGAAGAAAGCCGCCTTTGTCAGGCAGGTTTCCACGACCGATGACGTTCAGGTTTTTGAGCGAGACTGGTTTTTCCGTGGGCATGATTCAAGGGGGCGTCGGATGCGGTGTTTGAACCGGACACTACGCGAGACCTGGCCTGCTTTTCCAGCGGGAAAAGGCAGGCTTCATGCCGGAAGAGGTGATTTATTGACGCTCTGCTGGCGGGGCTTCGGCACTGGGGGCGGCAGGCGTAGGCTGGCCACCGTCATGAAGATCTTCATGATGATCTTCATGATCGTGCTTGTCCTCGCGGGGGTCGTGCCCTTCTTCGTGGTGCTTGATGTCGGCACTGGCGGTGACGCCTTTGAGGTGAGTCTTGAATTTGCGGTGCCGCTGCTGCTCGGGCAGAGGGCTGATCTGCATGTTGATGTTTCGACCGGCCATTTTTGGCTCTTGGTCCACATGGCCCATGTTCAGGAGATCTTCTTTGATCTTTTTGGCGAGCGCATGGCCGAGCTCCTGATGGGCGATCTGACGACCGCGAAACTGGAGCTGGATTCGCACTTTGTGGCCCTCGGCGAGGAAGTCCTCGGCGTGAATGATCTTGATGAGGTAGTCGTGCGGATCGATGCCAATGCGGAATTTCAGCTCCTTCACTTTGCCACCTTTGTGGTGCTTGTGAGCTTCCTTCTTGTGCTTCTCCTGCATGTACTTGTATTTGCCGTAATCGACGATCTTGCAGACCGGCGGCTCGGCATTCGGGGCGACTTCGACGAGGTCGAGTCCGCGTTCCTTGGCCATGCGGATGGCCTGATGCGTGGGCAGAACGCCATACTGGGCGTTGTTGACGCCGTCCACGACGCGGACTTTGGGCGCGCGGATGCGCTCATTGATGCGCGTCTGGTCCACAAAACGTCCGTTGTTTGGCCGACCACGACCCTGCGGCCCGCCGCCCCCCATCGGGCGACTGCCACCTCCCATCGGTGGGCGATAACCGCCTGCCGATCCGCCACCCATCGGCGGGCCTCCTGCTGGGCGTGGGCCTGGAGGTGGGGCACCGAGCGGGCGTTGTCCTGCTGGCGGTGGGGCACCTGCCGGACGGGCCGGAGGGTTGGTGTTTGCCTGACCAGGACGCCCTGCGAACTGGTTGCTGCTCAAGTTTTGGAATGGGTTGCTAATTGGATACCTCCTGGATGGATTCAGAACTCGGGGAACTGTTGGATTCAGCACCTCGAAAGTTTTTCACGCGAGTGGCACAGATAAATATAAACATATCAGGCCGTGCAGACTCGCGGCAGCATGGGTGTCTCCTCCGTGTCCCGATCATGCGGGATGTTTGAAGAGAAATGAGTCATTGCCATGCTGAAGATGAAAGTCGCGAAAGGTGCCGTTCACTGGAATTAAGAGAACCAATCCAGGAGGCACGCGCTTCTGAACGAAACTTGTAACCACTTTCTTAGCTTCCAGCAAGATGATTTCCGATAAAGTGCCGACTGGAGTCGGCTGCGAAATTTTTCGGCCCTACATTTTACGTTGGCCTGCCTTCGTTTTCCAGCAGCGGCACTGTCTGTGTGGCAGGCTTCCTTGCAATATCGGAGCCGTAGAGATCAATGGCGCGCCGGGCGATGATGTCGATCAAGGCAGGCTGCAAGGTGCGTGCAGCGACATTGGAAACGGCCATTCCGGCCCAGGTGACGGGAGATTTATACTTCAACACCTGCCACACGGGCAGCAGCCGTTTGTACCATTTGCCCACAGACTGCATGGTCTCG
>CAYMHJ010000362.1:0-6377 GCA_964390165.1 uncultured Prosthecobacter sp. | reverse complement strand
GCAACCGCGACGGTTCCCTCTACTCTCTCGCGCAGGAATACTTCGACGGCACCGACCCGCGCAGCCCCTCCAGCAGTCCGGTGCTCTCTCCTGTGGTGCTCGAGCTTCGCGATCTGGTGCTAACGCGACTCGGTTCTGGCAGCTTCGGATTGAGCGTCGATTGGCCGCCAGCGTATGCCGATGCCATCAACGTGCAGGTCGAGGCCAGTCCTGACTTGATCGGTTGGCTGCCGCCTGTCCTCGCCCCCTACCACGGCAGTGGCGAATTCCGCGCCGCACTGACCAGCGGAGAGTCGCGCTATTTCTACCGCGCCTTCCCGGAGTTGAAGCGTTAGGCTATTAGCTTGTCGATCACCTGCCCGCCGATTTGGGAGAGCTGTTTGAAGCGGCCACCATGGTAAAAGGTGAGCCTGTTGTCATCGAGCCCGAGCAGACGCAGCAGAGTGACGTGCAAATCACGCACATGATGCACTTCCTCGATAGCCTCCATGCCACGATCATCGGTGGCTCCGATGCTGTGGCCTGCTTTGCAACCACCGCCGGCCATCCAGATGGTCATCGCCTTCGGGTTGTGATCACGGCCATAGGCCGTCCCACCACGCACACCATTGTCCGGCGTGCGGCCAAACTCTCCGCACCAGACGATCAGCGTGTCTTCCAGAAGACCGCGCTGTTTTAAATCCTGGATCAGGGCAGCGATCGGCTGATCCACCTGCCGGATCAAATTTCCATGCGCCCGCTCGATGTAGTCATGACTGTCCCAGGTGCCCGCGTAAAGCTGCACGAAGCGCACCCCCTTCTCCACCAGCTTCCGCGCCAGCAGACACTTCCGGCCAAAGGCATCCGTCGCATCCTTGCCGATGCCGTACATCTCCTTCGTCTTCGCATCTTCCTTCTCGAGGTCGATCACCTCGGGCACCTGCATTTGCATGCGAAACGCGAGTTCATAATTGTTCATCCGCGCCTTCAGCTCATCATGCCAAGGATGATCCTCTGCGTGCTTTGCGTTGAGTTTGCCGAGCAGGTCCAAGTTTGCCCGCTGATGCTCTGGCGTAATGCCTTGTGGAGGCCGCAGATCCAGGATCGGAGATCCCTTCGGCCTCAGCGGCGTGCCTTGAAATTGTGCGGGCAGGTAACCGTTCCCCCAGTTTGCGCTGCCTCCTTGCGGATAGCTGATCTCAGGCAGCACAATGAACCCGGGCAGATCCTGGTTCACCGAGCCGAGGCCATACGTCACCCACGATCCGATCGCCGGGTCTCCGCCGAATCGGTTCCCGCAGTTCATCTGATACATCGCCGTCGGGTGATTCACCGAGTCCACCTGACAACCACGATAGAAACAAAGATCGTCTGCCACCTTGGAGAGGTGCTGCCAGGGCTCGCTCATCCACGCGCCCGACTTCCCATGCTGGCCGAACTTAAAGGGTGACTTCACATAATAGCGCTTCCCGCTTTCCATCGCCGACTTCTGCTTCCCCTCGCGGGTGAATTCCTTCAGATGCAGCTTTTCCAGCATCGGCTTCGGATCGAAGCAGTCGATATGGCTCGGCCCACCTTCCATCATGAGAAAGATGCAGTTTTTCGCCTTCGCCAGAACCTGCTGCGGCTTCGGTGAAAGCGGTCCCTTCGCCTCCGCAGCCAGCAGCGAGGTGAATGCCACACTGCCGAGAGAGGTTCCCAGTCCATAGACAAACTCGCGCCGCGTCGGCGCATGCAGCGCCCGCGAGCCAGCGCAGGGAAATAATGAGGTATTCATCGGAGGTCCCGTCTCGAACGTCGGCGGCCTTTCGGAACTAGCATCGTAGCGAAAAAGCACCTTATGAATCCCGCTGCTGCCCATGACGAAAAAGTTGCATTCATTCACCCAGTGAGCCGCCAGACCGCCGCTTGCATCCCCGGCTCTTGCCCTTATCCTCGCTCCCCCAAAACCAAAAACATGAATCAACTCGATCAGCTCAAGCAGCACACCGTCGTCGTCGCAGACACCGGCGACTTCGAGGCCATGAAGGCCTACAAACCCCAGGACGCCACCACGAACCCGTCCCTCATCCTCCAGGCCTCTCAGAAGGCGGAGTACAAATCCCTGGTCGATCAAGCCATTGCCGAACACAAGAGCAGCTCCCTCACTGGTGCCGCCAAAGTCGAGGCCATCATGGATCGCATCCTCATCCTCTTCGGGCTCGAAATCCTCAAGATTGTCCCTGGCCGCGTCTCCACCGAGGTGGACGCCCGCCTCTCCTTCGACACCCAGGGCAATGTGGACAAAGCACGCCAGCTCATCGGCATGTATGAGAAAGCCGGCATCGGCCGCGAGCGCGTGCTCATAAAAATCGCCTCTACCTGGGAAGGCATCAAAGCCGCCGAGATCCTTCAGAAAGAGGGCATCAACTGCAACCTCACCCTCCTCTTCAGCCTCGCCCAGGCCGTCGCCTGCGCCGAGGGTGGTATCAAACTCATCTCCCCCTTCGTCGGTCGCATCCTCGACTGGTACAAGAAGAGTACTGGCAAAGACTACACCGCCGCCGAAGACCCCGGCGTGCAGTCCGTGACCCAGATCTACAACTACTACAAGCACTTCGGCTACAAGACCGAAGTCATGGGTGCCAGCTTCCGCAACAAAGGTGAAATCACTGAACTCGCCGGCTGCGACCTCCTCACCATCTCCCCCGGCCTCCTCGGTGAACTTCAGGCTTCCGAAGAACCTCTCGTGAAGAAGCTCGACGCCACCGCCGCCCAGTCTCTCAAGATCGAGCGCATCGGCAGCGACGAAAAAACCTTCCGCTGGCTCTTCAACGAAGACGCCATGGCCACCGAAAAGACCGCCGAAGGCATCCGCAACTTCGGCAAAGACATCGTCAAGCTCGAGAAACTCATCGAAGCCGGTCTCTAATTCCTTTGTCCCGAGATTCCTCCAGGCGCGATCTCCCAGGTGGAGGTCGCGCCTTCTTTATTTTCGCCCGACTTCAGCATTCCTCAAAAACTGGCTCGTGAAAGACACGCAGGTTGTAAAAGAAGATTTGCCCGAAGCCGGGTTTTCATTGGACGAAGTTCCGTTCGTGGTGAACTCATGTCCAACTGTATGAGTTTATACGCATATAGTAGCTGTCTGGAAAACCTTTTAGAACTCATGCCCTCTGCACGAAAAAAAAAGGCGCTGCCGCCTGTCTCTAACGAGACGCTCGCCCTCATCGCCTCATGGTTCCGCACGCTCGCCGAACCCAGCCGCCTGAAGATCCTACGCGCCTTGGAAGAAGATGAAAAAAACATCACCGAACTCGTCGGCGCCACCGGCCTGACCCAGGCGAACGTCTCGCGTCACGTTCAGTCGCTCGTCGATGCGGGCATGGTGGGTCGCCGCAAGGAGGGCCTCTCCGTGATCTGCTTCATCGCCGATCCCAGCATCACCGACCTGTGCGACAATGTCTGCAACAACCTGCTGAAGCGCCTTTCTAATCAGGTCAAGAAGCTGGGTGGTTCGTGATCAGGCTCGGTGCATATTGGTCTCTGGCAAACGACTCGGTTCCTTTCGAATCGAGCATAAAAGTAGCGCCTTCAAGCCGTGACATGGCTTGACCATCAAGGACGAAACCGCTAGCCTGAGCGCCCTAACCAAATCTCACCCCCTCACTATGGAAACCGTCAGACTCGGCATCGTTGGCCTCGGAAACATGGGCAAAGCCCATCTCGCAAACATTCGCGCCGGCAAGGTGCCCGGACTCCGCGTCACCGCCTTGTGCGAGAGCGTCGGCACATTGCCCGCCCAGCTCGAAGGCGAGCATCCTTTCACGGACGTCAGCAAGATGATCAAGTCCGGCCACATCGACGCCATCCTGATCTGCACCCCTCATTTCAGCCACACCACCATCGGCATCGAGGCCCTTCAAAACGGTCTCCATGTGCTGGTCGAAAAACCGATCTCCGTCCACAAGGCCGACTGCGAGCGCCTCATCGCCGCGCACACGGACAAAACCAAGATCTTCGCCGCCATGTTCAACATGCGCACGAACGCCTGCTTCAAGAAAGTGAAGGGCCTCATCGACAGCGGCGAACTCGGCGCGATCCGCCGCGTGCATTGGGAAGTCACCAACTGGTTCCGCACCAACTACTACTACGCCACCGGCGGCTGGCGCGGCACCTGGAAAGGCGAGGGCGGCGGCGTCCTCATGAACCAGTGCCCGCACAACCTCGACCTCTTCCAGTGGATGTTCGGAATGCCGCAAAAGGTCCGCGGCTTCTGCCAGTTCGGCCGCTTCCATGAGATCGAAGTCGAGGACGATGTCACTGCCGTGCTGCAATACGACAACGGCACCACCGCCACCTTCGTCACCTCCACCGGCGAGGCACCGGGCGTGAACAAGCTGGAAATCACCGGCGAGCAGGGCCGCCTCACCGTCACCGACGGCAGCAAAATCCACTTCCAGCGCAACCGCCAGCCCATGAGCAAATTCTGCATGGAGGCCGAAGCTGCCTTCGCCATGCCCGAATCCTGGCACATGGACATCCCCGTCGCCGACAGCGGCGGGCAGCATGTGGAGATCCTGCAAAACTTCACCAACGCCATCCTCAAGGGTGAAAAACTCCTCTCCCCCGCCGAGCAGGGCATCTTCAGCGTCGAGCTGGCGAACGCCATCCTCCTCAGCACCTGGCAGGACAAAGCCATCGAACTCCCCATGAGCAGCGCCGACTACGAGCGCATCCTCATCGAGAAGGGCGAAAAGAGCACCTTCCAGAAAACCAAAGTCGTCGCCAAAGCCAGCGCCGATGACTTCGCGAAGAGCTTCCGTTAATCCCAACGAATCTCCCCTCCCCTGCCCCGATGCGCCCCAAGCCATCGGGGCTTTTTGTGACACCTTCTATGAAAAAGAATAAAGAGCCCGACTTGCTGGATTGGCCCCGTGGCATTCTGATGCTGCAAGGTCTCGCATGGATCGGTTATTTCGCACTTTATGCACTGCCTCGTTCATGGACCCAGTTCTCCATATTCTATATCCTTTTTGCAGCGTGGTTCACCGTAGCTGGCTGGTTTTTCGCCTTTGCAACAGTCTGCTTTCGACTGTGCTATGTGCGAGATAGAGCAGGATGGCTCACCCTTATTTGGGTTCTCGCCGCAGGTGTCATCGGGGCACTGCTATGCATAAACGCGATTGCTCCATTTTTGGCGGGAGGCGTCGCCTGACTTCGTTCCACATGGAACATTCCCACCCTCTGTGCTAAACCTCTCTCCCTTTCTCCAAGTCTCCCATTCTCCATGTCTTCCGCCTACACCTTCCCCAAACACTACGATGTCATCGTCTGCGGCGCTGGCCATGCGGGCGTGGAGGCGGCAATGGCAGCCGCTCGACTTGGCTGCCAGACGGCTATCCTCACTCAGAACCTCGACACCATCTCGCAGATGTCCTGCAACCCGGCCATTGGTGGACTCGCCAAGGGGCATGTGGTTCGTGAGATCGACGCTCTGGGCGGGGTGATGGGCCTGAATACAGATGCTACGGGCATCCAGTTCCGAATGCTCAACGCCAAGAAAGGACCTAGCGTCCAGGCTCCGCGGGCTCAGTGCGACAAGAAAGCCTACCAATTCCGCATGAAGTGGCTCATCGAGAACCAGCCGAACCTCGACATGCACCAGGGTAATGCAGCGGAGATCTTGGTCGAAAACGATGTCGTCACCGGCATCCGCACCAGCCTCGGGATGATCTACCGGGCCAAATCCGTCATCATTTCCTCCGGCACTTTTATGCGAGGACTCCTTCATGTGGGCCTCCAGAACCAAGCCGGAGGTCGTATGGGCGACAGCATTTCCACCTTGTCCGACAGCTTGAAGCAGCTCGGATTCGAGATCAAACGCTTCAAAACCGGCACCCCCTGCCGCATCAACAGCCGCAGCATCGACTTCTCCAAGTGCGAAATCCAGCCCGGAGATACCCCTGCCCCACCCTTCTCCTACCTCTCCGGCATCGTCCCAGAGGACGGTGAAGCGGAGAGCGGAGCGCAGAGAGCTGAGGGTATGAACTCAAACTCTCAGCCCTCAGCCCTCAGCTCTTCGCTCTTTACCCTGAACTCCTGGCTGCCAAATAAGTTCCACGTGGAACAAATCCCCTGCTGGATCACCTACACGAACCCCCAGACGCACGACATTATCCGGGCGAATCTGGACAAATCCCCCATGTATTGCGGGCGGATCGAGGGCGTCGGGCCCCGCTATTGCCCCTCCATCGAGGACAAGGTGGTGCGCTTTGCGGAGAAGGAACGGCACCAGGTTTTCCTGGAACCGGAGGGTCGCCACACCCGCGAGTTCTACATCAACGGCGTCTCCACTTCCCTGCCCTACGAGGTCCAGCACGACTTCATTCGCAGCATCACCGGCCTGGAAAAGGCCG
>CAYMHJ010000361.1:0-6379 GCA_964390165.1 uncultured Prosthecobacter sp. | reverse complement strand
GCTACTCCGGCCGCGACTTCCGCCTCACGGATGTGCATGGCAATGTGGTGAACGAGATTCTCGCCTGATCTGCCTGCATCCTCAATCATTCACCCTATCGATGAAACAACTCTTTTTCCTCCTCCTAGTCTGCTTTTTCCAATCTGTCGTCTTATCCGCGCAGCCGCCAAACATCATCTTCCTCTTCACGGATGATCAGACCGCCAGCTCTCTCGGCTGCTACGGGCATCCCATCGCGCAGACACCGCACATCGATTCCTTGGCCGCTCGTGGCGTGCGATTTCAAAATGCCTTCGTCACCCAGGCCATCTGCTGGGTCAGCCGCACCAGCATTCTCACAGGCCTCACGGGACGCAGCTTTGGCTCGCCCGAGTCGCCAGACCAACCCACCGAGGCAAATTGCAAAACCTTCTATCCCGACCTTCTTCGCAGCCAGGGTTACCGCACCGGCCACTTCGGCAAATGGCACACCAAAATGCCGAAGGGAAGCAGGCCTGCCGATCACTTCGATGTCTTCGAGGACATTGGGCGAAATCCATTCTTCAAAAAGCAGCCGGACGGTTCCTTGCGTCATGAGACCGATCTCATCGTGGATCGCGGTATCGACTTCGTGAAGCAGCAACCCAAGGAGAAGCCCTTTGCTCTCCAGCTCTGGTTCAATGCCTGCCATGCCGAAGACAGCGACCGCCGACCCGGCGCCCACTTTGCCTGGCCGCAGTCCGCCGACGGTCTGTATGCTGAACAAGAGATGTATCGCCCACGGCTCGACGATCCTTCCATCTTTGAGGCGCTGCCTGACTTTTTCAAAACCAGCATCACCCGCGAGCGCTACTTCTGGCGCTGGAACACGCCCGAGAAATACCAGACGAACATGCGTGCCTACCTGCGCATGGTCAGCGGCATCGACAACGCCATCGGCCGACTCCTCACAACGCTGGAAGAAGCCGGTCTCAGCGGTAACACCGTCATCGTATATAGCGCTGACAACGGCTACCACATGGCGAATCGCGGCCTGGCTGGCAAGTGGTCGCACTTTGAGGAATCTCTGCGCGTACCTCTCATCATCGCCGATCCACGAGTCGAGTCCGCCCAGCGAGGAAAAGTCATCGATGCGCCCGTTTTGAACCTCGATCTTCCATCGACTTTTCTCGATCTCGCCGGTGCGCCCGTGCCAGCGCACTACCAGGGTCGCAGCCTCCGTCCCATGCTGACTGACAGCGTCCCCGCCGACTGGCGCACCGAGACATTTCATGAGCACTTCGCCGTCAGAAATCGCATCCCGGCCTATGAAGGCCTGCGCAGCACCCACTTCAAATACGCGCGTTACTTTGATCACAGCCACGAGTTCCTCCACGATCTGCAAAACGACCCCGACGAGCTGAAAAATCTCGCCACCGATCCTGCCCACGCAGCCACGCTCGCACAGCTCCGCGCACGAACTGACGCCCTCGTCACTCAATACGGCGGTGCTCTTCCACCACTGAAGGGCGACTTCCAAAAATCCGTCGATCCCCATCCCGTCTCCGCCGCTGCCGCAGGAGCACCCAAGCCCGGCCCCGACGGTTTCGTCAGCCTCTTCAATGGCCGCAACCTCAACGGCTGGTCCGGCGACTCACAGTTCTGGTCCGTCGAGGATGGTGCCCTCACTGGCAAGACCGATGGCTCGCTGAAAATGAACCGCTTCATCACCTGGGAAGGCTCCACCGTGCGAAACTTCGACCTCCGCGTGAAGGTGAAAGTCACCCCCGGCGGCAACAGCGGCCTCCAGTATCGCGGTGCGATGCGACACGACATCGGTCTCGACATCGTCAGCGGCTACCAATGCGACATCGTCGCCGCCAATCCCGACTATAACGGCATGCTTTACGAGGAACGTGGCCGACGCATCCTCTCCCACACTGGCGAGCGAGTCGTCATCGCCCCCGATGCACAGCCCTGGATTATCGGTAAAATGGAAGTGAAGACCTTCGCACCTGACGAATGGCATGACTACCGCGTGCTCGTGCGTGGCAATCATCACCAGCACTGGATTGATGCGCACATGACCGCCGACCTCATCGACTTCGACGAAAAAGGCCGCAGCCTCGATGGTGTACTCGGCATGCAGGTCCACGTGGGCCCGGCGATGAAGATTCAGTTCAAAGACATCCGCATCCAGTTCCTGCCCGACGATCTTCCGCTGCTGAAGCCCGCAGATCATCCCATCCCTGCAGGTTCCCTCGGCGTGAAACCCCAGGGCAAGCTTCCCAAGGGCTGGCAGCCGCCGGTTTATCGGTGAGAAATCAATACCCCACTCATTCCATTTCCATGAAATCTCTTTTCTGCTTCCTCTTTTCCGTGCTCGGACTTGGTTCAGCGTCCCTCGCCGCAGAACGGCCCAACATTCTCTTCGCCATCGCCGACGACTGGGGCCGCCATGCTGGAGCCTACGGCACCACCTGGGTGAAGACGCCCGCCTTTGACCGCGTCGCGCGCGAAGGTCTGCTTTTCACCAATGCCTACACGCCCGTCGCCAAGTGCGCCCCGTCCCGCGCCATCGTTCTCACCGGACGCCACGCCTGGCAGAACGAGGAGGCGGGCAACCACATGGCCCACTTTCCCGCCAAGCTCAAAAGCTGGCCCGAGGTCCTCACCGGCAAAGGCTGGCACATGGGCATCACCGGCAAAGGCTGGGGCCCAGGCATCGCCAATGACGCAGCAGGCCAGCCGCGCCTCATCACCGGCAAGCCGTTTAACAAGCACAAGGCCAAGCCCCCCGCCAACGCGATGGGCAACAACGACTACGCCGCCAACTTCACCGACTTCCTCGATGCCGCACCGCAGGACGGCCCCTGGTGCTTCTGGTATGGCTGCACCGAGCCCCACCGCGCCTACGAATACCAGTCCGGCGTCAAGAAAGGCGGCAAAAAGCTCTCTGACATCCCGCAGGTGCCCGACTACTGGCCGGATGACGAGATCGTCCGCCACGACATGCTCGACTACGCCTTCGAGGTCGAGCACGCGGACGCCCACCTCGGTCGCATGATCGCCGAGCTGGAAAAGCGCGGCCTGCTCGACTCCACGCTCATCATCGTCACCAGCGACCACGGCATGCCCTTCCCACGCTGCAAAGGCTACGCCTACGAGGACAGCAACCACATCCCACTCGCCATCCGCTTTCCCGCCGGCATGAAAAAGGCGGGCCGCGTCATCGAGGACTTCGTCAACTTCACCGACATCGCTGCCACCCTGCTCGACTACGCGGCCATCGCTGAGAAGGAAAGCGGCATGATGCCCATCACTGGCAAGAGCTGGCGGCCCATCATCGAGAGTGAGCAAAGCGGTCGCGTCATCGCCGAGCGCGACCACACCCTGGTCGGCAAAGAACGCACCGACGTGGGGCGCCCGAATGATTGGGGCTACCCCATCCGTGGCATCGTCACTGCCGAACATACCTTTTTGAAAAACTACGAACCCACCCGCTGGCCCGCTGGCAATCCCGAAACCGGCTACACCGACACCGACGCCAGCCCCACCAAGACCCTCATCATCGAGCGTGGTCGCAAAGACCGCGCCGACAAATACTGGCAGCTCAACTTTGGCATCCGTCCCGCCGAAGAGTTCTACGACCGCACGCTCGATCCACACTGTGCCCACAACCTCGCCGCCGAATCCGTCCACACCGGCACTATCACCGCGCTCCGCCAGCGCATGGAAGCCGAACTCAAAGATCAAAACGACCCACGCATGTTCGGCAACGGCAAGATCTTCGACGAATACCCCGCCACCAACGGCAAAGGTTTCTACGACCAGTATCTACAGGGCAAGTCCCCCAACGCCGGCTGGATCTCGCCGACCGACATCGAGCCCGCACCACTTCCCCAACCATGAAGAATCTCATCTTCCTCATCGTTTCGTCATTCGTCATTCCGCATTCGTCATTTGCCGCAGAGCGGCCCCACATCCTCCTCGTCATGGCGGATGACATGGGCTGGGGCCAGACCAGCTATCGCGGACATCCCATTCTTAAAACACCGAATCTTGATGCCATGGCCGCCAGTGGTCTGCGCTTCGAGCGTTTCTACGCGGGCAATCCCGTCTGCTCTCCCACGCGTGCCGCCGTTCTCACTGGCCGAACAAACGACCGCACTGGCGTCCTCAGCCACGGTTTCGCCCTGCGCTTGCAGGAGAAAACCATCGCCCAGGCGCTGAAGTCGGCGGGCTATGCCACCGGCCACTTCGGCAAATGGCACCTCAACGGCTACAAAGGCCCAGGAGCTCCTGTGCTGGAGGGAGATCCCCGCAGCCCCGCAGCTTTCGGCTTCGATGAATATGTCTCCGCCACCAACTTCATAGACATGGACCCGCTGCTCGGCCGCAATGGCAAGCCGGAGAAGTTCACGGGAGATTCGTCCGAGGTCATCGTGGCCGAGGCGCTGCGTTTCATCGAAAAACAGCATGCAGCGAAGAAGCCCACCTTCACCGTCATCTGGTATGGCACACCGCACAGCCCATTCCGCGCCAGCCAGGCGGACAAAGCGCCCTTCCAGGATCTGCCCGCCGCCTCCGCCGATCATCACGGCGAACTCGTCGCCATGGACCGCAGCATCGGCACCCTGCGGGCAAAGCTGCGCGACCTCGGCATCGCTGAAAACACACTCTTCGTCTTCAACAGCGACAACGGCGGCCTGCCCGAAATCACGCCAAACACCACCGGCGGTCTGCGTGGCAACAAAGGCACCGTTTATGAAGGCGGCCTGCGCGTCCCCGGCATCATTGAATGGCCCGCCGTCATCAAGCCACGCATCACCAGCCATCCCGCCTGCGTCACTGATCTCCTGCCCACCATCGCCGACATCCTCGAACTGCCCCATGACACCTTCCCGCACGCACTCGACGGCGTGAGCCTGAAGCCGCTCTTCTCCGCCGAAGTCGGCCCGCGCGAGACTCCGATCGGTTTCCGCTATGGTAGCAAGGCGGCCTTCATCTCCGGCAGGCACAAGCTCGTCACCCAAGATCACGCGAAAGACGACTTCGAGCTTTTCGACCTCGAAGCCGACCCCAAAGAGGCAAACAACCTCGCCACCACCCAGCCCGAGCTTTTCGCCCAAATGAAGCAGAAGTTCCAAACCTGGAACCGTGGCGTGCAGGCCAGCTTCGAAGGCAAAGACTACGCCGAAGGCAAAGTCATCCCGCCCGACCCCGAACCCATCAACTGGTTCGAAGCCGCCCCCTACAAACCCTGGCTCACTCAATGGGGCGACTACTGGGCCTACCAGACCTACTTCGATCGTGCTGGAAACCCTGTTCCCAAAGGCAAAGGGAAGGGCAAAAAAGCAAAAAAATAAGCGCAGCACATCACCTGACTCACTCACCCAACCATGAAACATCTCCTCTGCCTCTCTCTCATCCTTTTGTCATTCGGGCTTCCTCATTCGTCTCGTGCCGCGGAGCGGCCGAACATCCTTTTCATCGCCATCGACGATCAAAACGACTGGATCGGCCACCTCGGCGGACATGCCATGGCGAAGACTCCGCACATGGACAAGCTCGCCGCACGCGGCACGACGTTTCTGAACGCACACTGCAACGCGCCGCTGTGCAATCCTTCCCGCACAAGCCTGCTGCTCGGTCTGCGCCCCACCACCACGGGCATTTACGGCCTCTCCCCCTGGTTTCGCACGTTGCCGGAGTGGAAGGATCGTGTGGCGCTGCCGCAGCATTTTGAAAACCACGGCTACAGCACCGCCGCTACAGGCAAGATCTACCACGGTGGCACGGGCGGCGGTGGTGGTGGCAAAGGAAAGGGCAAAAGCAAAGGCGCGCCGGCCGCGAAGCCCGAATTTCAGGTCACCGCGCCCTACGGCGGCGTGGGCACGAAGCCGCCACAGAAACTCGTGAATCCCACGCCGATGGGAAATCATCCGCTGGTGGACTGGGGCGTCTGGCCTCTGGACAATGACGACACGGAAAAAGGCGATTACAAGGTGGCCAGTTGGACGGTTGATCAAATTAAGTCCGCACCGAAGGACAAGCCCTTCTTCATCGCCGCCGGCTTCTTCCTGCCGCACGTGCCCTGCTATGCCACGCAGAAGTGGTTCGACCTGTATCCCGATGATGACAGTGTGCTGCCCAAGATCCTCGAAAACGATCGCGCCGACACGCCCCGCTTTTCCTGGTACATCCACTGGAGCCTCCCCGAGCCACGTCTAAAATTCCTCAAAGAGGCTAATCAATGGCGTAACCTCGTCCGCAGCTATCTCGCCTGCACCAGTTTCGTCGATGCGCAGATCGGTCGCCTGATGACCGCGCTCGAAGAATCCGGCCACGCCGATGACACCATCGTCGTGCTTTGGGGCGATCACGGCTGGCATCTCGGAGAAAAGGAGATCACCGGCAA
>CAYMHJ010000360.1:0-6380 GCA_964390165.1 uncultured Prosthecobacter sp. | reverse complement strand
CGTTCGGGTTGTTGTATTTGTAGTCGCCAGCAGTGCCAGCGATGACGGCACGGGCTTTGTCGAGCAAACGTGGCAGGATGGTGTAGCCGCCGAGACGGACGCGAGGGCTGCGGGGTGGGCGTTGAGTGAGGTTAGGTGCTTTCATGGGCCACCACGCTGCGTGCGAAAGGTGCGGCCGGGTAATGCTGCTTCGTCGTTGCGGATATGCCTGATGCGCATAGCCTCGGTGCCATGATAGACCGCATCCGAGCACTGCTCACCGTGATCGAGGAAGGCAGCGTGAACCGCGCTGCCGTCAGACTGCGCATCACGCAGCCAGCGCTTAGCCGCCAGATGCAGGCACTGGAAAACGAGATCGGCGGCAAGCTGCTGGAGCGCGAGACGAGCGGTGTGAAGCCCACGGGCCTCGGTCATGCAATGGTGAAGTCGATGCGCCCGCTCGTGACGAGTTACGATGCAGCGATCGCCGATCTACGGCGACAGTCACGCGGAGAGCGTGCGGAATTGCGCGTGGGCTATCTCATGTCCGCTGCGCAGGCCATTCTGACTCCAGCTCTCACGCTACTGCGAAAGGCGCAGCCGGATTTGAAGCTCAAACTTCACGACATGTCACCACGCGAGCAGATCGCAGGCTTGCGCTCTGGCGAACTCGATGTCGCACTCATCGGCCAGGAGGGCGTGGTGGCTGCCAAGGAGTTTCACAGCCTCAAGCTGCGCTCGCTTGGTGTGTGCGCCGCTGTTTCCAGCAGTGATGCCCTTGCTTCAAAAAAATGCATCGCGCTGAAGCAGCTCAAAGACTGCGACTTCATCGGCGTGGACGAAGACCAAATGCCGGGTCGCAACCGATGGATGGCCGCGCTTTGCAAAACCGCTGGATTCAAGCCACGCATGGCCGTCATCGTCGATGGCATCACAAACGTGCTCTCCCAGGTTGTCTCCGAATCGGCTGTGACACTCCTGCCAGACTACTTCCTCAAGACCTCGCATCCTGGCATCACCTTTTTGCCAGTGAGCGATGCCGGAGCGCGGTGGGACTTCATCGTGCTCTGGCAAAAAGGCCGCGCCTCCGCTTCGATGCGGGCTTTGGTGGATGCGCTAAAAGAGGTCTCAGCGCAGACGCAGCCCGTGCCGCTGCCAGAAGCTTTGCAAAGAGGCCTGTGAGCCGTTGAAGACATTGCGTTCAGTTGGTCGATCAAGATTGCCAAAGTAGAGTGGGAAGTGATAGCGCCCATGATTATAAACCTTGGGCCGCGAACGACCGCCCTGCCAGTCAACGCCGCCGTATTGCCACATCGTCCAGTTTGACCAGACGTCGTATTGATCCACGAGGCCGCTCGGATTGCCCGGTGCCGGATACACCGGCCCTGCGCCGCTATCATGCGCATACAAAGCGAGCCAGTAGGGCATGCGGCGCAGCTTGGCCTTCGTGGCTGCATCGGCACGGCTCAGCGTCTGCTTGAGCTGCGTGCTGTTCTCCAAATACGCCACCGGCACCACGCCGGTGCGGCTTTCCACACGATCCATGAAACGCAAAACAGCCGAGAGCGAGAGGTCGCCGTCAAAGTCTCCGCACAGCAAGAGCGACGAGGCATTCCACGAGCGGCTGCGTGCCAGTGACAAGGCGCGGTTTACGAACTGGTCCGCCTGCGCCACTGCATCGACGTGACGCTGCACACGATAATAGATACCGGGCAGCAATCCCGCCCGATCTGCAGAGGCGAGAAAGCTCGCGCATTTCTCATCCAGGTTCCCGCCCTTGCCCGCGCGGGCGATCAGGCCGCTCGCACCATTCGCCCGCAGAGCCGACACATCATGCTCCGAGTAGCCGCGACCTTCACGCTGCCGCTCCTTCGGATCATAGGCCGACACATTGATGATCTGCGGCATGCCCCAGGAAGTCGACGGCAGGCTTCCTGGCGTGCTGCCGGGCTGCGGCGCTGCGCATTGAGCTAGGACAAAAGCGAGAGGTGTGAGAAATAATCGTTTCATCTGGTGCGGCGATCATGGCACCAAATCCCAACGCTGACCAGAACTCCCGAATCCTACCATGCCCCACATCGCCATCATCGACTGGCGCACCGCCCCGCAGGGCGATGCGGAGTCTGCCATAGAAAAAGCCATCATCGGTAACGCAGCCAAGGTCACGCGACATCTGTGCGACACGGATGCGGACCTGGATGACGAGATCTCCAGTGCGGACGCCATCATCATTTGGCACAACATGCCGCTCACGGCTCAAGGCATCGCGAAGCTGACAAACTGCCGCGCCATCATCCGCAACGGCGTCGGCTTCGACAGCGTGGACATCGCCGCTGCCCGCGAACGTGATATCGCTGTGTGCAACGTGCCCGATTACGGCACCGAAGAGGTCGCGGATCATGCCATCGCTCTCGCCATGGCCTTGTGCCGTCAAATACTGCCGCTCGATCAAGAGGCCAAACAACTCGGCTGGAACATCAAGATCGGCCCCAAGCTCCGCCGTCTAAGCACACTCACGTTTGGCATCGTCGGCCTCGGCCGCATCGGCACCGCAACGGCACTGCGGGCCAAGGCACTCGGATTTCGCGTAGTTTTCCATGATCCCTATTTACCCAACGGCGCTGACAAAGCCGTCGGCATCACACGGATGCGCATGCTCGATGAATTGCTCGCGCAAACCGATGTCTTATCGCTGCACTGCCCGCTGAATGACGAAACCAAGCACCTCATTGCCGAGCGAGAGTTGTTGCTGCTGAAGCCCGGCGCATTCGTGGTGAATACTGCTCGTGGTGGAGTCATCAAAAAGACTGATATCCTCACAGCTTTGCGAGAAAATCGAATCGCCGGTGCAGGTCTCGATGTGATCGAGGACGAACCGTTGCGCACCGAAGAAGAAGCCGCCACACCCAACCTCATCGCCACCTGCCACGCCGCCTTTTGCAGTGTCGAAAGCAAGATCGAGATGCGCAGCACCTCGGCACGCATCGCGCTCGCAGCAGTGACTGGGAAGCCGCTGGAAAATGTCGTGAATGGCGTCGTATGAATTCCATGCTTCGACTTTTTGTAATCTTCCTCGTCGTTCCCATTTCGGCGGCGTATCCGCAGGGTGTGCCGCCGCAGATCGAGCAGAGCTGTATCGAGTGTCATGATGACGAGACGAAGAAAGGCGGGCTCGATCTCACGGCGCTGAAGTTTGATCTGGCTGATGGCGCGACGCGTGAGCGCTGGGTGCGGGTGTTTGATCGTGTGGAGAAGGGGGAGATGCCACCGAAGTCGGGTGACATGGCGGCGGAAGATCGTGCGGCTTTGGTGAAGGTTCTGGATGCTTCACTTTACGAGGCGGATCGTGCCGAGGTGCTCGCTCAGGGCCGTGGGCCGCTGCGCAGGCTGAATCGCGACGAGTATGAGCAAAACCTGCGGGATGTGCTGCAACTGCCGGAGCTCGACATTCGCGATATTTTGCCGGAGGACCGCGAGGGGCATCGCTTCAACAAAACGAGCAACATGCTCGACATGTCGCGTGTGCAGCTCACGGCCTACCTGGACGCCGCCGAGGCTGCTTTGCGTGCGGCGATGGCCACTGAGCCTGCGCCGCCGCCCGTGGTGAAGAAGCGGATCGTGGGCACCGGTTTGTTTCCAGGCACAAACACGTTTGGGAATCGCGAGGCGATGTTTTTCGCCAAGGACAACAAGTTCATCGAACTGGATGGCAAGAAGGCTAAAGAAGCCGCGAAGGATGAGTCGCTCGAGCTGGCGTTGTTTCGCTCGGCGAGCTGGCCTTACCTCGGCACGCCGCGTGATGTCGTGGCGAAGCATGCGGGGCATTACCGGGTGCGTTTCTCCGCCCGCGCGGTGTTGCAGCAGCCGGGTTACACGCTGCTACCGGCGAAACAACCGGTGCCGATGACTTTCCGCACGCGCAAACCCGCCGGTGTGGACATCATCAACGAAGTGCGTGCCTCCGGTGGCGTGATCGACATCCAGCCGCAGCAGCAGGTCTATGAAACGACGATCACGCTGCGTGCAGGCGAGTCGTTTGAATACAGCCTGCTCGGCCTGCCGATGCCGCTGGCGCAGAATCCGAATGGCTCCGCACCGACGTATCGCTACCCGCCGTTTCCGGAAGGTGGTCAGCCGGGGATGGCCGTGCAGTGGCTGGAGGTCGAAGGCCCCCTGCCGCCGCCAAGCTGGCCGCCGCCGTCGCATCGCGTGCTGTTTGATGATCTGGGCATTGAAGTGAAGCCGAAAAACGCTCCTGAAGATGCGAAACGCCTGCTGCGTCGCTTTGTGAGCCTCGCAGCACGCGAACCGGTGGCTGAGGATAATCTGCGCTTGTTTGATGCTCTGATCGCCGAGCGCTTGGAGAAAGGCGCTCCGTTCCAAGAGGCGCTGTTGGCTGGCTACAAAGCCTTTTTGGCCTCGGGCGACTTCATTTACCTCCGCGAGCCTGAGTCCGCCGATGACCACTTTGCCATTGCCGCTCGCCTTTCGCACTTCCTGACCAACTCGCGGCCCGATTCGCGTTTGAGCGAGCTCGCGGCACAAAAGCGACTGCACGATGCCAAGACGCTGCGAGCAGAAACCGAGCGTCTCATCGCCAGCGGCGGCTTTGAGCGCTTCGTGAACAACTTCACCGATTACTGGCTCAGCCTGCGTCATATCCGGCGCGATGATCCTGACATACGGCTCTTCCCGGAGTATCGCTTCGACGAATACCTCGTGGAGAGCATGGAGCGTGAAACGCGCACCTTTTTCACCGAGATGATCCGCGAGAACCTGCCCTCCAGCGTGCTCGCAAAGGCCGACTTCGTCTTTGCCAATGATCGCCTCGCCAAACACTACCAGCTCCCACCTCTCAGCGGCTCTGCCATGCGCAAAGTGCCCGTGCCACATGGCAGTCCGTTTGGTGGCTTGCTCACGCAGGCGGCTGTTTTGAAGGTCAGCGCGAACGGCACCAACACCTCGCCGGTCGTGCGCGGTGCATGGGTGATGGAGCGCCTCATCGGTCAGCCGCCGCCACCTCCACCGCCCAGCGTGCCCGCCGTGGAGCCGGACATTCGCGGCGCCAAAACCATCCGCGATCTCCTCGCGCTGCACACGAAAGAAAAGTCCTGCGCCGGTTGCCACGCCAAGTTTGATCCCGTGGGCCTCGCCTTGGAGAGTTTTGACATCCTCGGCGGTTGGCGCACCCGCTATCGCGGTGTCGAAGAAGGTGAACGCATCACCGGCATCGACCGGGCGGGTCATGACTTCAGCTACACGCTCGCCGCGCCGGTCGATCCCAGCGGCAAACTCATCGACGGCCGCGCGTTCAAGAACGTGCACGACCTCAAGACTCTCCTCGCCGCCAACCCGCGTCAACTCGCACGGAATCTGCTCCACCAGTTCACCGTCTATGCCACCGGAACGCCCGTGCGATATTCGGATCGCCGTGAGATCGAGACGATGCTCGATGCGTGCGAGAAGGATGGTTGCCGCGTGCGGGATTTGATGCTCGCGTTGGTGGGGAGTGAGATATTTCTTGGCCAACTGAAACACATTTCACCCCAGAAATGATCACAGCCGAACTCGCACCCCCATTCTACCCCAAAGATGATCGTCCTTTGGTTGCCTTCACTCTCCCGTATGCCCAGATGGTGGAGCGCTTCGGGCCTGCTCATCGCGTGATGGATGAACTGGATAATGAACCTGGTCATTGTGAATACTGGTCGTTCGTTTTCCCCTGCGGAATGAACATTTTTATCACTTACCATTTTCATGCACCAACAGGAGCAGGAGGACAGGTCTGTGCGTCGTCACCTGAGATTGATCATATTCTAGAACACCTTCCGATCCACGATTGCCTGTTCTGGCGGTTGGATGTCGCAGAACCCGAGATCTATCGCGAGCGCGGTGGTATTTTGCACTCCAAATGCCCATCCTAGGCTCTCCCCATCTCATTGTCTGATTGTCCCCCCCATGACCTTCCTCCACATTTCGAAACCCCTCCCTCGCCGCCACTTTCTGCGTGGAGCAGGCGTGTTGCTGGGCTTGCCCTTCTTCGAGCGATCCATCGCACGTGGCGCGTCGGCCAAGGCTCCGCGCCGGATGCTCATTATCTCGAACAACCTCGGGTTTCTGCCGAAGCCGTTTTTCCCGACGAAGGCCGGGCGGGATTATGAACTGACGCAGACGCTCGCGCCGCTAGCCGACGTGCGGAGCGAGTTCAGCGTCTTCAGCGGCATGTCGCATCCCGATGTGAATGGCGGGCACAGCGCGGAGAACTGCTTTCTCACCGCCGCACGCGGACCGACGAAGAGCGGGTTTCGCAATCAGATCTCGCTCGACCAGTTCGCGGTGGAAAAGCTCGGCCAGCTCACGCGATTTCCCACGTTGAACCTCGGCGTGAACATCGACAAGGC
>CAYMHJ010000359.1:0-6395 GCA_964390165.1 uncultured Prosthecobacter sp. | reverse complement strand
CATCACGGATGCCGTGTTCACCACAAACAAAGTCCGCGCCGCCTGTGTCCGTGTCTGCCAGCAGCATGTGAAAACGGCGGATGCGCGGGCCATCATCGCCAACAGCGGTAACGCCAATGCCTGCACCGGGCCGCAGGGAATCCAGGATGCCAAGGCCATGTGCAAGGCCACGGCGGAAGCTCTTGGGCTCAAGATGCGCGAGGTGCTCGTTTGCTCCACCGGCATCATTGGCATGAACATGCCCATCCAGCGCATCACCCCGCGCATCGAAGAACTCGCGGGACAGCTCAGTTCCACGGGTAATGAGGACGCCGCGCGCGCCATTATGACGAGCGATACGAAGCCGAAGATCTACGCCATCGAAGTGCCGCTGGGCAAAGGCGTCAGCTTCCGCATCGGCGGCATCGCCAAAGGCGCGGGCATGATCTGCCCGAACATGGCCACAATGCTCAGCTTCATCACCACCGACGCCAAGATTTCGAAGGACGAACTGAAGCGCGCCATGCGCTTCGCCGTCGATCAATCCTTCAATCGCATCACCATCGACGGAGACACAAGTACGAACGACACCGTCATTGTCATGAGCAACGGTCAGGCCGATGTCCCCGCGATCAAGAAAGGTTCGCCCGAAGCCGAAATCTTCCGCTGCGCTCTTCAAAAGGTGATGATGGAACTGGCAAAGATGATTGTCAGCGATGGCGAGCGCGTGACCAAGTTCGTTGAGATCCGTGTGCGCAACGCCCGCACCCAGGCTGATGCCAAGAAAGCCGCTGAAGCCGTGGCGAAAAGCCTTCTCGTGAAGTGCTCCTTCAATGGCAGCGACCCAAACTGGGGCCGCATCATCCACGCCGTCGGCTATTCCGGCGCACGTATCAAAGAGGAATTGATCGACATCTACTTCAACGGACTCATCGCCTGTAAAGGCGGGCTCACTTCGAAGACACCTGTCACCGATTTGGAAAAGGTCGTCAAAGAACCTCGCTTCGCCGTCACCATCGATCTCAATGGCGGCAGTGCCGGGCATATCGTTTACACGACCGACCTCTCTGAAGCCTACGTGGACTTTAACAGCAGCGAGTACTCCGCCGCCATCCACGCGAAGCGCCAGAAGGGGCTCGTTTAAGTTCGGGTCACTCCACGCAGATGCCCTGCCGAATCATCACCTCGGCAGTTTCGGCGGCTGATTTGGTTCGGGCGTGGATGCGGATCAGGGTTTCTCCGATGCTGACCTCGCGGCCAGTCTTGGATATCTGATCACAACCCACGGCGTAGTCGATTTTGTCGGATGCCCTGGCTCTTCCAGCGCCGAGTTCCAAAACCGCCTGCCCGATGGCGCGAGCATCCATTTGAGTGATTCGTCCGCTGGTCCTGGCTTTGACCTCGTGAATGACAGGCGCACGATGGATCTCGCCCATCCGCTCAAGTGAGCCGACATCACCGCCCTGCGCAGTGACCATGCGCTGAAACTTCTCCCAGGCTTTGCCACTGTGCAGCATCTCGATCAATTGTTCGCGTGATGAGATGGAAACGGCCGCGCAAAGATCGATCACGATGGCTTCGAGATCGGCGGGTCCGCCTCCTTTGAGGCAGCGCACTGCTTCCGCGACCTCCAGTGCATTGCCCGCCGCCTCACCCGTGGGCTCATCCATGCGACTGAGCCGCACGCTGGCGCGGACGCCGAGCAGGCGTCCCGTTTGAACCATGCTCTGAGCTAGTTCATGTGCCGCTGCTTCCGTTTTCATAAAGGCACCACTGCCGAACTTCACATCCAGCACGAGCCGATTCAGCCCTTCAGCCAGCTTTTTGCAGAGGATGCTGGCGGTGATGAGCGGGATGCTGGGCACCGTTCCGGTAACATCCCGCAGGGCATAAAGCTTCTTGTCAGCAGGGCAGATTGCCGCCGTCTGTCCGACCATGACACAGCCAAGTTTTGTAATAACGCGGCGGATCTCCGACTCGCTCATCTGTGTGCGGAAGCCGGGGATGGAGTCGAGTTTGTCCAGTGTGCCGCCGGTGATGCCGAGCCCACGTCCTGAGATCATCGGCACCCACAACCCATCGCAGGCCAGCAGTGGGGCGAGGATCAGGCTTGTCTTGTCGCCAATGCCGCCCGTGCTGTGTTTGTCCACGCGCATCGGGGCATCGGATTGCCAGGTCAGCGTGGAGCCGCTGTGCAGCATGGCATCTGTCAGTGCGGCGATCTCTTCCGTGCTCATGCCGCGGATCAGGATGGCCATTGCCAGCGCACTCATCTGGTAATCCGGCATTTCACCTGAGGTGAAAGCGCTGATGACATGACGGATCTCTTCACCGGAGAGGCTGCCGCCGTCACGCTTGCGCTCAATGAGTGTGGGTATGTGCATGGTGCCACGATGAAATGCTGGACACTGATTGACGAGTCTTTTCCGACTCGCCTCATGATGCTCCGAGACCACGAAGCACGGCGGGCAATGTCTGCACGAGGATCTTCAAGTCCAGCCAGAGTGACCAGTTGTCGATGTATTTCAGGTCCAGGGCCACCCACTCTTCGAAGTTCTTGATGCCGTTGCGTCCGGTGACCTGCCAGAGGCAGGTAAGACCGGGCTTCACGCTCAGTCGGCGGCGCTGGGCGTGCTTTTCGATGCGCTCAATTTCATAGACGGGAAGTGGACGCGGGCCGACGAGGCTCATCTCTCCCCAGAGCACGTTGAGGAGTTGTGGCAGTTCATCAATGCTCGTCTTCCGCAGCCATCGGCCAAGGCCGAAGATGCGCGGGTCATCCTTGATCTTGAAGACGGGGCCATTCATCTCGTTGAGTGCCTCCAGTTCCGCGCGCTTTGCTTCGGCATCCATGTGCATGGTGCGGAACTTCCACATCATGAAAGGCTTTCCGTACAATCCAGAGCGCTCCTGACGGAAGAAAACCGGGCCTCTGGAGGCGAGCCTGATGCCCACGGCCGCAGCGACCCACAGCGGCAGCGTGAAGATCAAAAGCACCAGTGCGCCGATGCGGTCGATGATGTCTTTAAAAACCAGCGACCACGAAACCTGCGGCGTGCTGTGGAAGACGAGCATCAGCCTTCCACCGAGCACATCAAAGGTTGGGCGTGCAATGGCTGTCTGGAAGAAGTCTGCGGCGATCCATGCCTCCACACCTTCGGTTTCACAAGCCTGCACAGCCTCCTCGATCCTGCCGAAATGCACGTGCTGTGCGGCAAATATGACACGTGAGGCCGCAGTCTCGTGCATCGCTTTCACCAGATCACTCACGGGCTGCTGGGTGATGTCGATCCTCGCCGCCACATCCATGCTCGCGCGCTGCTCATGCGGCATTTGATCTTCAAAGTTTGCCAGGTCCTGTGCGGCACCTGCCACGATAACCCGCTCACGGCCTCTGCCAGTAGCGATCTGTCGTCGCAGGGCCTCACGCTGCCAAGCTTCGCGCAGCAGCAGGGCCGCTCCTGCCAGAGTGACTGCCAAAATGACCACGGACCGACTCGGCACGTTCCATTTTAAAAACACCACCATCGCGCCGATCACCGTGCCCATGACCACCAGTGTCTCGCCGAGCTGGCGGAGGCTCTTGGCTGGCGTCTTGTGGTAAAGATTCGAATAAAAGCCGCGATACTCCAGAACGATGGGTGTGAAGGGCACCACGACAGCGATCACCCAATAAAGCTCCTCAATCGGTGGAATCTCGACCAGATCTGGCCAGAAGTAGGTAGCGAAGGCCGACCTCAGAAAGTGAGCAAACCACAGACAGAAGCCCAGCAACGCGCTGTCGAGCAACTCAGTGAGCTGCAAATTGATTTCTTGTCGGCGACCCAGCATACTGCGAGATATTGATTCTGATTTAGTTCGTATCTATTAAAATTATAACATTCCTAGCGAATGGCACAACTCGTTTCCTCCCAAAATCCACTAAGCTCCACCAGGCCTCTCACGGTAGGAGTCATTCCCGATGCATCCACCCTCACGGCCTGGGCTGCCATGTCACCCAACCAGCGTGAATCCACCTGCGATGTGATTGAGCTTCGCCTCGACACTCTCAAGATGCCCGCCCCAGACCTGCGCGCTGTTTTGACCCAGGCTGGAAACACCACGCCCATCCTGCTCACCGCCCGCCATCCCGCCGAAGGAGGACAAGGGAGCCTCGTGCCCGTCGAGCGCATGGAGATGGTCGAGCCGCTGCTCGACCTCGCCGTGATCGTCGATCTCGAAATTCGAAGCGCCATGGAGATGGCACCGCTCATCAAAAAAGCCCACGCTGCCGGAGTGAAGGTCATGGGCTCCTTCCATGACTTCCAGTCCACGCCGGGAGATGAAGTGCTGCGGGGTGCCATCAGCTTCGCACAGCCCGCCGGGTTTGATGCCGTGAAGATCGCCACCTTCCTGAATTCACCTGCCGATCTCAGCCGATTGCTCACGATCACTGCTGAATCCCATCGCCTGCGCCTTTCCAGCATGGGCATGGGCTCATGGGGACGTGTCTCCCGCTTGGTGCTTGCAAAGGCGGGCAGCCTGCTGAACTACGGTTTCATTGGCGAATCCAATGCTCCCGGTCAGTGGCCAGCCGCACGCCTGAAGGAACTCCTCTCCGAACTCTAAATTTTATCGTGACATGAAGCCCGCCGTGAACGCCTTCAAAACCACCCTCCTCATCCTGGTCGCATCGCTCATCTGCACGAGCTGCGGTGACCCCGAAAAAGAAGCCAAGCTCAAATGGCGGGAGGAGGAGGTGAATGCCAAGGAAGCAGACATCATCCGCCGCGAGTCCGAGGTCACCAAACAAAAGCAGATCATCGAGGGCCAACGGCTCGATCTCCTGGCGCGTGAAAAGTCGGTGGAAATGCTGAAAAAGCAGCTCGCCGACGAACTCGAAAAGACCAAGCGTGTCCGCCGTGAGGTCGAGATCAAGCAGCTTCGCGGCCCCATTCCGCTCGTCAGCGCTGACCGAGTCATCATCATCGACCCCATAACCGATGAAGTTCTCTGGGAAAAGAACGCCGAAAAGCGCGGAGCCATCGCCAGCACCACCAAGCTGCTCACCGCGCTACTCGTCGTCGAAGCGGGAGACCTGGATAAAATCATCACCGTCGAACACAGCGACACCCAGTGTGCCCCTGTGCGCCTCGGTCTGAAAGCCGGAGAGCAATACACTCGCCGCCAACTGCTCACCGCCGTGCTCGTGAAAAGCTCCAACGACATTGCCCAGGTGCTTGCGCGCGACAATGCCGGCAGCGTCGGAGCCTTCGTCGAAAAGATGAATGCCAAGTGCAAGGAACTCGGTCTTCAGAACAGCCACTACCGCAACCCTCACGGACTCCCTTCACGAGATGGAGACGAGCCCTTCTCCACGGCCAAAGACCTCAGCGTCATCGCCAAAGCTTGCGACAAGCTCCCAGACATCCGCGCCATTGTGAAACTCCAGAGCTACAAGTTCAAATGGCCCAGTGGGAAAGTCACCGAACTAGCCAACACCAACCGTGTCCTCCGCAGCGCCAGCTACTGCGACGGCATGAAAACCGGCTACACAGATGCCGCTGGCTACTGCCTCGTGGCCAGCGGTGAACGCAACGGCAAGCGCCGCATCGTCGTCGTTCTCAACGACACCGAGAGCGGCGTCTGGCGTGATGCCCAGGCCCTGCTCGACTGGGCTTTGAAGGCCTGAGATCTAAAGCGTAAATCAAGTTTCCAACTCGTACACTGGGGTGCGGCGCGTTTCCACCCCGTAGATCAAGCTCCACACACAACTTCCTCCACCAAGTTCACCATGAAACGCTGGCGCATCGCAGGCATCAATTTTGACCACTTCCACATGGGGGATCTGCTCCGGCAGACCTTCGAGCATCCGAACGCCGAGATCGTTGCCATCTGCGATGAGCAGCCCGACCGCATGGTGGATGCCGCGCGCAACTTCAGCCTGCGGCCCGAAAAGGTCTTCACCGACCACCACGCCTGCCTGGAGCAGGCCAAGCCCGACATCGTCGTCCTCTGCCCCGCCGCCTCAAAGCACGGCGAGTGGGTGGAAAAGGTCGCGCCCTTCGGCACGCACATCCTCATGGAGAAACCCTTCGCCGGCAGCGTGGCGGAGGCAGACGCCATGGTCACCGCCATGAAACCCACGGGCAAAGTGTTGGCCATCAACTGGCCCCTCGTCTGGGATGCCGCGCAGCAAACCGCACATCGTTTGATCCAGGAAGGTCTCATCGGCGAGCCGCTGGAATTCCAGCACTGCGGAGGCAATCGCGGCCCCCTTTATCACGGAGCCGACAAGATCGAAAAAGAACCCAGCGCCGAGGAAAAAGCCGCGAGCTGGTTTTATAGCAAAGCCCAGGGCGGCGGATCACTGCTCGACTACATGGGGTACGGCACCACGCTCGGCACCTGGCATCTCGGGGCCAAAGTGCCCGAAG
>CAYMHJ010000358.1:0-6419 GCA_964390165.1 uncultured Prosthecobacter sp. | reverse complement strand
CCAGGAAGGACCGCATCGCCCCGCCCAGCTCTTCCGCTTCGACCCCGTGAAATACGAACGCCTCAAGAAGAAGGGCTTTCTGTTCGAGATATGAAAACCAATCCTCTAATCACTCTCGATCAACTGACCATTGCGATGCAGAAAGGCTTTCGTCCAAAATGGGCATTCTTTTGGGGACACACGCCTGCCAAGGATGGTTCCATCACCAAGTCTTGCTTCAGCCAGTGGTGGGATGGTCATCCTTTTGAACTCGAAGGCATCCGTTACGCCACAGCCGAACACTTCATGATGGCTGAGAAGGCGCGTCTGTTTGGCGATTCACTGACTCACTCCGAGATCCTGGCTGCGAAGAGCCCGGCAATCGCCAAGAAGCTCGGCCGGAAAGTGGCAAACTTCGACGACCAAATCTGGCTTCACCACCGCTGGGACATCGTTGTGCGAGGCAATGCAGCCAAATTTGGCCAACACGAATCTTTAAAGACATTCCTTCTACAAACGGGTGACCGCATTCTGGTCGAAGCCAGCCCCTTCGACCACATCTGGGGCATCGGCATGGCCGCGAGCCACCCAGACGCTGAAAAACCCGAAAATTGGAGAGGCCTCAATCTCCTTGGCTTCGCGCTGATGGAGGTGCGCTCCCGTCTTCAAGCCTCGACGAAATGAAAACCACCATTCTCTTCCGCCCCGTCGGCTCCAAAGAACTCGCTTTGATCGAGCAAAACGGCTGGAAGGCCTTTCCGCCGCGTCTGCCCGACCAGCCGATCTTCTATCCGGTGATGAACGAGGAGTATGCGATCCAGATCGCCCGCGACTGGAATGTGCCCGCCTCCGGCTCCGGCTTCGTCACCCGCTTTGCAATCGATGCCGATTACCTCAGCCGCTTCACCGAACAAGTCGTGGGCGGCAGCATGCACCGCGAACTCTGGGTGCCTGCGGAAGAACTCGAAGAGTTCAATCAACACATCATCGGCCTCATCGAGGTCACGCAACGATTCCCATGAGTTTGTCCGTCCAACCCTATCTCGAACAACTTTCCCACTGGCCCCAAACCGGTCAGCACATCCTTGCACAGTTCGACGACGACTCCGTTGTCGTCTATCAGGCCTACAGGCCGTCCATCGCTCTCTATGCCGTCGCAAACCAGCGCTTCGGCGGCGATTTCAGCTTCAATCGCATGAGCTGGATCAAACCCAACTTTCTCTGGATGATGTATCGATCCGGCTGGGCCACCAAAGAAGGCCAGGAGCAGATTCTGGCGGTGCGTCTGCGCCGCACATTCTTTGACCAGGTGCTTGAATCTGCCGTGGCATCCACTTTCAGAGCCAGCGGCCATTCCAATCAGCAAGAGTGGCAGGCAGCCGTCGCCAGCTCCGACGTTCGTTTGCAATGGGACCCGGATCACGACCCGCTCGGTGCCTGCGTCCAACGCCGTGCCGTGCAACTCGGCCTGCGCGGCGAAACACTGCGCCAATACGGCCAGAGTGCTCTTGTGAGCATTGAAGACATCACACCCTTCGTAGCCGAGCAACGCGCTCATCTCACCGAAGGCTTCGCCAACCTCCAAACACCGGCAGAGCGGCTCTACAAGCCTGCCAGCGAAACAGCCCAAAAGGCCGTCGGTATCGACTCATGAACTCATCCTTCCGCATCCTCGGCGGCCTCTACGGCTCCCTCATCGGCGACGCTCTCGGTGTGCCCGTGGAGTTCAAACCTCGCGTGGATCGTGTTCACGACCCGGTGACGGACATGCGGGACTACGGCACGCATGGGCAACCCAAGGGAACTTGGTCCGACGATGGCTCGCTGCTGCTCTGCGCCGTCGAAAGTCTGGCAGAAAAAGGTTTCGACACTCAGGACATGGGCGAGCGCTTCGTGCGCTGGTACACGCATGGACTGTGGACGGCCCATGGCACACTCTTCGACATCGGCTTCGCCACCCGCAAGGCTCTTCGAATGATCGAACAAGGCTGCCCGGCTGAGATCGCCGGAGGCGATGGCGAGTTCGACAACGGCAACGGCTCCCTCATGCGCATCCTTCCGGTGCCACTGGCTTCCTTGTCCTGCCATCTAGACACGTTTTGTGACCACATCTCACGCGCATCCGCAATCACCCATGCTCATGACCGCTCAAAACTCGCCTGCGTGCTCCACGGTCTCTTCGTGCGTGCTTTGATGCGTGGAGATGATCCCGCCGAGGCCCATGCCTGTGCCGCGTCGGAGTTCCGGGTCCGGTATGGCTCACATCCTGAGTATTCACCTTTTTCCCCGCTACTGAATCCTGATCTCGCCTCTCAACCCGAGGAAGCCATCCAATCCAGCGGCTACGTCCTGCACACACTCATCGCTTCGATTTGGTGTCTGCTGACCACGAATTCCTTCGCTGAATGTGTCCTCAAAGCTGTGAATCTCGGCGATGACACCGACACCACGGGCTGCGTCGCTGGTGGTTTGGCCGGCATTTTCCATGGGATCGAATCTGTTCCAGCAGACTGGCAAAGATCGCTGCCACGTCAGGAAGATCTCCGGGGCCTTTTCGATCGATTTATCACCACGAATGGAACGTCAGCATGAACTCATCCCACACACACCAAGTCCGCCTCGAACGCGCCCTTCTCTCCCTCGACGGCTTGTCGGTCGGCGATGCCTTCGGGCAGATGCTTTCAACCTGCGCACGTTCGGCGCGAAGCGTTGTGGAGAAGCGTGGACTGTCCTCCGGGCCCTGGTGGCACACGGACGACACGCAAATGGCACTCGCAATTGTCGAGGAACTGAACGCACATGGGCAGATTGCATGTGATTCGCTCGCACTGCGCTTTGTGGAACGTTACCGGGCCGATCCAGGTCGTGGATACGGCAAAGGTGCGCGGATGCAATTGGAGCAAATCGCAGCTGGAGAGAGCTGGCGGGCGACTTCGGCCGCAGCTTTCAGCGGGCGAGGCTCCAAAGGAAACGGCAGTGCCATGCGCTCCGCGCCGCTCGGAGCCTGGTTTGCGGATGAGCCCGCGCAGATCGCCCCGCAGAGCACTTTGTCCTCGGTGGTGACCCATTCACACGCAGAAGGCATTGCGGGCAGCGTGGCTGTCTCGCTGGCTGCGGCTGCCGCGTGGAATTACCGGGCAACAGATATGGGTGAGGCTCGTGAGCAGCTTTGGAGCGCCGTTTTGAGTCAGACACCCGCGGGAGAGACACTCGAAGGTATCCGCAAGGCACGGTTGGTGCCGCTGGAGATGTCTCCCGAAAATGCCGCGCGCATCCTCGGCTCAGGGTTTCTCGTCACCGCTCCAGATACCGTGCCTTTTGCCCTCTGGTGCGCCACACGCCATCTCGACGATTACCAAGAAGCCATGTTCGCCACCCTCGAAGGCGACGGAGACTGCGACACAAATTGCGCCATTGTGGGTGGCATTGTTGCGCTGCGCACCGGTCGTGAAGGAATACCGGACGAGTGGCTGTCCTCGCGAGAATCACTGAACGGTCGTCTGTCCACTCACTGACTCACCCCTCACTCATTCACAACTCCCCATGTCTCCCTCCCAAACCACCAGCGCCAGCAAGTTCCTCAGCCTCGTGCTGCGGCATGAGCCATCGGCGGCGCATGTCACGCTCGATTCTGCCGGATGGGTGGAGGTCGAGGCCTTGCTCGCCGGTTGTGCCAAAGCGGGCCGGGCGCTCACTCGCGACGAGTTGGAGCATGTCGTCGTCACGAACGCGAAGAAGCGCTTCGAGTTAAGTGCCGATGGCACGCGCATCCGGGCGAGCCAGGGGCATTCGGTCGAGGTCGAGCTGGAGTATGCGCCTCAAGAGCCGCCTGCGCTCCTCTACCACGGCACCGCGACCCGTTTCCTCGACGCCATCCGCGCCCAAGGCCTGCTCAAAATGGAACGCCATCATGTGCATCTTTCCGCGGAGACGAAAATGACCCTCGAGGTCGGCGCACGCCATGGAAGCCCTGTTCTGCTAACCATTCTCGCCGGTGAAATGCATGCTGCCGGCCATGTCTTTTGCCGCAGCACCAATGGCGTCTGGCTCGTCGAGCATGTTCCCACTCATTTCCTCCGCTTTCCATGAATCCCACCCTTCAAGTCCTCCAAGCCGACATCACCCAGCTCGACGTCGATGCCATCGTGAACGCCGCCAACTCCTCCCTGCTCGGTGGCGGCGGCGTGGATGGATCGATTCATCGCGCGGCAGGTCCCGAGCTCCTCGCCGAATGCCGCATGCTGAACGGCTGCCGCACCGGCGAGGCGAAAATAACGAAGGGCCATCGCCTCAAAGCGCGACACATCATCCACACCGTCGGCCCCATCTGGAACGGCGGCAAAAGCGGCGAGGCGGACAAACTCCGTGCCTGCTACACGAACTCCCTGCGCCTCGCGGCCGAAGCAGGCCTGCAAAGCATCGCCTTTCCGTGCATCTCGACCGGCGTCTATCGCTTCCCGCCGGATCAAGCGGCTCAAATCGCCGTGGAGAGCGTGCGAGCGTTTTTGGAGACACCGTGCTCCATCCAAAGCGTGATCTTCTGCTGCTTCAGCGAGGCGGATCGGGAGAGGTATGAACGTCTCTTGGAAGCTTGATGACATGAAAGACTCTCTCCCAGCTCGAAAGCACGGTTTTCGGATGTCTGCCTTGGACGGCGTCGTGTTGCTGCTCGGCACCATCTTGACCATCTGGCTGCGAAATGAAGCGTTTCCGCTCTGGTGGATCGTTCCGATGGCGCTGGGGCATTTCTTCCTCTTTTGCAATGTCTTCCTCGTCTGGCGCAGACTGGAACTGGCGTGGGCCGTGGCGTTCGTGATCCTCGTCGGCGTTCATTGGGCGTTCGGGCACACCGATTGGTTGTCTCCCTTGATGATGCAGATGCCGGTCACACTGACCGTTCTCTGGCTCCAACTCCGATCGCCTTGGTATCACGGCATCTTTGCCCGGCAGATCAATCCTCATCTGGATGACTTCCTGGCTGATCGGCTCAATCATTGAGGGTCTCACGCAAAGGCGCAAAGCCACCAAGGTTCAGAAACCCTGCCTTTCTTTGCGTCTTTGCGCCTTTGCGTGAGACTTGATTGGGACCCTCAGGCCATCACCCCACGGCACTGACATCCAGCTTCACGAAATCGAGTAGCTCCTCGCTGCTCATGTCGGTGAGCATTTTCTCGGCACCGGCTCCATCGCCGACGAGTTCTTGGGCGAGGGACAGCTTTTCGTCGATCAGGGCGTCGATGCGCTGCTCGATGGTGCCTTGGCAGATGAACTTGTGGACGATGACGTTTTGTTTCTGGCCGATGCGGAAGGCGCGGTCGGTGGCCTGGTTTTCGACGGCGGGGTTCCACCAGCGGTCGAAGTGGATGACGTGGCTGGCGGCGGTGAGGTTGAGGCCAGTGCCGCCGGCTTTGACGCTGATGACCATGAAGGGCGGACCGCCGGGCTGCTGGAAGGCTTCGACGAGCTCGGGACGCTTCTTCACACTGGTGCCGCCGTGCAGGATGACGCCTTCGCGGCCGAAAACCGTGCTCAGGTAGCGGGCGAGCGGATCGCAGGTTTCCTGGAACTGCGTGAAGATGAGGGCGCGCTCGCGTTTCTCGGCGAGTTCGCCGCAGATCTCGGCGAGGCGGGCGAACTTGCCGCTGTCGGCGGGAGACCACGCGCCGTCGCCGTTCCAGTGGCTGGGGTGGTTGCAGACTTGCTTGAACTTGAGCAGGAAGCCGAGCACGAGGCCTTGTCGCTTGATGGGCTCCATCTCTTTGTCGGCGAGCATCTTGGCGAGTTGATCGACGAGCTTCGCGTAGATCGTCGCCTGGCGTTTGGTGAGGCCGCAGAAGGCTTTTAGCTCGATCTTGTCCGGCAGATCGCTGATGATGCGGCGATCGGTCTTCATGCGGCGCAGGATGTAGGGCCGAACGAGCCGACGCAGTGGCGCGTAGCCTTCGGTAGCCTTCGCGCAGTGCTTCACGGCCTCGGCAAAAGCCGCGCTGCCGCCGAGGAGGCCGGGATTGAGGAAATCGAAGAGGCTCCAAAGATCGCCAGGACGGTTTTCGACCGGCGTGCCGGTCAAAGCGATGCGGGTGGGAGCCTGCAAGGCCTTCACCGCCTTCGCGGAGCCGCTGCCGCTGTTTTTGATGGCCTGCGCTTCATCGAGAATGACCATGCTCCAGGCGTGCGAGAGCCATGCGTCGGTCTTTTGCAGGAATTGATACGTCGTCAGCATCACATCAAAGCCACGCAAGGCCTCCGCCGGATGCGTGGCGGCCAAAGCGAGCGTTTCGCGGTCGGTCTGCGACGGGTGCGCGATGAAGAGACGCAGATCGGGCGCGAACTTGGCGACCTCGGCTTTCCAGTTTCCGATGAGGGAGGCGGGAACGATGAGCAACGCGGGCGCGACAGCGTTTTGGAGTGCTCCAGCCCTCTGGAGCTTTTCGGAGTCC
>CAYMHJ010000357.1:0-6439 GCA_964390165.1 uncultured Prosthecobacter sp. | reverse complement strand
GCGTGATCATCTGCGCGGACCAGCTTGAGCCGCCGGAGTGGCCCCACAGCACCCACGGCGCGGCTTTCAGCTCAGGCCGCTTCGAGCGCTGCGCGAAGTCCTCCAGCGCGGTGAGCAGCGCACGCTCCGAGCCGCTGTCGGGGTCGTTCCACTCATCACAGCCCTTGGCCACCTGATACATCGGCACCAGCAGCGCGGCGTCATGCTTTCGTGCCAGCGCCCGCCAGTGCCAGTCGCTCGTGATGGGCGGATGCTTGTCCGGCGAGGCATTCGTGCAGCCATGCTGATGAATGATGACGGCTTTCACCGGCTTCGAGGCGTCTGCGATCCAGCAGGAATACTCCGCGTGCAGAAATCGGTCGCCATCACGCGGCGGCACGATGAGATCGAGCAGCAGGCCATCCGGGGCGGCAGACAGGCTGGTGACACTGAGCAGTAGAAACAGGAGCGATTTCATCATGGGTTAGTCTTCTGGTTCTGGTGTGTGTATCAGCGCAAGGCTGCGGAAGTTTTTTATTCGATGGAAGGTGGCGTGATCGGCATCGTGCTGGTTCGGTACGTTGATGCTGCTGCGGGCGATGATGGCGAGGTCATCGCCATCAATGACGGGCCGCGCATGCAGGTGCAGGCTGGCGCAAACCATGACGATCAGTGAAACTAGAAGCTGTATGAACTGGCGGGGCATTTGATGTGAACGACACCGCCGCCGGTTTCTGCATGGTTTAATGGATTGACCAGCGTCGCTTCCATCTGTGACGAACCAATGTAAACACGCACGCACTGGTCTGCCTCAGTCAGGGACTGGAGACACGCATTAGCGTGCGCCGCCCAGATTCGCGGGTGAGACGAGGCGGAAGAAGCCACGTTCTCCGGGGTTGGTCAGCCAGAGGCGGAGCTTGGGGCCATCGACCATCGGGGGGACGGTGTAGGGCACCCAGTTCCTCAGGTCGGTGCTATGTTCGACGCTCCAGCCGATGTGGGCGGCGGACCAAGTGATCTCGGGTGGCCCACCTCCTGGCCCGCCTTCCATTTTCAGGCTCAGCTCGGGCTCGGCGGTCATCTGGCCGATGAGCTGGAGGTCAAAGGCGAGGATGCTCTCGGTCATGGCGTGCTGGTGGACGGAGACTGCGATGTAGTTCCGCCCGGCACGCAGGCGGCGGGCACTGACGGTGCTGTGGTGCCACTGGCTGCGGGTTTCGACGGTGGCGGGGGAGAGCGCAGAGGCGGTGGGGAGGTTGTCGTGCGGGGCGAGGTTATCGAGCAGGATGCGTTCGCCATTGAGATAAACAGCGGCACCGTCGTCGCGGCGGAGGTAAAGATGCAGGGTGGTGAGAGCAGTAGGATCAGGCACATCGAAACCACGGCGGAAGAGGGCACTGGGGATGGTGGTGAGAGTGTTACCGCCCACATCCTGGAAGCGGTTGATGACAGTGGCCTCTTCGCCAGTTCCGTAGCCGAGCGGGGCGGTGCCGCTTTTCCAAATGCCGCCCATGTCGAAACCGGAGAGCGTCCAGCGGCGGCTGGCCAGGTCGTCATTGGCATGGCCGACGGGGTAATCCCAGTAATGCCAGGTGCTGCCAGGAGTGATGAGGGCGCTGGTGGGCGTGGCCGGTGCTCCGACATCGGGCATGGCATACATTTCGAAGTCGAAGACGGGATCGCCGGGTGCTTCGCCATTGGGCATGGCGCTCTGGTGCAGCTCGATGGCGAGGACGTTGCGGCCTTGTTTGAGCAGGTTGGGGCTGGCATCGAGGGCGAGCCAGGTGCCTTCCTCGGCTTCGGTCACTTCTTTGGTCGCCAGCGTGGAGGCTTTGAGCGAGTCCTCGGGCAGGTTGTTCAGCCAGATGCGGGTGCCATTGAGGTAAATGGCCGCGCCATCGTCACAGCGCAGCCCCATGGCGAGCCGGGCGATGCCGACGGGCGCTCCGGCCTCGAAGCTGCGGCGGAAATACGTGGTTACACGCAGCGGGGCGGCGGGGATGGCGGCCTCGGCGGGTGTGGTGATGGCGGTCCAGGCGCTGTCGTCGAGATTCGGTGCGGTGAAGTCGATGGGCTTCTCCCCGCCGGGCAGGGGCGCTGCCCACATGAGCCACTGGCTCCCTCGGGGGATGAGTTTGGCAGGGCTGGCGCTTGGCTGGGCACTCTGCAGTACTTTGAAGATAAAGCCCTCGGAGCTGAAGCTGCTACCGTCGTCAACATAGACATAGACGGGGGTGCTGCCCTGGGTGCCGGGTTTGGGGGTGATCTTGAGCCAGCGTTTGCTGGGATCATTGCCCGGCAGGACGGTGATGGCACCTGTGGGCACGACGGAGTCTGCGTCTGAGGATGTGGTGACGACGAGCGTGCTGAGATCGCTGTCCACATCACTGAGCGTGATCTCGATGAGAGCCGGACCCTGGCCGAGGGACTGGGAGTAGTCGGCGATGGGTTCGATGACAGGCGTGGCATTGAAGGGCGTGGCTGTGAAGGTGAAGCTGCGCCATGTCTCGGCTCTTCCATCACTGACACGCACGGTGATGACGCTGCTGCCAGGCACCTCCGGTGGTTTGATGGAGACATAGTATCCATTGGGGCGCTCATGGACTTTCAGGGAGGAGAGGGGCAGCAGCGCGGGATTTGATGAGAGCAACGTGAAGCTGAGTGGGCCGCCGCCTGACTCGAAATCAGATGCGGTGAAATTCACGTCCGCCGAATATGACCCAGCCATGACGGTGACGTCGTCGATCTGGCTGACGATGGGCGGATGGGTGAGAATGAACTCGAGGTCGAAGAGCACATCTCCTGCGCCGCGTGCGCCACCAGCATCGTGGACTTCCACAGCGATGAGGTTGGCCTGCCCATTGATGAGCAAAGCGGGATCCAGGGGGAAGATAATGCCCTCCCTTTCCTTGTAGCCCTCTACACTGGAGCTGGCTGGGGTGGTGGGAGTGATGGGGCCCTCTGGCATGTTGTGCCGATAGACTTCGACGCCGTTGAGATAGACGACGGCGCCGTCGTCACAAAACATGCGCACCATGGGTGTGCCGCTGGGGATGGCTGGGACGGTGAACTGGCGGCGGAAGTAGCAGGTGGTGCGCCCAATGACGGAGCCGAGGTTGGTGGCATCGCCGAAGTTTGGCACCGGCAGCGGATGGGAAAATTCGCCATTGTCCATGGCCCAGTCGCTGTCGTCGAAGGTGCGGCTCATCCAGTTTGCCGGCGGACTCTGGCTGGTGGCGGAGTAGCGCCAGCTCGCAGAGCGCATGGGCAGGAGCACGGTGCCGGGCGTCTGCGGCAGCACGGTGACGGTGAAGGACTCGATGGCACTTTCTGCACCATCACTCACTGCAAGCTGGATGGTGGCCTTGCCGTGGCGGTTGGCTACTGGCGTGAAAGTGAGCGTGCGGTCGGCCCCTTTGCCGCCGAGTATGAGATTCGCCGTGGGGATGACCGTTTCATCCAGGCTGATAGCGGTGACTTCCAGCAAGTCGGGTTCCGTTCCAGCATCATCCACAGTGAATGGGATGAAGAACGTCGTGTCCTCATTCATCGTCTTGTCATTGATGACAGAAATAGTAGGCGCGTTGTTGGCACCCACGGAAAGACCAGCCGTGAGTTCCTTCGTGCCGCCGTGGCGATCGCTCACGATGCATTTCACACTCGGGAATCCTTCAGCGGGGAATTGCACGACGATGGAGCGGCTGTTCGGGAAGACAGCGTATCGCGAGGGACGGTCACCATTGAGCGCGGGCACGCTCCAGAAGTAGGCCAGAGCATCGCCATCGGGATCGGCAACCTCTGCGGTGAAGCGGACTTTGTCTCCCACTCCGACGAAGGCGCTGTGGTAGTCCAGGCTGCCAGTGGGCGCGCGGTTGCCAGCGGGCTCGCCGTACTGGATGTCCACCGTCAGTTCACCAGCCTCTGGGTCGGCGTTGAGATTGGTCACATAAAGGTTTCCGCCATTCGGCCGCGAGGTGCGGAAGGTGCGACCCGGCAGCAGCGGGCTGTCAAATCTGCCATTGGCGATTTCGTCACCGGGGGTTTCTTCGGTGGAGTCCATGAGGAAGGTTTTCGGTGCCCAGGAGCGGGCCAGACGGATCATGGCACCGAAGGCCATCTGCTGCTGACTCCACTGGCGGAAGGGGCCGTTATCCTGCGGCACGACGCCATTGAGACGGTATTCGATGGAGAGGTCTGTGCGCCGCTCAGTGGTGCCGATCTTCACCTGCAGGCCGCGGGAGCCGCTTTTTTCCTGCATGTCAGACTCGCGGATGGTGTGGATGCCACTGCCATTGAGGAAGGGGACGTTGGCGTTGTCCAGCCAGCGCAGCCACTTCTTGTTGTGTGCATTATAATCCGCGCCAGTGCCCATCTGGTCATACACATCGCCATATTCGACCCTGCCGAAGGTCCACTGGCCGCCGGGCGGCAGGCGGTAGAGGCTGCTGGCGTGCAGCAGGCCGAAGTTGTGCCCCAGCTCGTGCAGGGCCACGTCCACATTCGTCGCGATGCGCTCCTCGGTGGTCCAGCCTGGCTCATTCACTCGTGTCATGCATCCTGCCTCGCCGATGAAGCCGACGCCGGCCCATGTCGCCGCAGCAGGATTATCGGGGTCCTTCACATCATCCGTCACAGGCGCATTGCCGGCCAGGATGATGTAGAAGTCGTAGGCGTCATCGTCGTAGCCATGGTCGTCCTCTGCTTTGTCCAGGGCTTCGTCATACATTTCGTACCAGAACTCGGAACGGAGGTAATCTTCCGCCGGATCGTCCATGTGAATGACCGGGGTGACGCCCGAGCCGCCGCTACCCACCGGCTTGATCTCCAGGCGACCGTAGGACCATTCTTTCAATCGAGCACCGATGCGGTTGATGATCTCGGTGCAGTTACCGGCACTGAGCTGGTGCCGGTCCAGCCCCTCCGTAGCATCGTCATCGACAGGGAAATTGACCCGCACTGCCAGGATGCTTTTCTTCCCCGTGGTCCAGCCCAGCGGGGCGCGGGAGGGGGAGTCGTCCTCCGCATCGCCCTCTCCACCGGAGGCTGCCGAGCGCGGACCTGTGTGACCCGCGTGGCCCGCCGCCAGCTCCGCCCACTCGCCTTCGTAGAGTTCCACCTCCGCATGTTCAGGTTCGCAGTAGATCTTCGGCTCCGCAGCGATGAGCAGGCCCACCTCCTGGCCTTTCGAGGCCGTGGGAACTGCGGAAACAGGACACAGCACCGTGCCCAGCGTGGCCTTCGCCTCCGCCAGTTCCACGGGCTCCATCACGCGGCCCGGCAGCTCCATCACCGCCAGTTGATCGCCCAACGCGATGCCGTGGACAGGCCGGCCACGCCGCGTCGGCTGGTATTCGCGCCGACCAAAAGTGTAGGCACGGAATTTCCGCCCATCCGCTAGCCGCACATGCGTCGAGATGACCGGATCTGTGCCGGGTCCCTGCCCAGGGGCAAAGGAAACGCCCGCCGTGAGATAGTCGCCCTTGGCATCGATCCGATCCTCCAGCAGCGCCTGCACTTCGGCTGGCAGCGCCCTGCGCACCGCGAGAGGCACCGTGTTTGCCAGCGCCAGTGCAGGATCGCTTTTGATCAGCGAAAGCATTTCCTGTCTCCGAGCCGCCGCCAATGCCAGACCGCGCGCCGCCTTTTCTGCAGAAGGATCCGCGATGTAGTCATCCGCCCAGCGCTGGAACTCCGCCAGCGGCGAGATGGAGGAAGGTGTGCGCCAGAGCACATCCGCCGATGGAGGCAGGCCCGACTCGCGGGCCTCGGCCTTTTCCACAAAGGGCCTGACCGCGCCGCAGCATGTGACTGGAGCAGCGGGTGACGGCACGGCGGACGTGGTAGGTGCAGACTGCCGTGCGCAGAGCCAAAATGCACCTGCAGCGATCAAGGCAGCAAAGGAGAGGTGAAGGAGGTGCTTTTTCATGAGGTGCGGCAGAGTGGGTGTGCCCTAATGCCCAAACTTTTTCACACTCTGCGCCGCCGCGTTATAGGACTTCTGTCGGATACCGAGGCTCCCAGGCATCCGACCAAAGTCGGAGACATCTCCCTCCGATTTCCGCCGCCAATCCTGGACCTGTGCCGATTTTGCCGTTGCTTGGGCGCGGTTTGGCAAAGGAGGGGTGGCACGACATGCGGCTGGCGGGGGATGCGTTGGTTGTCGGCGAGCCAAGGCTGAAGACCAGGATCAACGGCCATCCATCCAACTGCCCCATTCCCATGAAAACCAATCCATCACCCTTCCTTCGCTGCGAACTCGATCGTCGACGTTTCATGGCGAATACGGCAAAGACCATGCTCGGTGTCGGCCTGATGCCGGCTGGTGCGCATCTTTTCTCCGGCAAGGCCTTTGCGGCCGGTGAAGGGTCGTCCACGGCGAAGCAGGTGCCGACAGCGCGCAATGTGATCTTCCTCTACATGACCGGCGGTCAGAGCCATCTCGACACCTGGGATCCGAAGC